>JAZSOS010000006.1:0-41305 GCA_045537045.1 Eubacteriales bacterium
TATTTGAGCTTTGCTCCAAGCAAAGTTTCAAAGTAATTATTTTGTTCATGCGCTCAGTACGGGGCCCACCCTGTACCGAGCACCGGCGTTGTTTGTCTTCAACGTTGTTTAATTTACAAGGTACAAATCTTCATTCGCTTGCCTCATCTCCCTCACTTCCGTGGGTGACGCGACAGTTAATGATTATATCACACTCGCAAGCGCTTGTCAAGTACTTTTTTCATTTTTTTGAAATTTTTTCTCGACCTCCGGGTTACTTCCGTACCCCCTCTCGCGAGGTGCCTTAATACTATACCAAATCTGAACGCAAAAGTCAACCCCTTTTTTTCATTTTTTTTGAAAAAATTTTCAGCTTTTGACATTTTGCCCAAAACATCGCGTTTTTTCGCCACTTTCCATTATGCTGTTTTACCCATGTATTTCTTCAACTTATATTATATATGTAAATTATATATAATACATCCACGGAGCGGTGCATGCGCACCGCTCCGCTTCAACGACGGAGATTTGGTTATCCCGCCTCTTTTTACTGCTCGAAGGAGAAGATTCTGATGATCTCGCCCTCTTCAAGCTCGATGATTGCATTGAACGCACCCTTTGCAAGTGCCTGGTTGCGTGCAACCGTTACAAGGTAGTCGCCTGCATACTCATCATCTGCGATTGTGATAATCTTGTATCCGTCCTCAGAGAGAAGGAGTGATTCAGAGTTATCCGCATTAAGTCTGCCGTCGCTGCCAAGCTCATGAGCCTTCTGTGAGCTGTAGTAGATGAATCTGTCGCCGGAAATCTGAGCTGCGTTTACATAGTAGAGGCCGCTCTGCTGATTTGCCGGATCCTTATTCATATCTGTCGGGAGACCGCCCTCGGAACTTACTGCCTCAAGCTTGCCCTCGGCATTTATCGAGTAACGTACAACTGTGCCGCTCTCGTAGTTCTTGATGTTACCGACATAACCTGCTGCCTCTGTGAAGATGACGTTATTGTTAAGATCCGTTACATCGTCGATAGAAGTAACTTCTTTGAAGCCTTCCTCGGTGATGAGCTTGAACACTGCGTAAGCCGAGCCGGTTTCAACATTGTACATCTGCTTTGCCGATACTACATAAGCAAGGCTATCAGAGCTCTTGTAAGAGATGTTGCCGAGGTTATCACCGTGAGTGATTGCCGCCGCAACAACGCTGTTGGAGTAGCCGTTTGTATCAATGACGACACTTCCGAGCGCGGAGTTTACGGATGCATTGTTTATCTTAAGACCCGGGATAGCCGCAGCGCTTGCATCAGTTACATGAGAGAGCTTGTAAGCACGTGCCTTTACCGGCTTGTAGTTCTGATCGGAGTAGTCGCCCTCGAGGTCACCGTAGAGAACGAAAAGGATGGAGCTTGCGTCGCCGTAGTAGCGCTTGCCGTCAACAGAAACTGCCTTTTCAACAACACCGTAGGTCTTGTTGCCGTTCGGAACGCGGAGGCTGCCGCCTGACTCTAAGCTCTTGAAGTCCTGGCGAGAAAGGTCAACCGTGCCGTCATCGCGCATAGAGTACTCTACAACCCAGCCGAAGCGTGCATTGTTTGCGTAATCCTGAGCGCGGTCGTTCTCTGCGTGATTCGGCTGTGACGAATACTTGCGGAAGAACTTGCCGACCTTGTAGGTGCCCTCTGTGTTGTCCGCAAACCCGAGCTTTACATATGCAACGTCAAGCTGCTCGTCGTAGCTGGAATTGAGGATAACTGCATAGTTTTCTGCGTTTGATACCTCAGCATTTGCCTCGATATCAAGAATTGTGTTGCCGTGTACACGGTAAACCGTGTTTGCATTCATAGCATCCTTGTTGCTTGTATAGAACGCTGCAAGTGAGCCGTAGGTGAGAACCTGCTGGTTGAGATTTTCGTCAGCAAAGTACTTGTTACCTGCGATTGTTACGGAGCCGTCGTCATTGATAGACTGGAGTGCGCCTGTAACTGTCTCGACCTTTTCGATCTGGATTTTGCCGTTTGCGAAGTAGTAAACAACATAGTCGTCCTTCGCAATTCCTTCGTACATCTCTACATCCTCAAAGTCGACTGCGCCGAGCTTCGGGAGTGTGATTGTCTGCTTGGACTCGCTTATTGAGGAAACCTGACCGAACTGGATTGAATCTGCGCCGTTCTGCATTCTGAAGATATAGGAGAACGTTTTGCCGCCGTCAACAGATACGAAGCGGTAGGTTGAAACAGAGCCCTTGCCCATATCCTGGAAGAACGCGTTGTCGCCGTTCGGCTGGAACAGCTCGCCGCCGTCCTTATAGGTTGCGGTGGAAGCGTAGGCAAACTGAGTGAAGTCATTTGCCTCATCCTTGCCCCAGAGTGAGTTGTAGTCCTTGTTCTTTGCAACCTTGTTTGCACCTGTCTGTGCCTTTACCTGATACTCCTTGCCGTCAACAGTGAAGGAGATATACGGTGTGATGAGTGCCGAGCTTGTGCTTTCGCCGTTCGGCATCATTTCAACGTTGCTTGAAGAAACGGTGTACATCTTTGTATCGGAGCTTACGATTACGTTGCCGATAACCTCAACGTTTGTATACGCAAGGGAAGAAGAATTGTTATCTGCCTTGAAGTATACATCGACCTTTGCGCCGAGAAGCTCGTCCGGAATTTCGCGGTCAATCTTTATTGTAGCGCCGGTGTAAGTGCCGCTTGTGTTCTGTGCCTCGTAGTAGATGATAGACTCGTCAGAGTCCTTGCCGGTAACAGCGATTGCCGGACCGTTTTCCACCTTGATTGTCTCGCCGTCTGCATCCTGTGTGATAGCGTAGTTCTCATTTGCAACTACGATACCTGTTACGTGCTTAAGACCCATTACCTGCTCACCGAGAGTCTGATTCTTTGAGCTATCAAGCGCGTTGTACTGGGAGCCGATGCCCGTTATCGGGCTGTAGACGTAGATCGGAGCAAAGATAGCATTGCGCATAAGCTTTGCAACAAGCTGACGTGATGCCGCCTGAGTGGGATCGCCCTGCCAGCCGTTGAAGAGGCCAAGCTCCATAGCCTTTGCAACTGTGTTGGATGCCCAGTTTACGCCCTTGAAGCCTTCCTTGTCTGCGTTACAGCCGAGGATGACAAGAAGCATCTTTGCCGCCTCTGCAACTGTTACGTTGCCGTTCGGGTTAAACTTGTTGTTACCAACACCTGAAACAATGCCCTGGTTTTCGCAGTAGTTGATATAACCCTTTGCCCATGTGACATTGCCATTCCCCTCGACATCGGTAAATGAGCTTGTCTGCCCTGCGAAAAGATTACCGTTGTCGTCTGTTCCGTACTTTAAGACGTATGCCATCTTGGCAAACTCAGCACGGGTGATTTTATCCTCGGGACGGAAAGTTCCATCGGGATATCCGCCGAGAACGCCGAGTTCAACGAGCATGTTTACATCGTCCTGATAATTCTCATTAATGTCGTTTGCATCGGTGAACCCCACTGCACTTGCAAAGATTGAAAGCGAAAGCGCGAACACCATCACAAGTGCGAGAACCTTTTTAAAGTTTCTCATAGTAAGAATTCCTCCTTTGTTTTTTCAGGCTCTTGCCTGTTACGAGTGCTATGATACAGCAAACGCAGACAAAGGTCAATGCTTTTCGACGTCCTGTAAAACACGTGCAAACTCACTGCAATATTTCGTCTAAAATTTAGGTAAAAAACATATAAAAAATGAAAAAGTTCCCAAAATTGGGAATTTTTTCATTGATTTGATTGTAAATTCTAATTATATTTCTGTATATTGCGCATCAGTCGATTATTTCATAATCGAAATAACCATGCCAATACCTTTTATTTCTCTCCAGAATCTCATTCATTTTCGCTACGCTTGGTTTGAGTATACTTGCAACCTTTGATTCTCCGGTTATAGTGATGAAATTATACTCACAATCAACACTCAGACAATCCCAGAAAGCCGACCAGTTTTTTCCGTAATAATCAGGGAAGTCCAATGTATCACGTATCCGCGTGTGCAAGTCCCACAAAGTTTTGCAACCGCTAAGGTCGAGTGTTGCATGTCGTATTTCTTTCATTATCTCATATCTCCTTTCATATGATTTCGTAAAAAGTTTCGTAGTGATCGTATGTAACAAAAATAAGCCCATCATTTGACCATACAATTCGCTGCTTTTTTCTTTTTCCACCGGTGTAGTTTATATCTGCTTCATACCATATTCGTTCTGGCTTTTGCGGCAAATGAAGGTCATCATTATCGTAAATGCCTTTAAAAAACATTTTGCCGTCAGTAAATTTTGATACCCTTTTACCTGATTCCCAACCGAGAGTTTCCAGCTCATCTGGAGTAATATAATATTCCGGCAACAAGCCTTTGTGCTTCAGAGTCCAATCTGCACCGTTTGTTTTCTTTTTCAATTGGTTTTTACGTCATTTTCATCTCTCCTCTCCGCTCGACAAACAAAAGCGCACACCGAAAAAGTGTGCGTTTTCAGGCTTGTGATTATATTATCACACAATCGAATTTTTGTGTTGCCAAGTTTTTGCCAATATTTTGCCATTTCTCTGCCAGAATTTTGCCAAAGCGCTTGATATCCCTGCGTGTAAATTGCTGTGTTTTGAAGATTGAACCAGATATTTTAAAAGCAGTTGTTGCCTCAGCGTGACATGCGTTCGGTGTTGCCACGATTGCAATGTCAATCCCTCCGCGCTCTATTACCTCGCGGTAGTCATTCGTCACAAATGGTATGCCGTATTTTTCTGCAAAATCCTCTGCCGCTTCGCGGTTTTTACCGTAAACCACCGCCGCAATTTCCGCTCTTCCGTCACGGGCAACGCCTTCGGCATGGCCGTGGCCTATCATTCCGCACCCAATAAGTGCAACCTGAAGCTTTCCGTTTTTCATCTCATCATTCCCTTTCATCTTCACTTAAGCTCATTATATCATAAATGTTTTTTCTGTTCAAGAAAAAGCAAAGAAGCGAAGCTTCTAAAAAATCTTCGATTTTCAAAATTTATGATAAAACGTTCTCTCTGGCGCCAGATGGCTTGCAGCGCAAGGCATCTGCTTCACGCCGTGAGGTTGTTATATCATATAACAAAGAAAAAGACAATTTCCGATTTCGGAAATTGTCTTTTAAGCCTTTTTATCGTTATATCGGGTTTCCTTCCGTGTCGAAAAGCGGAAGCGGAGCAAGATATGTTATGTCTTTTCTGTCAATAGCATCGCCCTCTGCAAGAACTGCCATCTTAGCGACAATATTGCCACCCGCCGCAACAATGAGCTTTTCAAGAGCTGCAAGCGATTCTCCCGTGCTGATAACATCATCCACAACAAGAACACGCTTTCCTTTCATTGCTTCGACGTCTTTGGAATCGAGATACAGCGTCTGCGTATGGCTGGTTGTTATTGAATCAACCTCTACGCTGATTACATCTTTCATATAAAGCTTGGGCGACTTTCTTGCCACAATGTAATAATTAGTTCCTGCCTGTCGCGCCATTTCATACAAAAGCGGTATTCCCTTTGATTCCGCAGTAATCATAACATCATATTCGGGAGCGAGCTTTAAAAGTTCCTCTGCCGCCTTTTTTGTAAGCTCAACATCGCCGAACATAACAAATGCGCCGATGTATAAGCTTTCGTTGAGTTTGCAAAGCGGCAAATCACGCGATATCCCGGATATGTCAATTGTATAAAACTCTTTCATTTTTGAATGTTGCCCCTTTTCAATGGTATCCGATATAGATTTTATGCAAGTCCCAAAACTTTCAGTACAATGTAAGCCGCGAACAGTGCGACGGAAATCCACATTACACCGCTGATGTCACGAGCCTTACCGCAAAGAAGCTTAAGAATAACCCATGCGAGAATACCGAACATAATGCCGTTTGCGATTGAGTATGTAAGCGGCATCATAACGATTGCAAGGAATGCACCGATTGTGTCTGCTGCATCGCCATCAAAGTCAACCTTCTTGATTGCCGAGAGCATCAGAAGACCAACATAAAGCATAGCGGGAGTTGTAGCAAATCCCGGAATTGCAAGGAAGATAGGTGCAAACACGATTGCAATAAGGAACATTACAGCAGTAACAACCGAAGCAAGACCGGTCTTTCCGCCTGCTGCTACGCCTGCGCTTGACTCAACATAGCTTGTAACCGTTGATGTACCGAGGCAAGCACCAACAACAGTACCGACAGCGTCAGCCATCAAAGCGCCGCTTGCTTTCGGAAGCTCGCCCTTCTCATCAAGGAGGTTGCCCTTCTGAGCAACGCCGATGAGAGTGCCAACGGTGTCAAAAATGTCTGTGTAAAGGAATGTGAATGTAACAATAATGAAGCCTACAAGGTTCTTCGCTATAAATCCGAAGTCAAACTTAAACAGTGCCGGAGCAGCAAAATTTGCCTTGATTGCTTCCACGGAGAGGTTCGGGATTACGGAATAAATACCGTTTGCCGGATCCGGAACATACCAGCCGATAAGCTCTGCAACAATGCCGAGAACCCATGTGGCAATGATACCGAGAAGAATTGCTCCCGGAACCTTGAAGTGGTTGAAAACACCGATGAGGAGAAGTCCTACCAAAGCAAGAACAACACCCGTGGATGACAAATCACCGAGAGCGACGGTTGTAGCCGGGTCTGCAACAACAATCTTTGCATTGATAAGAGCGATGATTGTGATGAATAAACCGATACCTGCCGTGATGCCGAATTTGAGATTGTTCGGAATCTTGTTAACAAGTGCTTCGCGGAACTTAAAGAGCGAAAGAATCATAAAGATGATACCTTCAACAAGGATTGAAGTCAACGCAACTTCATAGGAATAGCCCATGGCGCCGCAGACAGTGAATGCAAAAAACGCATTCAGACCCATACCGGACGCCAATGCAACAGGATAGTTAGCAAAAAATGCCATACACAGTGTTGCAATTGCAGCAGAAATAGCCGTTGCCATAAAGATGCCTGCAGGGGTTGCGCCCGGAATTCCTCCCAGATAACCGGGGTTAACCGCGAGTATATACGACATTGCCAGGAATGTTGTGATACCTGCGATAATCTCCGTACGGACACTGCTGCCTCTTTCTTTGATTTTGAAAAGTTTTTCAAGCTTTTCCATGTTACCAACTCCTTTTAATTTTTTTGTGGCAGTAAAATTATACCACAAAAAATATCTTTTTTCAATCCATTTCCGCCTTTTTTCGACACATCAACTCATATTTATATCTGCATATCCCGAATCAATATCAGTTCAGGCTCACCTATATAGTTTAAATTATATTTTCCAACCATCATCTTCGCCTTGATAAGCGATTCACTATCAAATGCACTTTCCGGCTCGTGCGCATCAAACCCGAATGTAACAGGCGCTTTTTCCTCTCCGGCAA
The DNA here is from genome assembly GCA_045537045.1 of Eubacteriales bacterium. GTDB lineage: Bacteria > Bacillota > Clostridia > Oscillospirales > JAAYXM01 > SIG480. The sequence continues at coordinate 7,356 of JAZSOS010000006.1, forward strand.
CCTCCCAGAAGTCTTCACGCGGATAATGCCTGCCTCCGCGGATACCTAAGAAATTTATTTCAAGCGGCACATTCATCTCTCTTGCTGCGACACACAGTCTCCGTGCCTCTTCGCGGTAAAGCCCTTCGTCACCGGTGAAGTTGAAAACGTCAGGGTGAGCTACATAGGTGAATACTTTTTCCTGCATCGCCGCAATTACCGAATCTGTATATTCCTTTAATTCCTCCGGGCTTTTCGTTTCATTTACTGTATGGCGTGCGCCCGTATTTTCAGGTCTTACATAGTGCTGACCTAAAATGAGGTATTCTGCGCCCCACTGCACAGCGTTTTTCAGCATTTCACCAAAAAGCTCCGGATAGTATTCCGTCTCAAACCCGACCTTCAAATCAATTTTGTCTTTATATTTTTCGCTAAGTGAGCGTATCTCCTCGCAATAGCGTTCAGCCTCGCATACCGGAACTCTGTAATGGGATTCCGTCCCGTTGGAAAAACGCAGCGGAATATGATCAGAAAATCCCATATGCTTTATTCCGTTTTCGATAGCTATTACAACATACTCCTCCGGTGTTCCGGTAGCATGTCCGCATCTGCTCGTATGAGTGTGGTAGTTATACTTCACGTCTTTACCTCTTTTTGTATAGTCTTACTTGAAATCATTTTAGCACAAAAAACTTTCCGATTCAAGCTCTTGCCGATTTATTTATAATATGATACAATATTTCCGGAATATTCTATCGGAGGTTTTCTCTTTGAACATATCTGAAATTTTTAAAACCCGCCCGCTCGCCCTCGCACCGATGGCAGGCGTTACGGATGCGGCGTTTCGCGCTGTTTGCCGCGACTGCGGTGCGGACATCACATATACGGAAATGGTCTCATCCCGCGCTCTCGTCTATCAGGACAGCAAAACAGGCTCGCTTCTTATCCGAAACGATGGTGAGAGCCCATTCGGCGTTCAGCTTTTCGGAAACGATCCGCACGTGATGCGTGAAGCGGCGGAAATTGCGCTTGAGCGCACCGGCTGCGATTTCATAGACATAAATATGGGATGCCCTACACCCAAAATCGTAAATAACGGTGACGGCTCAGCACTTATGAAAAATCCGGCTCTTGCCGCGGAAATCGTGCGCGAAGTGAAGCGCGGCATATCCGTTCCCGTAACGGTAAAATTCCGCAAAGGCTGGGACAGTGGCAGTGTAAACGCCGTGGAGTTTGCAAAGGTTCTTGAGGATGCGGGCGCCGATGCTCTTGCTGTTCACGGAAGAACGCGCGTGGCAATGTACTCCGGCCGTGCAGACTGGGATATCATCCGCGATGTCTCTTCTGCCGTCAGCATTCCCGTTCTTGCAAACGGAGATGTTTTTGAGGGTGCCGATGCCGCAAAAATTCTGCGCTGGACAGGTGCTTCGGGTGTTATGGTGGGCAGGGCGGCGTTTGGCTGTCCGTGGATATTCTCACAGTGCCGCGCGGCGATTGACGGCGTGGATATCCCGCCCCTTCCCCCGCTTGCAGAGCGCCTTGATGTTGCAGAGGCACAGATACGCAAAAGCGCGGAAAACACGTGCGAAAGAGTCGCCGCACTTGAGGCGCGGAGGCACATAGCATGGTATCTTCGCGGTGTACGCGGTGCGAACTCGTATAAAACGCGCGTTGTCAGCATATCCACGATGGAAGATCTTCACCGCCTGCTTGAAGAGATTAAACATACTTTGGGATGATATAATTAAGCTGCGACAGATTTTGTCGCGGCTCTTTTGTTATTTTTTCAGCTGTCCATAGCTATTTAAACGCCGAACATATTTACAGTAAAAATTGACTTTTTCAAAAAACAGTGTATAATATTCTCATACAATATTTTTTGGAGGACTATTATAATGGTAATTATTGAAATGGAAAACGGAAAAAAGATTAAGCTTGAGCTTGACAGCTCTGCAGCTCCGATTACTGTAGAAAACTTTGAAAAGCTTGTCCGTGACGGCTTTTATGACGGACTTACATTCCACAGAATTATCCCGGGCTTTATGATTCAGGGCGGATGCCCGCTCGGAACGGGTACCGGCGGCCCCGGTCACACAATCAAGGGTGAGTTTAAGTCAAACGGCGTTGATAACCCCATCCGCCACACGCGCGGCGTTATCTCCATGGCTCGTACCATGATGCCCAACTCTGCCGGAAGCCAGTTCTTCATTATGCATAAGGACGCTCCGCATCTTGACGGTCAGTATGCGGCATTCGGCCGTGTTGTCGAAGGGATTGAGGTTGTTGATGAAATCGCATCCGTCGAAACCGACTATTCCGATAAACCCACAACTCCCGTGATTATAAAGTCAATCACAATCGAATAAGAAAGCCGAGGAAATCTTACTGTGGCAAAAAAGGACAATATCAGAAATTTTTGTATTATCGCTCACATCGACCACGGCAAGAGCACGCTTGCAGACAGACTGCTCGAGCATTGCAAAGCAGTTACCGAGCGCGAAATGGAAAATCAGCTTCTTGATGATATGGAGCTTGAGCGAGAGCGCGGTATCACGATAAAAGCACGTGCCGTGCGGATGGACTATATCGCTGAGGACGGAAATGAATATGTCTTAAATCTTATCGACACCCCCGGACATGTCGACTTCAACTACGAGGTCTCCCGCTCGCTCGCCGCGTGCGAGGGTGCGCTTCTCGTTGTTGACGCATCCCAGGGGATAGAGGCGCAGACGCTTGCAAACACCTACCTTGCAATAGAGCATGACCTTGAGGTGCTTCCCGTCATCAACAAGATAGACCTGCCCTCTGCAGACCCCGAGCGCGTAAAGGGCGAGATTGAAGACATCATCGGCATCCCCGCCGAGGATGCACCCGCAATAAGTGCAAAGATGGGACTTAATATCGGCGATGTTCTTGAATACGCCGTAAAAAATATTCCTGCGCCAAAGGGGGATGAAACTGCCCCCTTGCGCGCAATTATCTTTGACAGCCGTTACGATTCATACCGCGGTGTTATCGTCTATCTGCGCGTTATGGAGGGTGAGCTTCGCCCCGGAATGAAGATAAAGCTTATGGCATCCGGTGCGCAGTTTGAAGTTGTCGAGACCGGTTATATGCTGCCGCGCGGTGAGAAAAAGACAAACTGCCTTTCTGCCGGCGAGGTCGGTTTCTTCACGGCAAGCATCAAAAACGTAACCGACACGCAGGTTGGCGATACCGTCACAGGTGTAGAAAACCCTGCAAGTGAGCCGCTTCCCGGATACCGCACCGTACGCCCGATGGTTTTCTCCGGCGTATACCCCGCAGACGGCGCAAAATACCCCGATCTTCGCGATGCACTTGACAAATTAAAGCTCAACGACGCCTCCCTGACCTATGAGCCGGAATCCTCTGCCGCTCTCGGCTTTGGTTTCCGTTGCGGCTTTTTAGGACTTCTTCATATGGAGGTTATTCAGGAGCGCCTTGAGCGCGAATATAACCTTGACCTTATCACAACCGCACCCAGCGTTATCTATAAGGTCAAAAAGACCGACGGCGAAACCCTTATGATTACAAATCCGCTCAATTATCCGAATCCCTCGGAGATTGAGTGGGCGGAAGAGCCGTTTGTCTCCGCAAACATTATCTCCCCCACTGAATATATCGGAAATATAATGGAGCTTTGTCAGGAGCGCCGTGGCGAATATAAGGATACAAAATACCTCGACCAGACACGCGTTGAGCTTCACTATAATCTCCCGCTCAATGAAATTATTTACGACTTTTTCGATGCTCTTAAATCCAAAACCCGCGGCTATGCTTCCCTTGACTATGAGCTTTCGGGGTATCGCAAGAGCGAGCTTGTTAAGCTTGATATTCTCTTAAACGGCGATCCGGTTGACGCGCTTTCCTTTATCGTTCATTCCGAAAAGGCATATTCCCGCGCACGCCGCCTTGCCGAAAAGCTTAAAGAGCATATCCCGCGCCAGCTATTTGAAATTCCGATTCAGGCTACAATCGGAAGCAAGATTATTGCGCGCGAAACCGTAAAGGCACTTCGTAAGGACGTTCTTGCAAAGTGCTATGGCGGTGACATCACGCGTAAGAAAAAGCTGCTTGAAAAGCAGAAGGAAGGTAAAAAGCGTATGCGTAATCTCGGCTCGGTTGAGGTTCCGCAGGATGCCTTCATGGCAGTGCTTAAGCTCGACGAATAAAAGAGGAGGCTTTTATGACACCGCTCGGCATATATATCCACATTCCGTTTTGTCTTTCAAAATGCGCTTACTGCGATTTTTACTCAAAATGCGGAAACAAAAACGAATATAAAGAATACGCCGATGCAGTTATAAACCATATAGCGGAGGCGCATCTTCGCTCCTCTGATTATGAAGTAGACACGATATACTTCGGCGGCGGAACTCCCACCGCAATCGGCGAGAAAAACCTTATAAAAATCCTCGGCGCTATTCTCCGTTCATTCCGCGTTTCGGAAAAATGCGAGGTAACGTGTGAGGCAAACCCCAACTCCGTTACCTACCCGATGCTTAAACGGCTCCGCCGTGCAGGATTTAACCGTCTTTCTTTCGGTATGCAGTCTGCCGACCGCGCAGAGCTTAGGACGCTTGGGCGCACCCACACGTTTGATGACGTTAAATTCGCGGTAGAAATGGCGCGCCGGGCGAAATTTTCAAACCTCTCCCTTGACCTTATGTACGGGCTTCCCTCGCAGACGGCAGAAACTTTTCTCGATTCTCTTGATGCCGCAATCGCTCTGTCTCCCGAGCATATCTCCTGCTACTGCCTGAAAATAGAAGAGGGAACCCCTCTCGCGGAGAGACCGGAAACTCTCTTCCTCCCGTCAGACGATGAACAGGCGGATATGTATCTTGCCGCAGTGACAAGACTTCGCGATGAAGGGTATGAGCAGTATGAAATATCCAACTTTGCAAAAGAGGGATATCACAGCCGCCACAATATGAAGTACTGGACGCTCGGAGAGTATTGGGGGTTCGGTCCATCTGCACATTCGCTTGTTGGGAAAAAGCGCTTTTCATACGTCCGTGACACAGCTCTGTATATCGACGCAATTGCAAACCACGATGAGGTTATAGACAAAATCGAAACTATCAATGAATCTGCACGTTGCGGAGAATACCTTATGCTGGGTCTTCGAACACGTGACGGCATCTCAGGAGATGTTCTGGAAAAACGGTATCTCACGTATTTTGACGAGATAGAAAAGGTGCTGCTTAAATACCATAAAACAGGCCACGCGGAATTCGACGGACACAAATGGTCTCTTACTCCTGAGGGATTTTTGATATCAAACCGTATAATCGGTGATGTTTTAGACGCTTTGGAATTATCCAAGCATCTTGTACGTCCGCTTAACGGCTATATAAGAAAGGAATAAGAAAGGAAAATCATTATGCGCGCAGTTGTAACAGTTATAGGTAAAGACACAACCGGCATCATTGCCGCGGTCTCCAATGTTTTAAGCGAAAAGAAAATAAACATTCTCGATATTAACCAGAGCGTTCTGTCGGATATGTTTGTTATGGTTATGCTTGTGGATATCTCATCAAGCACTGTTGACTTTTCCGCCCTTTCCACCGAGCTTTCCTGCCTCGGTGACAGCATGGGGCTTAAAATCCTTGCAATGCATGAGGATATCTTCAACACAATGCACAGAATTTAAGTCGAGGTTTAAACTTTATGATTAATTCTTTTGACATTCTTGAAACTATAAAAATGATAGAAGAGGAGCATCTGGATATACGCACCGTAACGATGGGTATATCTCTGCGCGACTGCTGCGGTAGTGATATAGGGCGCGTCTCCGACCGCGTTTATGACAAGGTGACTAAAACTGCGGAAAAGCTTGTAGAAACCGCAGATGGAATTGCCTGTGAATACGGTATTCCCATCGTCAACAAGCGTGTTTCCGTAACTCCCGTTTCTCTTCTTGCCGATGCGTGTGAATCTTCCGATGTTCCCGTGCTTGCCCGTGCGCTTGACCGCGCGGCAGAAACACTTGGCATAAACTTCATCGGCGGTTACGGTGCGCTCGTCCACAAGGGTATGACGCGAGGCGACAAAAACCTTATTGAAACTCTTCCCGAAGCGCTTTCGGAAACTGAGCGCGTATGCTCGTTTGTAAACGTTGCAACCACACGCGCGGGCATCAATATGGATGCCGTTAAAACTCTCGGCGAGCTTGTCTGCCGTATGGCATATCTCACGCGTGAGCGCGAGAGCGTTGCGTGCGCAAAGTTTGTTGCATTTGCTAACGCAACCGAGGATAACCCCTTTATGGCAGGTGCTTTCCACGGTGTCGGCGAGGGTGAAGCCGTTATAAACGTCGGTGTTTCCGGTCCCGGTGTTGTTCACAAGGCAATAAAGCGCGCAGGTGACGTTAACCTCACCGACCTTGCAGAGGTGGTAAAGCGCACTGCGTTTAAGATTACGCGTGCAGGTCAGCTTGTCGCAAAAACTGCGGCAGAGCGCCTTGGTATCCCCTTTGGTATTGTTGACCTTTCTCTCGCTCCTACTCCCGCAATCGGCGACTCCGTTGCCCACATCTTAGAGGAAATGGGGCTTTCCTCCGTTGGAAGCCACGGCACGACCGCGGCACTTGCCCTTCTCAATGATGCAGTAAAGAAAGGCGGCGTTATGGCATCACCGCACGTCGGAGGTCTTTCCGGCGCATTTATCCCTGTATCCGAGGATGCGGGAATGATAGAAGCCGCATCAAAGGGATATCTCTCTTTTGATAAGTTAGAAGCAATGACCGCTGTCTGCTCGGTCGGTCTTGATATGATAGCAATACCCGGCGATACTCCGCCGGAGGTTATATCCGCAATTATTGCAGACGAAATCTCAATCGGCGTTGTAAACAACAAAACAACGGCTGTGCGCGTTATTCCCGCCTACGGCAAGGGAGTCGGCGACTTTGTAAACTACGGCGGACTTCTCGGCGAAGCTCCCGTTATGCCGATAAGCACCTGCTCTCCAAAGAAATTCATTTCCCGCGGCGGACGTATTCCAGCACCTATCCACAGCCAGAGGAACTGATGCCGTGGAAAATGTAAGAAACGATGAGTTTTATATGCGTGAGGCGATTGCCCTTGCGGAAAAGGCAGCAGAGCTCGGAGAGGCTCCAGTCGGATGCGTAATCGTTCTTGACGGCGAGATAATCGGGCGCGGATATAACCTGCGCGAGAGCAGCGGAAACCCGCTTACCCACGCCGAAATAATAGCAATAAACGAAGCATGCCGCCATGTGGAGAGCTTTCGCCTTGTCGGCTGTGAGCTTTATGTCACGCTTGAGCCGTGCCCGATGTGCGCCGGCGCGTGCATAAATTCAAGAGTTGAGCGCGTTGTCTTCGGCGCGTATGACCCCAAAGCCGGTTCCTGCGGCTCGGTGGTAAATCTGTTTGATTTGCCGTATAACCACAAGCCGGCTCTTTGCGGCGGCGTGCTTGAAGATGAGTGTGCATCGCTTCTTTCCCGCTTCTTTCTTTCGCTTCGCGAGCGCAATAAACTGCGAAAAAAGGCGAAATCAAATGAAGTTTAACATCTTCGTAACAGATAAAGATTTATTTGTTAACAAAATCGGTCTATAATAATATACGTAATCGGTTGAAAAACCGTTTACATAAATTTGATAATAATCTTTTCTCTGTTACTCCTCCCCACACTCCTATTGCAAAACATAGAGAAAAAGAGCGGTTCTTATGCGCGAACCGCTCTTTTTCTCTTTTTATTCACAATTTTTTTACAGAAAATAAGCAAATAATTTTACAAAAAATGCTTGATAATTTACCTCTGCGTGGTATACTAAAAATACAGACAGAGGAAAGTTTTACATCTGTTTTCACCATCTGCAAAGGAGGTTACTTAATATGAATATGCAGAAACTTACCAAAAAGTCAATTGACGCAATACAGGACGCACGAAGCTGTGCCCTTGAATACGGCAATCCCCAGATAGAGCAGGAGCATCTGCTTTTTGCGCTTGTTTCGCAGGACGGCGGTCTTATTCCCGAGCTTCTGAAAAAACTCGGTGCAGCTGGCCTTCGCGATGACGTGCGCTCGCTTATAGAAAGGCTTGCAAAGGTCTCCGGCGGCTCTGACGTATATGTCTCCCGCGATGCGGAAGCCGCGCTTAATGCCGCGGAAAAACGCGCAGAAAGCCTTCGGGATGAATATATCTCCGTAGAGCATATTATGCTTGGGCTTCTCGATGTGCCCTCGTCTTCCCTCAAAAAGCTTTTCGATGCAAACGGGATTACTACCAATAAGTTTTTACAGGTTCTTGCCGAGGTGCGCGGCAATGCGCGCGTAACATCTGATGACCCCGAAAGCACATATGATGCACTTAAAAAGTACGGCACAGACTTAACCGCGCTTGCACGGGATAAGAAGCTTGACCCCGTAATCGGGCGCGATACAGAGATACGCAATGTTATACGCATTCTCTCGCGTAAAACTAAAAACAACCCTGTTCTCATCGGTGAGCCGGGTGTCGGCAAAACAGCTATTGCTGAGGGACTTGCCTCACGCATTGTCCGCGGTGATGTTCCCGAAACGCTTCGCGACCGCACGATATTCTCTCTTGATATGGGCGCACTTATCGCAGGTGCAAAATTCCGCGGCGAATTTGAGGAAAGATTAAAGGCAGTTTTAAATGAAATAAAGTCAAGCGACGGCAAAATCATTCTCTTTATAGATGAGCTTCACACCATCGTGGGCGCAGGTAAAACAGACGGTGCAATGGACGCGGGGAATCTCTTAAAACCGCTTCTTGCAAGGGGCGAGCTTCACTGCATCGGCGCAACAACGCTTAACGAATACCGCCTTTACATTGAAAAAGATGCCGCACTGGAACGCCGTTTCCAGCCGGTGCTTGTCGATGAACCCACAGTTGAAGATACAATATCCATCCTTCGCGGAATCCGCGAGCGATATGAGATTTTCCACGGCGTTAAAATTCAGGATCAGGCGCTTATCTCTGCCGCTGTCCTCTCATCACGCTATATATCAGACCGCTTCCTTCCCGACAAGGCAATTGACCTTGTTGACGAGGCGTGCGCGATGATACGCACTGAAATTGATTCAATGCCCGCAGAGCTTGACGATATCTCCCGCCGCATCATGCAGCACGAGATAGAAGAAGCTGCTCTGCTTCGCGAAAAGGATGAAGCATCGCACGAGCATCTTGAGGAAATACAGCGCGAGCTTTCCGAGATGAGAAGTGACTTTGCCGAAATGCGTGCAAAGTGGGAAAACGAAAAAGGCTCTATCGAAAAGCTGAAAACACTTCGCGCAGAGCTTGAAAATCTGAACACCGAAATTGAACGCGCAGAGGAAAAGTATGACCTCAACCGCGCGGCAGAGCTTAAATACGGACGTTTGCCGCAGCTTCGCGCCGAGATTGAACAGGCAGAAAAGGCGGCAGAAGCCGCCGAGGGACAAAGCAATCTTCTCCGCGACAAGGTCACGGATGAGGAAATAGCAAAAATAATTGGCCGCTGGACAGGCATACCCGTATCAAAGCTTTTGGAGAGCGAGCGTGAAAAGCTCCTTGCTCTTTCCGATATTCTTCACAAGCGTGTTGTCGGTCAGGATGAAGCGGTAACCGTGGTAAGCGAGGCTATTCTGCGCTCACGCGCTGGTATTGCCGACCCGAAAAAGCCAATCGGCTCCTTTCTGTTCCTCGGCCCGACCGGTGTCGGCAAGACTGAGCTTGCAAAGGCGCTTTCCGAAGCTCTTTTTGACGATGAAAAGAACCTTGTCCGCATAGATATGTCGGAATATATGGAGAAGCACTCCGTGTCCCGCCTTGTCGGCGCACCTCCCGGATATATCGGTTACGAAGAAGGCGGCCAGCTTACGGAAGCCGTACGCAAAAAACCGTATTCTGTTGTCCTCTTTGATGAAATTGAAAAGGCACATCCGGATGTGTTTAACATTCTGCTTCAGGTGCTTGACGACGGACGCATCACCGACTCTCAGGGACGATCGGTTGATTTTAAAAACTCAATTATCATCCTCACCTCTAACCTCGGCTCGGATATAATCCTTGACGGAATTACCGCCGACGGAGATATTGCTGTGGATGCGAGAGAGCGTGTTTCTTCCCTTCTGAAAATGCAGTTCCGCCCCGAGTTTTTAAACCGTCTTGATGAAATCGTATTCTACCGTCCGCTTACGCGCCAGGATATAACAAACATCTTAAAGCTTATGTTTGCCGATTTGCAAAAGCGGCTTGACGCGCAAAAGCTTACTCTTGAGGTCACCGATGCCGCATGCGATTATATAATTGAAAACGGCTTCGAGCCGATATACGGCGCACGTCCGCTCCGCCGCTTTATCCAAAGCAGGGTTGAAACGCTGGTCGGACGGCTGATAATTGCCGAGGCACCGGCAGAAAAGAGCGTGATCATCGTTGATTTGAAGGATGGCGTGCTTTGCGCTTCTGTGAAATAGAACAATGTATCACAAAGGGGACCTCTTGCGGTCCCCTTTGAAACCCCACGCTTTGTCGCTGATAAAGCAGCGGATAAAATGTTTCCATGTCATCCTGAGCGGAGCGGATGTGGTATAATATATTTAAGAAAAAAGCAAATGACAACAAGAAAGGAAGATATATTATACCACATCCACGAAAAAACGGTTGACAAATCAACCGTATCAATATATAATATAAATACAAAGAGGCTACTGGCAGACGGTCAGCCCGTGATATCAGTCAAAATAACCGAACCTTGGCCGGGGCGGTTATTTTTTTGTCTGAAAATACAGACCAATAAGCGCTATGACTATTAAACAAATTTGCAGAAAATCCTGCAAGGTTATGTACATCATAAGCACTCGCCCTCCTTTCCGGAGGGAAAATGCCCTCCGTGATTACGAAAGGGCTAACCGCCTACCCGTTTGTGGTAGCTCTCTTTGTGCTTGTCTCCAAGCTTCTATATTGTAGCACAAAGCACTTTACTATGTCAAGCCCACAACATACGCCGAAACACCCGCGGGAAAAATCCCCGCGGGTGTTTCGTAAAGTGGGCACGAAAAGATGGAAAAATAATCTTAGTTATTGTGCTGCAACAATTAAGCGAAGCCTAAATGGCTTGCCGTCGATTGTACCGTCAAATGTAGCAGTGATTTTTTCGGCATCTTTTGCGCATTCAATGCCAAATCCTTCTTTGAAGGTATCTTCATAAGCAACATACATATCGTAAGCCAGTATCATGTTTTCCACAAGGGACTCATGAGTAAGCGCATCTCCGTTAATCGGAACAAGAGCATCGTCATTGGTGTTCGCTTCAGTATCCAAAATGCCTGCGATAATGCTTGCAAGCGTTACTTCTGTATCTGAGTCAAAAGAAACAAGTTTCTGTACGCAATCAACAGCTTTACCTGCTTTTGTCTCAACAAACAGTATCTCATATTCCTGCTCAAGAGCTTCGTCTCTAAAGTCAAACTCTACAACCTGAATATCACTCTCGGTTTTAATATCAGCCACGAAATTGTCGCCGCCCTTACGAGTGATGTATGTGCCGCCTTCAACAAGCTCTACAGGAGTAGAAACAGTTGTATTTCCGCTTGAACTACCTGGGAGAGAAGCAGGCCCATTATTTTTGTCGTTGCTTCCATCCGGTCCCTGGCCTTCGTTCTTACCATCATCCTTGCCGCTGTCAGTCTTATCATCGCCTGTGCTCGGCTTTGTTGTATCATCTGTTCCCGGCTTTGTTGCAGGGCTGTTGTCTGTTACGTTTGTGTTCGGAGTCTCAACCTTGGAATCATAGCCGTTGACCGTAGCATTGCCTACGTCACCGGAGCCTGTAACCTTGGAGGACTCACCGTTAACCGTTACGTTCTCAACCTTAGCGCCCTTGTCAACAGCAACGTTTGTGTTGTTACCCTCTGTCTTAACGCTGTCAACCTTTGTTCCCTCGGTAACCTTAACTGTGTTGTCAGAACCGTTAACGGTAACTTCTTCAGCGTCCTTGTTGATAACAACTTCGTTCTTGGAGGAGTCAATAACAACTTCCTTAGCGGGAACGTCGATTTCAACGTCGTTTGCGTTTTCAGCAACAACAACCTTCGGAACTTCTACGCCCTCAGCAGCAGTAACCTTGGAAGCACCGGTCGGATTACCGACAACAACTTGTGCAGCTGTTGTGCCTTGATTGAGGTTAACATCACCGCCGCGGATAACGATACGGCCGGTAACTGTAACGTTGGAAAGGTCAATGTTCTGGGCGCCGACAGCATCTGTGATGATGAGGTCGCCTTCGATTGTTGCACCGGAAAGGTCAGCAGTAGCATCGTTTACGATAATGCTGCCGGTAACCTTCTTGCCGGAGTAATTAGCACTTGTGTTTACAAAGAGGCAAGCAACGCGGTCAAGCATTGCAGCAAACTCTGCACGTGTAACGTTGTCCTGCGGACGGAGAGTCTTTGTGTTGTCGCCGCGAACAACCTCGGCATCAATAAGAGCGTTTGTTGCGTTCTTTGCCCAGGATGAAACCTTGCTGTTGTCTACAAAATCTGCCGCTGCATCTGTGTCTGCGGAGAAAAGGAATGTACGTGCAAGAATTGTAAATGTCTGCTCACGTGTGATGGGGCTGTTCGGCATCATCTTATCGCCGGAACCGTTGATAATCTTAACAGCAACACCAGACTGAAGTGCCTCGTAGTACCACTGTCCTGCAACAACGTCAACATAATGCTCAATCTGAGCCTTTGTTGCGTGTGCACCGAGAACGCGAACCATCATTGTGACCATCTCTGCACGTGTGAGAGAGTCATCCGGACGAATTTTGTTATCGTGGCCTGTCATTGTGCCATTGTTGACAGCACAGTTAAGACCCTGATACTTCCAGCTGTCAAAAGCCGGAGCATCAGCAAAAGCGTCAAGAGCGTGTTCATCGTGATGAGTGTCAATTGTTTCGCTTTCAGGTGCGGTAGCTGTTACAAGGTCAGCCGTACCTGCGTTTGTGAGTGTGTCTTCTGCGGCTGCAGCAAATGTAAGGAGCATTGCGATGCTGAGAACTGCTGCGAGCATGATTTTCAATGTTTTTTTCATAGTGTTAAACACCTTCCTTGAAAAATTTTCCTATTGCAGGCAATGTGTGATATTGCCTTACAGACTTAATTTAATTTGCCGTGACTTATCGCGCGGCGTGATGATTTTTTCTGCATTCGCGGTAAGATACGGCATCATCTTGCCTATCTTCTTCACCGCATATGCGAAATCCTTATATGACAGCTTACCGTCACCGTGCGTATCGCTTCCGAGGACATGAACAGCATCATCCGCGATAAGGTCGAGATAATACCGTCTGTGATGCCTTGAATCCAGAAGTGCCGAAGCATTCATCTGAACGTCAATGTTAAGCTTTAATATCTTTTCCCGTCCGATATGGGATATTCTGTCTATGTGTGCACAAACGGGACGTAAACGCTGCTCCCGGATGATTCCCATAACCGCATCAAGTGTCCAGCACGGCCACGGCTCGGGCGGAAACTCAATCAGAATGTAATCAGACTCGCCGATACAAAGCTTTTTAAGATCCGGTTCCTTATCAATATTTATCCCAAGCTGAACCTCTGCCGCCTTCACAATTTTTATCCCGCTTGTGTTCACGGCACAAAGCTCATCATACGCTTTTTCGCGTCGCGCCAGAAAATCCGGAATGTTATCCACGTCAGGGTAAAAATGCGGCGTGGCAACAATGGTGCTTACACCTGCGGCCTTGGCATACTCAAGCTGAGAAAGGCTCATCCCGAGACTGTCGGAGCCGTGGTCGGCACCGGGCAAAATGTGAGAGTGAAAATCAATATACATAGCTTATTCCTTTGGCGGAAGGCTATATCCGTAAGTATAACCGTAACGTGCCTTGTACTTGCGTCTGTAGCGGTACTGCGTGAAGAGCGAATCACCGACAGAGTCGTTAAGGATAAAGCCGAGGATTTTTGCACCGACACGCTCAAGGCTGTCTATCGACTGCTTTACAACCTCTAATGCCACCGTATTCTCACGGACAACAAATACAACACCGTCAAGCTTGCTTGCGATAATCGCAAGGTCTGTAACAACGTGTATCGGCGGGGTGTCGATAAATATATAGTCATACTCGTCACGAATCTGTGAGAGAACCTCGTCAAAGATAGTGGTCATAAGAAGCTCCGGCGGGCTTGGCGGAATTGTTCCGACAGGCAACACCCAGAGGTTTTCATATTCCGTTTTTGATATCGGAAGCTCCTTTATAAAGCCTCCGAGCTTATCGGAAAAACCGGGAGATGACGGAATTTCAAAGTAGCGGTGTACACGCGGCTTTCTCATATCCATATCAATTACAAGAACCTTGTGGCCGGTCTGGGAAAACGCAACGGCAGTATTTAAGCACGTTGTCGTTTTTCCTTCGTTTGCCGTTGAGCTTGTAAACGCAATTACCTTCTTATTGCCGGAAAGCATGAACATAAGGTTGGTGCGCATGGATTTGTACGCCTCGTTGATAATGAACGGGCTGTTTTCCGTCAGAAGCTCGCTTTTGACATATGTACTGATCTTTTTTTTCTTTTTAAGAAAAGGGATATTTATACGTCCCATCAGCCAACCCTCCTTCTGCGCTTTACCTTACCGCCGGACAGCGTCTTTTCCGCAAGCTTGAATGACGGAACGATGCCGATGATGGGAAGGTCAAAGTTTTCGGAGAGGACAAACTCGCTCTTAACGCGGTTGTCAAGTCCCTCCGTAAGGAGAATTATGAAAACCGTAAGCATAGCGCCAAGCATGGCCCCGAGCACGGTGTTTCGCGAAATATTTGGGGACGAGGGGGAAAGCGGAAGCGTCGCATAGTCGATAATTGATACGGCGCCAGCGTTCATAACACGCTTAATCTCACTCGGCGCGACCTTGAGAATTGTATCTGCAATAATCTGCGCCTCGGTGGGGTCATCATGAGTAACGGAAACACGGAAAACCTCAGTAGAGGAAACCGCTTCCGCAGAAATCATTCTCTTGATTTCTGTTGAGGTATAGTCAAGCCCCGACTGCTCTGCAACCTTGTCAAGAACGGTTCGGCTGTTGAGGATGACAACGAACGTGTTGACAAGCTCACGCGATACGCTTACATCACTGGTGGTAACGATGGAAGACTTACGCTCTGACATATTTGATATGTAAAGAAGCGCCTGAGACGTATACAGCGGGGTGACAAAAAAGAGATTGCTTATCAGAAAAAGCACGCCACTGAGCGTCGTGACTGTAACTATCAGCCAAATTTTAGAGAAAAGAACCGATATGGTTTTTTTCAGATCCAGTTCCATTGGTCTTATAACTTCCTTCCTGCGAGAGTACACTTTACAGTATTATAAGTATACCACCTGATGCCTTAAAAATCAACACTTTTTAGAGAAATCCAATAACTTTTTTTCGACCTATTTCAGCTCGCAGAACTCGGAAAGCTCTCCGCCGTGCCGCGTGCTTTCGGCAAAGTCAATGGATATCGTCTCGAACACGGCGTCGCGCAGCGCAGACTCGCCGCTGTCAGTCGCAAGAAGCTCTGACAGATACTCAATATCCTTATCGACCTTCTCGGTAGCCTCCTGCGTATGCATAATGAAAATCTTATCGTGGTTTGTGCGCGTGTGCGTTTCGCCCTCAAGCTTTAATTCCTCAAACATCTTCTCACCGGGACGAAGTCCGGTTATTTCAATCTCAATGTCGCGCCCGACAGTAAGACCGGCAAGCTCAATCATATTGCAGGCAAGGTCATAAATGCTGACGGGTTGTCCCATATCCAAAACAAAAATTTCCCCGCCGTGTGCAGATGCACCGGCATTGAGAACAAGCGACACAGCTTCCGGAATAGTCATAAAGTACCGCATTATATTGCGGTGCGTAACCGTAACCGGACCGCCCTCTTCAATCTGCTTTTTGAATATCGGAATAACCGATCCGTTTGAACCGAGAACGTTTCCGAAACGTACAGCAGCAAGCTCACACCCGCGCCCGTTGTATCTCTGAACAAGAAGCTCTGCCGCGCGCTTTGTGGCACCCATTATGTTCGTCGGATTTACAGCCTTGTCCGTGGATATAAGCACAAATTTTTTAACGCCGTGTTCAAGGCAACACTCAATGGTGTTTTTCGTTCCGAAAATATTGTTCTTGACTGCCTCAAAAACATTGTCCTCCATAAGCGGAACATGCTTATGTGCAGCAGCATGATATACAATGTCAAACTTATGGCGGCGGAAGAGATATCCCATTCTCTCCTTATCGCGCACGCTGCCTACTCTCACGCAAAAGCGCTCACGAGGGTATTTTGCAAGCAGGTCATTCTGCAGGTAGAAAAGTCCGTTTTCGTTTATGTCCATAATGACAAGATAACGGCACCCATACTCCAGTGCCTGACGGCATATTTCTGAACCGATACTTCCCGCCCCGCCTGTAACGAGCACACACTTGCCTTCCATGAAATTCTCAACTGTACTCATATCCGTTCTAATCGAATCGCGAAAAAGCAAATCCTCAATTGAAAGGTCACGGAGAGCAGTCTTTGTACCCGACATAAACCGGTGAAAATCCATAAGATTTCCGAATGTTTTCACAGAAATTCCCGCACCTCGGCACTTTTCATAAATAACCTTGAATGTTTCAGAATCCGCCGAGGGGATAGCAACAATGATTTCATCCGCACGGCGCTCCTTCGCTATGCGCGACACATCTTCGATTTTGCCGAGAACCCGCACTCCCGAAAGTGTCATATTCTGCTTTGTGGTATCATCATCTACCACGCCTACGGGAATAAGCCCCATATCGCGGTGCGTTGTAAGCATATGAATAAGCATATTCCCCGCTGTACCCGCGCCGACTACAATAACCCGACGTAAGCTCTCGCCGTCTTGGCGGTGCGTTATCAGAAAGCCCTTGAAAATATGCTCAACACAACGCACACCGATGGTCATAACCGCAAAGAAGAATGCAAACATAAGCGTTATGCTCATCGACACCGGGATTTCAAATATAAGATGCGCAAGCCATGCCGCAATGACCGTTATAAACGAAATCTCAAGCTGACGCAAAACATCTCGGAACGAAATGCTTACAAACAGCGCGCGATACGTTCCGAGAAGAATCCCCAAACCGAAAACACACGCAGCGCAAACGATGTAGTATATCCATCCCGCCCGCGCAAGAAACGAAAATGCCTCTGTGGACACCATATCAAAACGCAAAAGAGCCGCAAAGAAAAATGCGGCAAAAAAACAGAGTATATCTATTAATATGTAAGAAACCGATTTGATGCCGAGCTTCATCATCTCAAACTCCTTTTTCATTTTTGCAGATAATTAATACTATTGTAACACAAACTTTACAGGTTGTAAAGGAAAACAAGCATTTTTCTTCTATTTTTCTTTTTCTATGCACCTTTCTGTACATCATCCCGGAAAAGCAGATGGAAACCGGAGTGGAATTTCTGTAAAAATTTTGACGGAATATGTTTAAAATCTATTGACATTTCAACGTGGATATGTTATATTGTATTTCACATTACCAAACTTAAAGTTTATTTTTACAAAACCCACGCCGGGAGGCTTTTCCTGCGTGGGCTGATATCGTGAAGGGGTGAAGGTGATACCGTGAATATTGATATAGGCGGAAGAATAAAGCTGCTCCGGCTTTATTACGGGCTTACCCAGCAGGAGCTTGCAGACCGCTGTGAGCTTTCAAAGGGCTTTATTTCTCAGCTTGAATCCAACAGCACCTCACCGAGCCTGGCAACGTTGTCGGATATTTTTGATGCCCTCGGCACTTCCTTTGAGGAATTTTTTGCTCAGACCGGCGATTCTGCACCCGTTGTATACAGAAGCGAAGATATGTGCGAAAAAAATGTGGATGAGATAGGTAAAATGACCTGGCTTGTATCCACAGCGCAGAGAAATTCGATGGAGCCGATTTTGTATGAGCTTCTTCCCGGAAAGGAAACCCCGGTCGATATGCCCCATGCCGGTGAAGAATTCGGTTATGTCCTCTCCGGCTCAATAACACTCCGGCTGGGCATGAAGACAGAACGGTTACGCCGCGGAGATGCGTTTTACTTTAAAGCAGATAAGCAACACAGCATAAAAAACCGGGGTAAGTCCACCGCTCAGATACTGTGGGTATCTTCCCCTCCAAACTTTTGAGTTTTTTCTTCTCCGCCTCCGGCGGAGATGCGAGGAGAATCAAAAGCACAGCTTTGGGTATCCTCCCCACCTAATTTTTGATTTCTTTGTTTCATCTTCGCCTTTGGCGGAGACGAAAAGACTTTTAATTACAGGAGAACGAAATGGGAGAACGTATTTTAGAGCTTTCCGGCATCTACAAAACCTTTGACGGAACAGATATTTTAAACGGAATAAATTTATACATCGAGAAAAATGAATTTCTTACCCTGCTCGGCCCGTCCGGGTGCGGAAAAACAACGCTTCTGCGAATCATCGGCGGATTTCTTACTCCGACAAAGGGAGATATATTCTATCGCGGAAAGCGCATAAACGATGTTCCGCCGCACAAGCGCAACATCAACACGGTTTTCCAGCGCTATGCCCTCTTCCCGAAAATGACGGTCGGCGAAAATATTGCCTTCGGCCCGAATATTAAAAAATGGGATAAAAAGAAAATCGACCGCGATGTTGATGAAATGCTTGAGCTTGTATCTTTGCGGGGATTTCGCGACCGTGATGTAACCACCCTTTCCGGCGGTCAGCAGCAGCGCGTTGCCGTTGCTCGTGCGCTTATCAACAAACCGGATATTCTTCTTCTTGACGAGCCGCTCGGCGCGCTTGACCTAAAGCTGCGCAAGGAGATGCAGATAGAACTCAAACGCATCCAGCAGGAAAGCGGAATAACCTTTGCATACGTCACCCACGACCAGGAAGAGGCGCTTACCATGTCGGATACCATCGTCGTTATGAACGGCGGCAGAATCCAGCAGATAGGAACACCTCAGGATATATATAATGAGCCGAAAAACGCGTTTGTTGCCGACTTTATCGGTGACAGCAACATCCTCTGTGCGACAATGGTGCGCGACCTTGAGGTCAAGTTCCTCGATTGCGTTTTCCCGTGTATCGACCGCGGTTTCGGCGAAAATGCACCGGTTGATGTTGTTCTCCGTCCCGAGGATGTTATCCTCGTGCCGAAGTGCGAGGGACTTCCCTCCGGCGAGGTTGTTTCTTCCATATTCAAGGGTGTTCACTACGAAATGCGCGTTGATGTCTGCGGCGAAACGATTATCGCCCAGTCTACCGTCAATTGCCCGCCCGGAAGTGTTGTTTCGCTTCGCGTTGACCCTGAGAACATCCAGGTTATGCACAAGAGCGAAAACTCACCCGACAGAAAAAAAATTACTTCTGATGAAATTTCGGAGGTCGAGATTTGAAGAAAAATGCTTGCTTGATTCCGCTGTATGTGTGGACGGCGGTGTTCGTGCTTCTCCCTCTTGCAATCGTAATTTACTTTGCGTTTACGCGTGAGGGCGGTACGGGTCTTGAATTCTCCTTTGAAGGGTTTTCGCGCCTTGCAGACCCCATGTATCTCGGAGTGGTGCTGAAAAGCTTTAAAATTGCGATAATATCCACGCTTGTGTGCATCCTTTGCGGCTATCCCGCCGCCTACATTCTGGCACGAAGCCGCTCCCGTGCAAAATTCATCATCGTGATTCTTATGCTTTTGCCTATGTGGATGAACTTTCTTCTCCGCACATATTCCTGGCTTTCCATTCTTGAAAACACGGGAATTATCAACACTGTTTTATCGTCTTTTGGCTTGCCCAAGGTTCGTTTTCTCTACAACGAAGGAGCTGTTATTCTGGGTACGGTGTATAACTACCTGCCGTTTATGATTATGCCGATTTACATAACGCTCTTAAAGCTTGATGAAAGCCATCTTGAAGCTGCAGCAGACCTCGGTGCAAACCCTTTTCAGGCATTTCTTCGCGTAACGCTCCCCTTCTCCGTGCCGGGGATTCTTTCGGGCGTTTCGATGGTTTTTGTTCCGAGCGTTACAACGTTTGTTATCTCCCAGCTTATGGGCGGCGGCAAAGTCCCGCTTATCGGTGACGTTATCGAACAGCAGTTCCGCGTTGTAAACGACTGGCACTTCGGAAGTGCTCTCAGCGTCGTTATAATGGTTATTGTTCTTATATTTATGTACTTTATAAATCGCGGCGATGTTGAGTCGGGAACCGGAAACGGAGGTAGAATACTTCGATGAAAAAGCTTTCAAAATGCTATATCGGTCTCGTCCTCGCGTTTTTGTACGCCCCGATAGTCGTTCTTATGGTGTTCTCATTCAACGCGTCTAAATCCCGCGCAAACTGGCAGGGGTTTACGCTTGACTGGTATCGCCAGCTGTTTTCAAACGACGTACTGATGTCCTCGCTTTATACAACTCTGCTGTGCGGATTTCTTGCGGCACTTGTCGCAACGGTCATCGGCTCTATGGCGGCATACGGGCTTGCCAGACGCCGCGGCGGCGGAAGCACTCTCGTTCTCTCCATCGCTTATATTCCGATGCTCAATGCAGAAATTGTCACCGGTGTCTCTCTTATGCTTCTTTTCACGCTTATGGGGCTTGACCTCGGATTTTTCACAATGCTGCTCTCTCACATCACCTTCTGTATTCCGTACGTTATCCTCGCGGTGTTACCCAAAGCACGCCAGCTTGACTGGAGTCTGTATGATGCGGCTCAGGACCTTGGCTGTACGCCGACAGAGTCGTTCTGGCGAATAATGTTTCCGGAGCTTCTTCCCGGTGTGTTTACGGGATTTCTTCTTTCGCTTACAATGTCGATTGATGACTTTATCATCAGCTTTTTCACCACCGGCAACGGCGTAAGCAATTTATCAATTTCAATCTACACGATGGCAAAGCGCGGAATAAAACCTGAAATCAACGCGCTTTCAACCATAATGTTTGCCGCAATTCTTATAATCCTCATTATTACAAATCTGGGCGCGGCAAAAAAAGACCACAATAAATCAAAAAGGAGTATGAGGATATAATGAAAAAGATTGTTTTTGCTCTTTCTGCAGTGCTGTGTCTGCTCTTTTCATCCTGCGGCGATGACAGACCTGTCGTAAAGGTATACAATTGGGGTGACTATATCGCACCGGGCGTAATTGACCAGTTTGAAGAAGAAAGCGGAATGCGCGTTATATATGAAATGTTTGAGACAAACGAGGATATGTACACAAAAATAAAGAACTCAAACAACTCATATGACGTTATTATCCCGTCGGATTATATGATTGAGCGTATGATTGCGGAAAATCTTCTGTCCGAGATTGACATGAGCAAAATCACAAACTACAACAACATTGATGCAGAGTATAAAAACCTCTCCTTTGACGCGGAAAATAAATTTTCCGTTCCGTACACCTGGGGAACGGTTGGTATTCTCTATAACAAGACTATGGTAAGTGAAGCACCGACAAGCTGGGGCGCACTCTGGGATGAGAAATACAAAGACAACATCATTATGATGAACAGCCAGCGCGATGCTATCGGCATTACGCTCAAGTATCTCGGTCACAGCCTGAACACAACCGTTCCGACCGCTCTTGAAGCCGCAAAGCAGAAGCTTATTGACCAGAGTCCGCTTGTTCTTACATGGGTTGTCGATGAGGTAAAGGATAAGATGATAGGCGGTGAGGCGGCGCTCGCTCTCGTATATGCAGGCGATGCAGTTTACTGCAAGGGCGAAAACCCCGACCTTGAATACGTTATCCCGTCCGAAGGCTCAAACATCTTCTTTGACTCTATGTGCATTCCCGCAAGCTGTCAGAACAAAGACGGAGCGGAGGCCTTTATAAACTTTATGTGCCGTGCCGATATCGCAGCAAAGAATGCTGAATACATCGGCTACTCCTCACCCAGCACACCGGCACGCGAGCTTATGGGCGAAGCGGGACAAGACCCGACAGCATATCCGGACATAACAAAGTATGACCTTGAAATCTTCTCGTCACTCGGCGATAAAACAAAGATCTACGACGAGCTTTGGACTGAGATTAAAACCTCAATCGGGGTGTAATAAAAAAGCTAAGAAGCGCCAACATACAGAAAAGACGGACGAAAATTCGTCCGTCTTTTGCATTATCTGCTATTTCTCAAATCCGTATTCCGCCGCCAGTTTGATAAGCTTCTCTGCCCATTCGGGAGAATTTTTCTCCAGATTGTCAATGGCATATTCTTCGCCCCTGTATTTATTAGGAATGCATATTTCATAAGGGTTTGCACCTTTCTCGAGAAAATATTTAAAGGTCTCATAGCAATATTCATCGTCATTGTAGCAATATGCACAAAGATATAAAGGATTGGATGCATCATACCCCCATTGTTCCACAAGGTACCTGATTGCTTCTTCGTGCTTGCAATAGCATGCAACCGTCAAAACTCGCTCTTTTTCAGGGTCTGCCCCTGCTTCCATCATCACTTTCAGAATCTCCATCCCATTAGGATGAAGCTCTCCGTTAGACAGTGCCATACCGGCAGGATGATCATGTTTGTTTCTGGAAAAGTTGACATCAGCACCGTTTTCAATCAGAAACTTAACTATTTTCAGATTGTCAACACTATCACTCTGCGCTGCAAGACCCAACGGGGAGGCAATGGTCAGTAACGGCACATAATTAACATCGGCACCGTTTTCCACTAAAAGCTTAACCATTTCAAAGTTCCCTTCCTGACATGCCACACTCAATGGGGTGTATCTGGCTTTTTCAGATATCGCTTCCAGTATAGCATTGCCCGAAACGGTATTTGGATTTGCGAATCTCAGGATTGACTCCAGTTTGTTTATATCATTTTTTCTTATTGCATCAAGCATTCTGTTGCACTGAAATTTCCCATAAGGTACAAATATCACATTTAACAATAAAAACAACAAGATAAGCTTTCTTGCAATTCTAAATATTTTTTTACTATTCAAATTCTAATACACTTCCTATTTTTCAAGTCGTTCGCCGAGGCGTTTGCCGACGGACTGAAGCACCGACAGAAGCGACTGGGAAAGCGCGGGATATTCTGCGGATATATCCTCCTGCGAAACGGACGGAAGCTCTGTCTTTTTCTCTTTTTCTTCTGTAATCCCTTCTGCTTCACGCTTTATGTTCATCGCAGTAAACGACATTTCGGCATTCGTAAGCTCGCTCCATATGCGCTCGTCAACGGAGAAGATATCCTCACTTCCCGTTTTATCCGCTGAATACAGCGAACGAAACACCTTGTACACAGCAAGATTAAAAAATGCTGCTGTCTCCGTGATGAGATTCTTGTTTTTTGATTTTCCTACAATATCAAAAAGAATACTCATCGAATTTATAACAAGCTTTTTGGCAAGTGTCGCCATCATGCTGCCGCGGAGAACATTGTCCTTATCCTCGGAACTGTCCGGCAAATCCTCAGCGGTAATTGTGTAATCCTCGCGTGACATTGTTCTGCCGAGCAGAAAATCCGCCGACACTTTATAATAATCCGCTACTCTTGCAACAAACTCGAGTCCCGGTTCACGCAACCCGTTTTCATAGTGCGAAAGCACCGCCTGCGAAACACCCAGCTCTTTTGCTACCTTTCGCTGACTTAAGTTTTTTTCCTTGCGCAAAAGAGATAAGGTGCGCGGAAAATCCATATTGTTTTTCACTCAAAACCCTCCGTTTACGAAACAGTATGTATATTATACCGCTTTTAATACGTTTTGTAAAGACAAATTTTGCCGATTTGCGGAAGAAACATTGTAACAAGCTCAGATTTGTGCTAAAATGATAACATTAATCTATTTAGAACAAGGAACTGATTTGGATATGCATAAAACACTGAAATGCGGGCTTCTCGGAGAGAAGCTCTCCCACAGCTATTCCGTACAGATTCACGCCTGCCTCCAGGATTATGAGTACAAGCTCTACGCAGTCCCGCGTGAGAAGGCGGCAGAAATGATAAAAAGCGGTGAATTTGACGGTCTTAACGTTACCATCCCGTATAAAGAGCTTGCATATTCCCTCTGCGACGAGCTTGACGAGTTTGCACGGGAAGCAAAGAGCGTAAACACTGTTGTGCACCGTAACGGAAGGATTTGCGGCTACAACACCGATGTTTTCGGGTTTATGACGATGGTCACGCGTGCGGGGATATCCTTTGAGGACAAAAACGTGGTTATCCTCGGAAGCGGCGGCACGTCTAAAACCGCGTATCTTGCATCAAAAAAGATGAATGCAAAAAAAATAACCGTGGTCTCCCGCTCGGGAGAGGTAAACTACGATAATATCTATTCTCTTACCGACACGGAAATAATCGTCAACACAACTCCCGTCGGAATGTATCCGAAAAACGGCGAAAGCCCTGTTGACCTTTCACGTTTTCCAAAGCTTTACGGAGTGGTTGACGTTATTTATAATCCGACAAAAACAGAGCTTGTGTTTCAGGCGGAAGAGCTTGGCATTCCATGGGTAAGCGGTCTTTCCATGCTCGCAGCGCAAGCCTTTCGCGCGTGTGAGATATTCACCGGCAAAAGTCTCTCCCCCGACCTCATCGACACTGCGGTACAAGGCGTTATGCATTCAACCGCGAACATTGTGCTTATAGGTATGCCCGGCAGCGGAAAGAGCACAATTGCCACGCTTCTCTCGGAAAAAACCGGCAGACCGCTTGTGGATACAGATGAGGAAATCCGCACCCGCTTCGGAAGTCCCGCCGATATAATCAACACCCGCGGCGAAGAAGAATTCCGCAAAATCGAAACCGAAGTTCTCCGAGAGTTCGGGCGCGAGCGTGGGCTCATTATCTCAACCGGCGGCGGCGTAGTTGTAAGGGATGAAAACCTACCGCTTCTCTCACAAAACGGAAGAATATATCTTATAGAACGCGACCTCCAACAGCTCGCAACCGGTGGCAGACCTCTCTCCGTTGACGTAAATAAGCTTTATGCGGAGCGCCGCGATGCATATTTTAACTTTGCAGACGTAAAAGTTGACAACAATGGTACACCGGAAGATTCAGCACACCGGATTATAAAGGAGTTTGGACTTTAAATATGAATATCAGATTTGCCACGGAGCGAGATGTTCCCAAAATTATGTTTTTTATAAAAGAGCTTGCAGAATATGAAAAGATGTCCGATGACGTTGTCGCAACGGAAGAAATGCTCCGCCGTGAGATTTTTGAAAACAAAAACGCCGAGGTTATCTTTGCCCTCGACGAAAATATGCGTGAAGTCGGCTTTGCGCTGTTTTTCACAACGTTTTCAACGTTTCTCGGCAGGTCAGGCATTCACCTTGAAGATCTTTACGTTCTTCCCGAAGCGCGCGGACGTGGCCACGGAAAAGCTCTGCTTAAATACCTCGCCCGTCTGTGCGTAGAGCGCGGATGCGGGCGGCTTGAATGGACGTGCCTTAACTGGAACACGCCGAGCCTTAATTTTTACCGTGCGCTCGGTGCAGAAACGATGGATGAATGGACTTCCCTGCGGGTCAGCGGAGCAGCCCTCCTGAAACTTGCGGAAAACTAATCTCTTTTATTCCTTTCTTTTTATCAGCAGAGACAAGCGGCAAAATGCAAGCTTTTTGCACTTTGCCGCTTCCTTTTTACTTTATTTTTATTTTATCGCGCATTTCCTCCGCTTTTGTGCGGATGCCGGAAAGAATGTCCTTTAAATCTTTGTCCTCAATATAATCGTGGTTTTCATAGTAAACGGAGTACACATGATTTTTGTCCGGAGATTCGCCGAGCATAGCTTTTTCCGCATCTTTGGTGGTCTTTTTTAAGTTTTCCCACTGCTCACGCGTGTATTTCCCGATGGACATAAGGCGGATATCCCGCTCGCCCTCGGTATAGTAAAAATCCGTCTGCGGATATGTGTTGCCGGAGCTTCCGACCTCGCGCGTGACAGCTTTGAAATTTTGCTGCCACGCTTCGGGGATGTCAAATGAAAGACCGTCTTTGTCGTACATTGAAATCCTCTCGCCGGTTGCGTTTGTGTTTGCGTCGGTGTTTTGTCCGCCAGATGCAGAAGTATCTCCGGCGTTGTCCGCCGCCTCATTTCTGCATGCACACAAAAGCGTTGCAAGCACAAGCACGGGTACGATAAGCTTACATATTTTTTTAAACATAAAATCACCTCATCCATATTATGGACAAGGTGATTATTTTTTATGCGGGATTATTTTTTTTACATTACAAGTATTCATTTCCGTTTTTGCGGGCATAATGCAAATAAGCAATGAAAAAGGAGAGAAAAAACACATGAAAAAATTATTTTCAATATTAATCGCACTCACAATGCTCTTTGCCCTTACAGGATGTATGGGTGACGGCGGGAGCGCCGGAGAGACAAACGCAGCAGTGTTTTACTACACCTATTCCGACCCGTATATCTCCACCGTGCGCGCAAGCCTTGACCGCGAGCTTGAAGCCGCGGGCATAAAGTATCAGGACTACGACTCAAACTCCAGCCAGACCACCCAGTCTGAACAGGTTCAGACCGCTATCACAAACGGCGCAAACCTTCTTATAGTAAATATAGTAGAAACCGGCTCTGACGATGCGGCACGCGGAATTGTCCAGCAGGCAAGAGCTGCCGATATCCCGCTCATCTTCTTTAACCGCGAGGTTTCCGACGAAATTATCGCAAGCTACGAGAAATGCGCTTTCGTCGGCACGGATGCCGCAGAAGCCGGACACATGCAGGGCGAAATGATTGCAGACTTTCTTCTCAAAAACTACGATGCCGTTGACTTAAACGGCGACGGTACAATTTCATATGTAATGTTCAAGGGACAAAACGGCAACGCAGAAGCAGAGTTTCGCACAAAATATGCCGTTGAGGACGCAAACGCCGCATTAAAAGAAGCGGGCAAGCCCGAGCTTATGTTTTACGATAAAAACAACCGCGACAAATATCTTGTTGACAAAAACGGAACATGGGCAGCAAGCGCATCAAACGAATATATGACAACAATACTCACCGAATATACCGAAGCAAACAAAAATATGGTAGAAGCCATTATCTGTAATAATGACGGTATGGCAGAGGGCGCAATAACTGCACTTAACACCGCCGGATATAACACGGGTAGCGGAAAGACAATCCCGGTTTTCGGCGTAGATGCAACAGAAGCGGCAGTCTCCCTCATCGGTGCTGGGAAAATGACAGGAACGATAAAGCAGGATGCCGCAGGCATGGCAAAGGCGCTCTCTCGCCTTTCCGCAAACATCAAGAACGGAAAGGACCTTATGAGCGACACATCAGACCTTCACATTGACGAGAATGTTTCCAAAATCCGCATACCTTACGGAATTTACACGGGTGAACAGCAAGCTGGCTAAAGGAGAAATCGGATAAAAAGCTATGGAAAACGATGTACTTCTCAGGATGCAGGGCATCTCAAAATCCTTCCCGGGCGTACGCGCGCTCGATGATGTTTCCCTTGATGTGCGCCGTGGCACGGTTCACGCGCTTATGGGAGAAAACGGTGCAGGAAAAAGCACGCTTATGAAGTGCCTTTTCGGGATTTATACAAAAGACTCCGGCAAAATACTGTTAGACGGCAAAGAAGTTTCTTTCAAAACGTCAAAAGAAGCGCTTGACCACGGCGTTGCTATGGTTCATCAGGAGCTTAATCAGGCACTCAAGCGCAGTGTCGCCGACAACATCTGGCTCGGACGATACCCTACAAAGGGTCCGCTCGTGCGGGAAAAGAAAATGCATGAAGATACGCGTGAAATTTTCAAAAAACTAGGCATTGACATTAACCCCGCCCAAATAATGGGAAGCATGCCCGTTGCACGGCGACAGATGGCTGAGATTGCAAAGGCAGTATCATACAATGCCCGCGTCATAGTGTTTGACGAGCCGACAAGCTCGCTCAACGATACTGAGGTTGAACAGCTTTTCCGCATTATAGACATGCTGAAAAAGAACGGCACGGCGATAATCTATATTTCCCACAAGATGGAGGAGATTCTGCGCATTTCCGATGATATCACCGTCATGCGTGACGGGCGTCACATCACAACCGAGCCTGCAAAGAACATGACGATGGAAAAGATAATTAAGCTGATGGTAGGCCGCGAGCTTGGAAACCGTTTCCCGGAGCGAAAAAACAAGCCGGCAAAGCCTCTCCTCGAAGTGGAGGGGCTTACCTCCCGCTATTCAAACCTGCGCGATGTTTCCTTCACCCTGCGCGAGAGCGAAATCATCGGCATTGCAGGGCTTGACGGCGCGGGCAGAACGGAACTTCTGGAGAATATCTTCGGCCTTTCTGTACGCGCGAGCGGACGCCTTACCCTGCGCGGGCGGGAGATAAAAAACCGCAACGCACGGGATGCGATATCAAACGGATTTGCTCTCGTAACCGAGGAGCGGCGCTCTACGGGAATTTTCGGAATTTTGTCCATCCGTGCAAATACGACAGTATCAAGCCTTAAAAAGTATCTTTCTTACGGCTTTGTGCTAAACAAGAAAAAAATGCGTCTTGCAACGGATGACATGATAAAATCCCTGCGCATAAAAACACCCGGACAGGATACAAAAATCCGCTCACTTTCCGGCGGTAATCAGCAAAAGGTTATCTTCGGTCGCTGGCTTCTTACCGAGCCGGATATACTCCTTCTCGACGAGCCGACGCGCGGAATAGATGTAGGTGCAAAATTTGAGATATACAGCGTCATCGGAAACCTTGCGTCAAGCGGAAAATCCGTTATCATGGTTTCGAGTGAAATGCCCGAGCTTTTAGGCGTGTGCGACAGAATCCTTGTGATGTCGGGCGGGCGGCTTGCCGGCGAGTTGAATGCAAAGGACGCAACGCAGGAACAGATAATGACGCTGGCAACAAAGTATGCGTAGGAAAAAGAGGTGGCTATCTTATGGAAAACAAAAAAAACACGCGCTTCCGGCGCGGATTTGACGAGTACAGAACGCTCGACCCCGCCGAGAAAAGCCGTATAAAACGCGAATTTTTTATAAACAACGCGCTGTATATCTTCCTTATTACCGTTATCATCGCAATAGCGATATACCGACCGCGCTTTCTCTCACCAAGCTCACTTATCAACATACTCTCGCTCTCGGCCGCAAATCTGCCGATTGCACTCGGAATAGCAGGCGCAATAATCCTTACGGGTACAGACCTTTCCGCAGGTCGTGCTGTCGGACTTTGCGCGTGCGTTGCCGCGTCGCTTTTGCAGGCAACGGGGTATGCAAACAAGATGTTTCCGGCAATAGGAACAATGCCGGTGTTTCTCGTTATTGCGCTCATCATTGCCATCGGCGCACTTATCGGTGCGGTAAACGGCTTCTGCACAGCTAAGTTTAACCTTCACCCATTCATCGTAACCCTTGCAACCCAGCTTATAATATATGGTGGACTGCTTATGTACCTCACGCTCGGTACAAACAACGGTCAGTCCATCTCCGGTCTTTCCGAAAGCTATACCGGCTTTATCAACGGAAGCATCCTCTCCGTTGGCGGCACGGCAATACCCAATTTTGTGTGGTATTCCATTGTAATAACCATAATAATGTGGTTTGTATGGAATAAAACCACGTTCGGTAAAAATATGTTTGCCGTCGGCTCTAACCCGGAGGCAGCCCACGTCTCCGGTGTCAACGTCACACGCACAATAATTCTTGTATTTACGCTTGCCGGTGCGCTGTACGGCGTTACCGGATTTATCGAGGGCGCGAGAATCGGCTCCAACAGTGCTTCCACCGGTCTTAACTATGAGCTTGATGCCATTGCCGCATGCGTAATCGGCGGCGTTTCGTTTGTCGGAGGTATCGGCAAGATACGCGGAGTTATAATGGGCGTTGTGCTTCTGCGCATTATCTTTGTAGGTCTGACCTTCCTCTCCGTCAACCAAAATATGCAGTATATAATAAAGGGACTTATCATCCTTATCGCGTGTGCAATTGATATGCGCAAATATCTTGTAAGAAAGTAGGACGGAAAATGCGGAAAACAAATCCTTACGCGAATGTTAAGGTAGGCGTGCGCATACTTGATACAGCAATAATTGCGTTACTTTCGCTTCTCGGCGTTCTTATCTGCGTTCATTTTTGATTCTTTTCCTTTTTTTGACTCTCTTTTTGTTGACAAAAGGCAAAACAATATGTATAATTATTGTACAAAGCCTTGCGGCACACCGCCGCATCTTTACAACAAATTATGGGAGGTTTCACAATAATGAAAAAGGTTTTGGCTCTTACACTTGCAGCTGTTATGGTTCTTGCATTTGCAGCTTGCTCCGCCCCCGCAGAAAAAGAAGTCCTTACAATGGGAACAAACGCAGCATTCCCGCCGTATGAAATGGTTGACGAAAACAACGACATCATCGGTATTGATGCTGAAATTGCCGCTGCTGTTGCAGAAAAGCTCGGTATGGAGCTTGAGATTAAGGATATGGCTTTTGATTCTCTTATCACTGCTGTTTCCTCGGGCGCAATTGACGTTGCTCTCGCAGGTATGACCGTTACTGAAGAGCGCAAAGAGGCAGTTAACTTCTCCGATTCTTACGCTACCGGCATTCAGGTTGTTATCGTTACGGAGGACAGCGCTATCGCTTCCATTGATGACCTTGACGGCAAGAAGATCGGCGTTCAGTCCGGCACAACCGGCGACATCTACTGCTCCGATTCTCCGGAGAACGGCGGCTACGGCGAAGATGCTGTTTCCCGCTATGACAACGGCGCTCTCGCTGTTCAGGCTCTCCTCAACGGTCAGGTAGACTGCGTTGTTATCGACAACGAGCCGGCAAAGGCATTTGTACAGGCAAACGAAGGTCTTAAGATTCTTGACACCGAGTTTGCAGTTGAGGATTATGCTGCTGCTATCGCAAAGGAAAACACAGAGCTTCTCGACAAGTTCAACACTGCACTTTCCGAGCTTAAGGCAGAGGGCAAGATTGACGAAATCGTCGGCAAGTACATCAAGGCAGAGTAATTTTTGGATAATGCTCCCTACAGAAGGGAGAAGAATTATTTGAGCATTTTACGCCTCCCCCTTACGGGGGAGGTATAAATGTATTAAAAAAACAGTTAATGAGGTATATGCAAATGAATGTTCTTACATTTGCCAAATGGTTATCTGAAATGGCACCCGGCTGGATACTCGCTCTCCCCGAGTCTCTTCAGCGCCTGTGCTTTCAGTTCTTCCAGGTATTCGTTTTTGAAAACCGCTGGAAGTTTTTCACCGACGGCCTTATCACTACGTTTGTCGTAACAATCGGTGCGCTTATTCTCGGCGTTATCATCGGTATGGTTGTTGCGATAATCCGCTCGACGCATGACAGCACGCGCGGCCGTCCGAATATTTTTCTCCGCATTATAAATGCAATATGCAAAATTTACGTCACCGTGCTCCGCGGTACACCTCTTATGGTTCAGCTTCTTATCATGGGCTTTGTTATTATGGTTCCGAAAAGCACATTTGACACAAACGTCTGCGCCATTATTACGCTCGGTATAAATTCCGGTGCGTACGTCGCGGAAATCGCGCGCTCGGGAATTATGTCAATCTCGGCAGGTCAGATGGAGGCAGGCAGAAGCCTTGGACTTAACTACCGCCAGACGATGACCTACATAATCATCCCTCAGGCATTTAAAAACATTCTTCCCGCGCTCGGCAACGAGCTTATCGCACTCCTTAAGGAGACATCGCTCGTCACAGTTATCGCACTTCAGGACGTAACGAAGGCGGCGCAGGTAATCGTAAGTAAGACCTACACGGCAACAATTCCGTATATAAGCCTTGCGCTTATTTACCTCGTGCTTGTTATGATTCTTACAAAGCTTCTCGGCATACTTGAGAGGAGGCTTCGCGAAAGTGATAAACGTTAAAGGACTCGAAAAAGCGTTCGGTGACCACAAGGTTCTCTGCGGTATCGACGAGCATATCAAAAAAGGCGAAAAAGTCGTTATCATCGGTGCATCCGGCTCGGGAAAGTCTACCTTTCTCCGTTGCTTAAACCTTCTTGAGCAACCGACGGACGGACAGATTTTCTTTGAGGGTACGGACATCACCAATCCAAAAAACGATATAAACAAGCTCCGCCAGAAGATGGGAATGGTTTTCCAGCAGTTTAACCTCTTCCCGCATATGACGGTAAAGGAAAACATAAAGCTCGCTCCGGTAAAGCTAAAGCTTATGACTGAAGAAGAAGCAGAGGAAAAAGCTCTCGCGTTGCTTTCCCGCGTCGGACTTCCCGAAAAAGCGAATGCATATCCCGGTCAGCTTTCCGGCGGTCAGCAGCAGAGAATAGCAATCGCCCGCGCGCTTGCCATGAACCCGGATGTTATGCTCTTTGACGAGCCGACATCAGCACTTGACCCCGAAATGGTCGGAGAGGTTCTTGAAATTATGCGCGAGCTTGCAGACGAGGGAATGACGATGGTAGTTGTTACCCACGAAATGGGCTTTGCCCGCGAGGTTGCAACGCGCGTTATGTTTATGGACGAGGGCGTTATTGCTGAACAAGGAACTCCTGACGAGCTTTTTGGCAACCCTCAATCACCGCGTCTGCGCGCATTTCTTGGTAAAGTACTGTAAAAAAAATTTAAGCACAGAGCAAAAACGCTCTGTGCTTTTTGATGATGCATAGTTATCAAATTAAATTTATCTTTGACCACAAACAAAAACTCACCGATATGCGGAGTGTTCTTAAGGACAGAAAAATGACAGATTTATCGTTGTGGTAACTCTGTCATTTTTATTACATTTTACATTCTGGTATTGCTTTTATTCGAGTTTTGGAATATAATACTATTTATAATAAACAAGGAGCGTAATTCTATGGAAGTTATGTCTGCAAGAGAAGCTGCTGACAAATGGGGTATATCTCAAAGACGAGTGGCAGTTCTTTGTTCTGAAAATAGAATAGCAAATGTTCAGATGTTGGGAAATATGTGGCTTATACCAACAAATGCCGAAAAACCTATTGATGCCCGAAGCACAAGATATAATACTACTGATGAACAATGCGTAAAACCTTTTCTAAAATGGGCAGGCGGTAAAGGGCAACTATTAAAGGAAATTGAAAGATATTATCTTTTTGATAATGGTGTTATCACAAAGTATGCCGAGCCTTTTGTTGGCGGTGGTGCTGTGCTTTTTGATATTTTGAGCAAGTATGATTTAAATGACATTTATATAAGCGATATAAATGCCGAACTCATAAATACCTATGTCATAGTCCGTGATCATATTGAGGAATTGATTAAGTTCCTGAAAAAATATCAGCTTGAATATGTACCACTTGAAGCAGAAGATAGAAAATCGTATTATATGACAAAGCGAGAACGATTTAATGATTTGAAAGTCAATGGTAATGAAGCTGAAAACATTGAAAAAGCAGCATTGATGATATTCCTTAATAAAACTTGTTTTAATGGGCTTTATAGAGTCAATAAAAAAGGACTTTTTAATGTGCCGATGGGAGCATATAAAAATCCTCTGA
Source organism: Eubacteriales bacterium (assembly GCA_045537045.1). Taxonomy (GTDB): domain Bacteria; phylum Bacillota; class Clostridia; order Oscillospirales; family JAAYXM01; genus SIG480. Next base: position 40,818 of record JAZSOS010000006.1, read on the forward strand.
TATGTGATGAAAAAAATCTCCGTGCAGTATCGGAGAAACTGCAAAATGTAAAGATTGTATGCGGAGATTATCGAAAGTCTGCTGAATTTATAGACGAGCATACTTTTGTTTATTTCGATCCACCGTACAGACCTTTGACAGAAACCGCAAGTTTTACAGCTTATACAGAAAATCTATTCAATGATAAAGAACAAATTGAACTTGCTGAATTTGTTGAATGTATGCACAAAAAAGATGCTAAAATTGTTGTAAGTAATTCAGATCCCAAAAACTCTAATACAGAAGATGATTTTTTTGATAACATCTACTCTGCACATAAAATAAAAAGGGTTGAAGCTACCCGTATGATAAATTGCAACAGCGAATCAAGAGGAAAAATAAAAGAACTTTTAATATCAAATTTTTAAGGAGTTATACATATGGCAAACAGAGATTTTAATGTGTGGTTTTCAGAATTTAAAGAAAACATTGCCGATTACAAATATTAT
>JAZSOS010000027.1:0-3656 GCA_045537045.1 Eubacteriales bacterium
ACATAGACTTTGCAATGACTTTTCTGATATTAGTCATCGGGACTTCCTCATAATCTGCAACCGGTGCCGAAACTTCCGGCTGTGTTGCTGCTGCAACCGGAGCTGTGCCTGCTGCTGCGATATCTGCAGTTGTTACTCTGCCGCCGATACCTGTGCCGACAATACCCTTGCCGAGTGCATCAGCTGCTGCAGGCGTTACAACCTTGCCTTCGGAGATAAGACGTTCAACATCGCGCTCGATAATTCTTCCGTTCGGACCTGTAGGTGTTGCAAGAGAAATGTCTGCAAATGTCTTCTCTGCAAGATTTTTTGCGCGTGGAGAAATCTTGAGACTATCCCCTGCTTTCGCTGTTGAAACAACAGCTGCAGGTGCTGCTACAACGGGAGCTGCAGCAACAACGGGAGCTGTTTCTGCAGGTGCTGCTGCAGCGTTCGGATTGAATGCATCAGCGTTTGCACCATCTTCACCGATTACGCAGACATTGAGGAGACACTCTACGTCATCGCCCTCTTCAAAGAAGATTGCAAGCATTTTGCCGGATACCTTTGAAACTTCATCAAAGCTTGCCTTGTCTGTTTCATAGGAGAAAAGTGTATCGCCCTCGGCTACCATATCGCCGACTTTTTTATGCCACTTTGAGATGATACAGCTTTCAACAGACTGTCCCTGACGCGGCATAATTACCGGCGTTGCATTTCCTGCATCAACAGGAGCTACGGGGTTTGCAGGTGCCACCGGAGCTGCAGCAGGTGTTGCAACCGGAGCCACTTCCGTGGGAGCAGCTGCGCCTGCAGGTGCAAACTCTGCGGTGCTCTCTCCGTCGTTGCCTATTACGCAAACGTTGAGAAGACACTCGACATCATCGCCCTCTTCATAGAAAACTGCAAGCATTTTACCGGACACCTTTGCTACCTCATCAAAGCTTGCTTTGTCTGTTTCATAAGAGAAGAGTGCATCCCCTTCTGCGACCATATCTCCTACTTTCTTGTGCCACTTAGAGATAATGCAGCTTTCAACAGACTGTCCCTGACGCGGCATAATAATAGGTGTTGCCATATGTATATACTCCCTTCGTTAGTTATTTTCAAGTAAGTATTTTTCAGCCTCTGCTGACCAGAGACCATTGTGACGTGCAGTGATTTCAGCGAGCTTTGCAAAGAACGGATCGTTCTTTCCAAGCTCTGCAAAATCATCAATTGCGGTAAGCGGCATATTTACATGTGTGTAGATAAGCTTCTTTCCACCCTTGATGTTCGGGAGGTTAAGAGTTGATTCCTTTGCACTGTCGATACCGCCAACGTGTGTTACCATAACAGCGGGGTTAAGTCTTCCTTCTTCCATAAGCTTTAATGACTCGCGCATATCGTCGGTATTTCCGCCAGAAGTACCGATGTAGTGAGTTGCGTTATAGTGAATGTTGTAGAAATTCACCATAGCGGAGAATTCGTGATTTGTCGGACCTGCAAAGAAGTTTACGCAACCGTCGTATGCAAGAACGGAGTCTGCAAGCTCACAAACAGGCTTAACAGGAGCCATAAGCATTACATCGTGGTAACCCACACCTTCGGTAATATCCATAAGATACTGCTTCGGGTCTTCACAGTTATTTGTATTGACATAAACAAGCTTTACGCCGTTCTTTGCAGCATCTTCAGGAGAAAGAAGGCTTTTTGCGCGCTCAAGACGTGCATCATCAATGTCAGTAACAACCAAAAGCCCCGGCTTACGATCCCCATGCATAGCATAGTCGATCGCGCCCATGCCCATCGGTCCTGCTCCAGCCATAATGATAAGGTTTCCGCCTTCTTTAATTCCCATTTCGTGGTCATAAGAACCTGCTTTTGTGTGGAACATTGCGTGATATCCGCCGACAATGCAGGACATCGGCTCTGAAAGCGAACCGTGGAAGAAAGCATCACCGTTATAATCAAGCAAGCAATCACAAATCATAACCTCAGCAGGAATAACAACATATGTAGAACATCCTCCGATATTCTGATAAGAATATCCTGGAGCAGCCAAACTACCTTTATAGTTTGTTGCCGGCTGAATTGAAAATTTTTGTCCTACTTTAAACTTATTTTGCCAGTTTGCGCCTACCTCGCGGATAATACCGCAGAATTCGTGCCCGATAATAATTGGATTATTCTCAACATCATCGGGGACACGCTTGTGATCTCCGCCTTGCTGTGCAGCCTTGTAACTTGACATACAAATGCTGTCAGTTACAACCTCAGCGAGAATTTCATCTTCCGTAATAGCCGGAAGTTCAAACTCTTCGAGCCTGAGGTCATTTTTTCCATAAAGTCTTAGCGCCTTTGTTTTCATCTATATTCTCCTTTCAAATTTTACAAAACCTTAGTTCCGTTTTCTATAAAAAACGAGCGGAGCTCGTTTGATATACCATCATCAGTTATCAAAACATCAATATCTTTTGGATGTGCAAACGTATACGGCATTGTACTATCAACTTTGCTGCTATCCATAAGCATTATCCTGAGCGAAGAACGATTAAGGATTTCTCTCTTAATCTCACAATCATGTACATTACCGCAACTGAATCCATTTTTAACAGAAAACGCAGTTGCAGCAATAAAAGCGACATCAATATTGATATTTTCTATTGCCGCTCTTGCTCCCGGCCCGTATGTAGAAATACTGTTCTTATTAACCTCACCGCCCAACAGATTGATTCTGCTGTTTTTGAGTTTTAAGAGTTCACCGGCAATATTTAATGCACAAGTAGATATTAAAAGCTGTTTATCCGGAAGCATTTCTGCAAGCGACATGGTCGTACTTCCGGCGTCAATATAAACAAAACTTTTATCCTCTATATATGCTAATGCTTTTTCTGCAATTATACGTTTCTTGTCAACGTTTGTAGTTGAACGCTTTGAAAAAGCATCTTCAACGAGCATATTAATTGCTTTAACCGAGCGGGCACCACCATGAATACGCACAATACGTCCACCCGATTCGAGAGCTTCAAGGTCACGACGAATCGTCATTTCTGATACTGACGGAACCAACAGCTTAAGATCCGCAAGGGTGACTTCGTTTTTTGATTGTATGTAATCATTTATTAATTGTTGTCTGTCATTCATACCCAGCACCTCAATGTTAGTTTCTAACAAACGAAGCGTTAAAAAATAACACAAATATCTTTCTTCAATAATATTATATACTATACCAACGCATTTTTCAATAGTAATTTTAAGTTTTTTGTTCGTTTCAAACATTTTGTCTCACATATGCAGACAACACACGTGAGACAAAAATTATTTTTTTATTTCATTCCAATATTTTTCGGTAGTTTTTTCAACCTTATTGTCACCAAATTCATAATATTTCTTATCTTTGATTTCATTCGGCAAATATTGCTGCTTTACCCAATGATTAGGATAAGAATGCGGATACTTATAAGTTAATCCTCTTCCAAGTTTTTCTGCTCCGGAATAATGAGCGTCACGCAAATAAGCAGGGACGTCACCGCCCAAGCCGTTTCTTATATCGGAAATAGCCGAATCAATTGCGCATATCGCAGAATTTGATTTAGGAGAAGTGGCAAGAAGAATAACCGCTTCCGCAAGAGGGATACGCGCTTCCGGCATCCCCAACTGCAACGCACTGTCGACACAAGATTTTACAATTGAAA
>JAZSOS010000003.1:0-16837 GCA_045537045.1 Eubacteriales bacterium
ATATCTTGTGTTATCTTATTCATAGCGAATAGGGTGACACCTGCCTTTCGGTTTTGTCTGAGCAACTCAACCTTAACACAGGTCGCTTCTATTCGCTACCCTTTTTTATTTATTTGTCACACATCATTGTAACACCTACAAAAATGATGAAATTATTCCTGTTAAAATGCTTGTCACGCGCGCTTGTTTGTGGTAAAATAAATAATGTATAGCTATAAGTATTTTTTAAGCCGAGGTAATGCAAAATGAAAAGGATTTGCTCTCTCATTTTAATATGCGTTTTTCTGCTTTCAGGATGCGGAAGAGGAACGTCGTCGGATATGTTTGCCGTGCCGGAAATGCCGGAGATGCAAAGCCGGCTTATTGAGACAGTGGAGAGCGTTCTTGGCGGGGGATTTGACTATTCAGAGCCACGCTCCGGACTTAACCGGCAGCCGCTTCAGCTTATGGACCTTGACGGAGACGGTGAGGAAGAGGGAATTGCCTTTTTGCGGGATATTCAGGAAACATACAAAACGTTTATTTATATCTTCGAAAACGGCGAGGACGGTTTTACGCTTTTTGATATTATCGAGGGAGCGGAAAACGAGCTTTACACCGTATCATACAGCGATGTTCTGGGCGAGAACGGGTATGAAATTATTGTAGAGTGGGGTGCGGACGGCGACGGAAGTCACCCAATAACTGTTTATAACCTCGGAAACAATGCTGCAGAAAAAATTCTCGAAACCTCAGCACACCAGTATTCTGTAAGTGATATCGACGGAGACGGGGGAAATGATTTTCTTGCAGTAGTAAAACGCGGGGCGAGGTTCTATGCTGATGTGTACACCGTGTCCGGCGGAAAACTCGGAAAGTACGACAGCGTTCCGCTTGCAACCGGCGACGGAAAAATACTGAGAATAAAAACGGGTATGACAAGCCCGGGAAAGAACGGAGCTTTCATAGAGCGTGAGCATGGAGATGGCGTTATTACGGATGTTATCGCGTATGGAAAGGGCGGATTTGTAAACCTTCTGCCGGACGGGGACGTGTGCATTACGCGCGCCGCGAGTGCAGACGTTACGGGTGACGGAGTTCTTGAAATTCCTAAGGAGACGGAAAAAAACGCTCTCCGTGGTGCGACCAACCGCACATACCGGTGGAGCACGGTTTCGGAAAACGGCTCGCTTATGCCGAGCGCGTTTACCTATCATTCTTATTCCGAAGGCTGGTATCTTCTTTTGCCCACATCGTGGAGCGGAAGCGTCCACGCTTCGCGCACGGCAACGCGGGCAGGAGAGATTGGGATTTCCTTCTCGACGCGTGAGCTTATTCAGGGCGATATCGACGAGCAGATAGAAGCACCGCTGTTTTCGCTCTATATCCTGACAGGAGGAAACCGTGATGCATATGCTGCGGAAGAGGGGCGGTTTATCGTGGCAGAGCGCGAGGACAGGATTTTTGCCGCAAAGATTGAAAGCGAGAGCTACCTCGCAACAAAGATTGACGAGGCGTTCATAAAATCTGCGCTTAAAAACATTGAGAGCGAATGGTTCTCCGAAATATCATTCGGATAGGGAGGATGGAACAATGGCAAAGAAGAAAATTCTCGTCGTTGAGGACGAGGCAAGCATACGAAGCTTTATTGTCATAAACCTTGAGCGGGCAGGCTATGAGGTTTGCGAGGCAGAGTCCGGCGAGGATGCCCTTGAGCTTTTGCACCGTGAGCAGGGGATAGGGGTTGCGCTGCTTGACCTTATGCTTCCGGGTATTGACGGGTTTGAGCTGTGCCGTCGCATCCGCTCGGGTGGGTCGAAGATAGGCATAATTATGCTCACTGCGCGCACGCAGGAGGTTGACCGCGTTACGGGACTTATGACGGGGGCAGATGACTATGTTACAAAGCCGTTTTCTCCAACGGAGCTGATTGCGAGAATTGACGCGCTTTACCGCAGGCTTGGTGATGTGGTTCCCGAGGATACATCAAGCCTCAGGAGCGGACCGTTTTTGCTCAACACCCGTAACCGCACGCTTGATAAGGATGGAAAGCGCGTTCGCCTGACGCAGGTGGAGTATACCATTATGCAGTATTTTCTTGAAAATCCCGACCGCGCCATTTCACGTGAGGATATGCTTTCCGCGGTCTGGGGCAGCAGCAATATGAGCGAATTAAAAATCGTGGATGTAAACATCCGCAGGCTTCGCATAAAGATAGAGGATAACCCAGCCGACCCGAAATATATCCGCACGGTGTGGGGCTACGGTTATAAGTGGAGCGACTAATCCAAAAGAAAGGAGAGCGCGCCGTAATGCGTCATTCTATAGGAATCCGTCGTCGATGGATGATAAATAATCTTATATACATTGCGCTTATTATTGCAATTTGCGTGGGCGTGTTTTCTGTTTCTGCGATGAACTATTATTATGTGAACATCCGCACGGGACTTATAAACAGTGCAGAAATGAGTGCTGAATATTTTTCGCGTGACCTTACACTTAGTATGGATTCGTTTTATCAGAATGCAAAGCGCAATCTTGTCGGCACGCCGTCGATGCGCAATGTTGAGCGGCAAATTCTGTTCTCGAACGGGAGAATAGTGATGTCATCGTCGGGGCTTCCGGCAGGGCTTCGTCCGGAAACTCCGGAAATTGCAGATGCAGTTGTGCTCAACAAAACGTCCGCCTTTGTCGGGCGCGATGTGTATACCGGAGAGAGGATAATGAGCGTGTCAAGTCCGTTGGTGTCGGGTGATGATAAGGTTGTCGGCGTTGTGCGGTATGTGACAAGCCTTTCTGTGGTGGACACGCGTATTCTTCTGCAAACCGTGGCTGCTCTTCTTGTCGGCATAATTATGATTTTGCTGGTGTTTGTGTCAAACAAATACTTTTTGCGCTCGATTATATCGCCGTTGCGCGAGGTTACGGACATCTCAAAGAAGATAACCAAGGGAAGCTACGGCGCGACGATTGACAACAAATACGATGACGAGATAGGCGAGCTTGTTGACTCCATAAACGAAATGAGCGCTGAGATTGCACGTGCGGATAAGATTAAGAATGAGTTCATTTCATCCGTTTCGCATGAGCTTCGCACACCTCTTACCGCGATTATCGGCTGGGGAGAGACGCTTACGGCAGTCGGCTTTGAAAACAAGGAAGAGGCATCGCGCGGTATTGAGATAATACTTAAAGAAACGCGCCGCCTTTCAAAGATGGTTGAGGAGCTTCTTGACTTTGCGCGTATGGAGAGCGGGCGGTTTACGCTATACGTCGATACGGTGAATTTGAAGGCGGAGTTTGAAGAAACACTGTTTATGTACGGTGATACATTCCGAAAGGCGGGAATTGCGACAGACTATACCAATGATATTGAAGATGATATCTATATCAACGGTGACCGCGAGAGATTAAAGCAGGTGTTTTTCAATATGCTTGACAACGCCATGAAGCATGGCGGCGAGGGCGGCAGAATAGATATGAGCATTTTCCGCGAGGGGAAGAATGTCCGTATAAAGATACGCGACTACGGCGCGGGAATATCTGAGGACGAGCTTCCGTACGTCAAGATGAAGTTTTACAAGGGCAAAAGTAAGGCGCAGGGCAACGGCATCGGTCTTGCGGTCAGTGACGAGATTGTAAACCTTCACGGCGGACGGCTTGATATTGAAAGCCGCGAGGGAGAGGGCACTACGATAACGATTACCCTCCCCGTAAAGGAAACAGAAGAATAAAGAAAGTGTTCCCATAATTATTAAAAAACTCTCCACCGCCGTACGGCGGCCGGAAGGTTCGCAAAAGGCGAGGGAAACGCAAGAATGAAGAGTGAAACAAGGAGATTAGGGAAATGGGCAAATGTAAAAAGACCTCAATAGGCGGTCAGGCGCTTATCGAGGGAATAATGATGCTCGGCCCGGAGAAGAGCGCAATTGCCGTGCGAAAAAGCGACGGTGAGATTGAGCTTAAGGTTGAGAACATTACGAGGCTTGTGGATAAAAACAAATTTTTCCGCCTGCCGTTTATACGCGGAATACTGGGACTTTTCGACAGCTTAAAGCGCGGATTTGCGGCGCTTGAATATTCATCATCAATTGCGATAGATGAGATTGAAGAAGAGCCGACGAAATTTGAAAAGTGGCTTGAGAAAAAGTTCGGAAGTCGTGCAGTTGAAAGAGCCGTTATGGGAATAGCAACTGTGCTTGGTATTGCAATACCGATAGTCCTTTTTATCTTCCTTCCGACGCTTCTTGCCGGAGTGGTGGATAAGGTGGTGGATAACCGCATTGTGCAGAATCTTCTGGAAGGTATGTTCAGAATAGCGATATTTCTTCTCTTTATGTTCTCGGTATCGAGAATGAAGGATATGAAGCGCGTTTTCTCATACCACGGAGCAGAGCATAAATCAATTTTCTGCTATGAAGCGGGTCAGGAGCTTACGGTTGAGAATGTGAAGAAGTTTTCAAAGGAACACCCGCGATGCGGAACAAGCTTTATGTTCTCAGTTATGATTATAAGCATTCTTGTTTTCTCAGTTGTAAGCTGGTCAAACCCGTTTATACGCATGGCACTGCGCCTTGCGCTTCTGCCGGTTGTTGTAGGCATAAGCTATGAGGTAAACCGCTGGCTTGGCAGACACGACAACTGGATTTCAAAAATCGTGCGCGCACCGGGGCTGTGGTTTCAGTCGTTTACGACGTTTGAACCGGATGACAGCATGATTGAGATTGCAATAGCGGCACTTCGCGAGGTGATTCCCGTTGACGGGGAAAAGGACAACTGGTAATTGAAGCCTTGCAAGGAGGACAAATTTAAAGTATAAAAATTTAACAAGTTTAAGGCTTGAGGGGTTCGACTCCCCTCGGCTTAAAAGGCGGCGTGATATTTTGTTTACCACATATAACGATGTATATCTTGATATAAGGCGCGCGCTCCGCGCGGAAAATATTTCAATGGCAGAGCTTGAGGCTTTTGAGCTTGTGCGCTATGTTACGGGCAAGACCCGTGAGGAGTTTGTGAGGGATAAATACCTTCACGCGACGGCGCAGACGGTATCTTCGGCAATGAGGCTTTGCGACCGCAGACTTCGCGGTGAGCCGCTTGCGTATATCTTAGGCGAATGGGATTTTTACGGAATAACGCTGAAAGTTACGCCCGATGTTCTTATTCCGCGCTCTGACACCGAGGCGCTCGTGGACTGTGCGCTGCGCAGAAGCGAGGGTGAGTTTCGCTTTCTTGACCTCGGCTGCGGAAGCGGGTGTGTAGGCATTGCGCTTGGCCTTATGCGCAACTCTTCCCGAGGCATACTTGCTGATATTTCGGATGAGGCACTTGCTGTTGCAAAGGAAAATGTATATAATGCTCATCTTTCGTCACGGCTTTTGTGCGTAAAGGCGGATATGACGAAGAAACCGCCGGAAAATCTCGGTAAGTTTGACGTTATCGTTTCAAATCCCCCGTACATAACGGCAGAGGAAATGCGCGGGCTGGATAAATCGGTTGTTGATTTTGAACCGTTTGGTGCGCTGTATGGCGGCGAGGACGGACTTGACTTTTACCGCGCAATATGTGAAAACTGGTGGGATTCATTAAACGATGGCGGCGTGCTTGCCTTTGAGTGCGGAATAACGCAGAGCACCGCTCTTGAAAAGCTTGTTGCGTCGGTCGGCGGAAAAAATGTCCAGACAACGCGTGATACTGCAGGGGTAAACCGCGTGGTATCGTGCATTAAATAAGTAAAATTTAACAAGTTTAAGGCGTGAGGAGTTGGACTCCCCTCGGCTTAACAAAAGGAGTGTTTAAAGATATGGAAAAGGAAAAAGCATTGGAAACTGCCATAACCCAGATTGAAAAACAGTTCGGCAAAGGCTCGGTTATGCGCCTTGGCGAGAAGCGTGAGATGAACGTAAGCTGTATCTCCACGGGCTCGCTCACTCTTGACCTTGCGCTCGGCGTAGGAGGTCTTCCGCGCGGAAGAATTATTGAAATGTACGGCCCGGAATCTTCGGGTAAAACAACCGTTGCGCTCCATGTTGTGGCGGAAGCACAGAAAGAGGGCGGCACGGCGGCATTTATCGACGTTGAGCACGCGCTTGACCCGGTATATGCATCAGCTCTCGGTGTTGACATTGATTCGCTTCTTGTTTCCCAGCCGGACACAGGTGAGCAGGCACTTGAAATTGCAGAGGCACTTGTACGTTCAAACGCAATTGATGTTATTGTTATCGACTCTGTTGCCGCGCTTGTTCCGCGTGCTGAAATTGAAGGAGAGATGGGCGATGCATTTGTCGGTCTGCATGCTCGTCTTATGTCTCAGGCACTTCGCAAGCTTGCCGGCGCTATATCCAAGGGCAACTGCGTTGCCATATTCATAAACCAGCTTCGCGAAAAGGTCGGCGTTATGTACGGCAATCCCGAGGTGACAACGGGCGGACGTGCGCTTAAGTTCTACTCAAGCGTGCGTATAGACATCCGACGTGTGGAAACGCTTAAGAACGGAACTGAGCCTTACGGAAGCCGCACGCGTGCAAAGGTTGTAAAGAACAAGGTTGCACCTCCGTTCCGTGAGGGCGAATTTGATATTGTTTACGGTCAGGGTATTTCCAAAATCGGCGAGCTTCTTGACCTTGCAGTAAAGCTTGACATCATCCAGAAGAGCGGTTCATGGTTTAACATGGGTGAGACACGTCTCGGTCAGGGGCGCGACAACGCAAAGCAGTTCCTCACCGACAATCCGGACATTGCCGCAGACGTTGAAGCTCAGATCCGCGCAAACTACGACAAGCTTGCTGGTACTGCACCTGCACGTCCTACAGTTGTCGCGGCAGGCAAAGGCGTTAAGGTAGATGCAGACGACTTTAAGGGTTAATGAAAATTGAAAGCATAAAGACGGGGCGGAATGACAAGGAAAAGCTTGTCATCCGCACCGAATGCGGTTCGTATATCAGCGCGAGAATCGACGATGCGTATACCTTGCGCGTCGGCGATGAGATAAGCTGTGAAGCGGCGGCACAGCTTGAAGCAGCTTACAGTGCCGAAGCGGTGAAGAAGCGCGCGGCGAAAATCCTTTCTCACCACAGTATATCAAAGAAGGAGCTTTCAAAAAAGCTCCGCGAAAAGGGCTTCTCGGACGAGGACTCGGATAAAACTGCAGAGTGGTTTTCCGAGCGCGGGATGATAGACGATACCGTGTTTGCCCGTCAGGTGGCGGAATATTACAAAAAACGCGGCTGCGGAGAACTTCGGATTCGTCAGGAGTTGTCAAAGCGCGGCATAGAGCGGGAGCTTGTTGAGGAAACTCTTTCTGAGCTTGGCTCAAGTGAGGGCGAGCTTTGCGCGCTTATAGAAAAAAAGCTTCGTGGAAAAGAACCGGATGCTGATGAAAAAAGAAAGCTTTATGCGTTTCTTTTGCGGCGCGGATTTAAATACGAAGAGATACGTTCCGCGATGAATGAATTGAAGTTAGACACGGAGGACATTGAGTAATGGCAAAGATTGGGGTTGTTTCGCTCGGCTGTTCAAAAAATCAGGTCGATTGCGAGCATATGCTCAGCGTGCTGGATGAGCGCGGTTATGAGCTTACGGTAGAGCTTAATGAGGTTGATGCAGTGCTTATCAACACCTGCGGTTTTATCGGTGATGCCCGTGATGAGGCATATGAATATATAAAAGAAGCGATTACGCTCAAAGCAGAAGGAAGCATAAAGAAGATAGTCGTTTCCGGCTGTCTTTCGGAGCTTTTAAAAGAAAAGCTTCACGACGAGTTTCCGGAGATTGACGCGCTTGTAGGTTGCGGAAGCTTTCTTGAGATTGCAGATGTTTTCGACCGGGTGTTTGCGGATGAATATATCGAAGCTTTTGGTGCGGTAAATGATGCACCGCTTGAGTGCGGAAGAATAATCACAACACCTCCGTACACCGCATTTATAAAAATTGCGGAGGGGTGCAGTAATTGTTGCAGCTACTGCGTTATCCCGCGCCTTCGCGGAAAGCTTCGTAGCCGCGATATGGAGGAAATTGTTGCCGAGGCAGAGGCACTTGCCGAGACCGGTGCGCGCGAGCTTATCGTTGTTGCACAGGACACGGGAAGCTACGGCATTGACCTTTGCGGTAAGAGTATGCTTTCTGAGCTTCTTTCCCGTCTGTGTGCCATTGAAAAGGTTGATTGGGTGCGTGTTCATTACCTCTACGCCGATAAGATAGATGATGAGCTTATAGATGTTATCGCAAAAGAGGATAAGATAGTTAAGTACTTAGACATCCCTATCCAGCATATAAATAACAGGATACTCTCCGCGATGAATAGGCATGATACCTCCGAGAGCATCCGCACGCTCTTTGGAAAGCTGCGCGAAAGGATCCCCGGCGTTGTTCTGCGCACAAGCCTTATTGTAGGTTTTCCGGGTGAAACCGCCGAGGAGTTTGAGGAGCTTTGCGATTTCCTTAAAGAATATAAAATTGAGCGCGCCGGCACGTTTGCATACTCCCGTGAGGAAGGAACGCGTGCAGCAGAGCTTCCTGATCAGGTTGACGAGGATGAAAAGCTTCGCCGTTGTGAGCTTGTGGGGGCATTGCAGGCGCGGATTATGGATGAGTACAACGATAAAATGATAGGGAAAACACTTCGTGTGTTGGTTGAAGGCTTTGACCGTTACAGTGAATGTTATTTTGGAAGAAGCTTTGCCGACTCGCCGGATATTGACGGAAAGGTCTTTTTCCGGGGCAGGAAGGGAATTGCGCCGGGCACGTTTGTCGATGTTGTGATAGACGGCGAGCTTGACGGAGACCTTTTGGGCGAGGTAAAGTAAGGAGGAAGAGTTATGACTACTGCGAATATAATATCAATTATAAGAATATGTCTTATCCCGGTGTTTATTCTGTTTGCACTGCTTGGCTTTCCGGTAAGCTCGTATATTGCCGTTGCAATTTTCATTGTTGCAAGCATGACCGACTGGGTGGACGGATACATTGCAAGAAAGTACAACCAGATAACCACATTCGGCAAGTTTCTTGACCCGCTTGCAGATAAGCTGCTTGTAATTGCGGCGGCGCTTGTGCTTATCGAGCGCGGAGATATGGGCAGTGTTCCGGCATTCATCATTGTCGCGCGTGAGCTTATCGTCACCTCTTTGCGTATAGTTGCAATGGGTGAGGGAATAGTAATTGCGGCACAGAAATCAGGAAAAGCAAAAACGTTTATCCAGATGGTGGGGACGGTTTTCCTGTTCACACCGCTCCGCCATATCGCATTTTTTGGCATCAGCCTCGGTACGGTTGTCGTGTGGCTTATGGCTGCCATAACGGTTATATCGGGAATTGAATATTTCAAGAGCTTTGGCGAGGTACTTAATCCGACTGAAAATAATAAAAGCGAGGGAAAATAAGTTATGAAGCTTTTTAATTCACTTACAAGAAAAAAAGAAGAATTCACTCCGATGGATCCGCAGAATGTAAAGATGTATTCCTGCGGACCTACGGTATACAATTACTTTCACATAGGAAACGCGCGCCCGTTTATCGTGTTTGACGTTCTGCGGCGCTATATGGAATACCGTGGCTATGGCGTTAAGTTTGTTCAGAACTTTACCGACATTGACGATAAGGTTATAAAGCGAGCAAACGAAGAGGGAGTTACTTACAAGGATATTGCCGAAAAGTACATCGAAGAATATTTTGTCGATGCAAAGGGGCTTGGTATTCATCCGGCAACCATTCATCCGAAGGCAACGGAAAACATTGATGCTATTATTGAGATTGTGTCAACGCTTATCGAAAAAGGATATGCATATGAATCCGAGGGCGACGTATATTTCCGCGCGCTTAAATTTAAAGACTACGGCAAGCTTTCAAAGCAGCCGCTTGAGGACCTTGTTGCCGGTGCAAGAATAGGCGTCGGTGAGAAAAAAGAGGATGCGTGTGACTTTGCGCTGTGGAAGGCTGCAAAGCCCGGTGAGCCGTCATGGACATCTCCGTGGGGCGAGGGGCGTCCGGGCTGGCACATAGAGTGCAGTGCTATGGCAAACCGGTATCTTGGCAAGACGATTGATATTCACAGCGGCGGCGTTGACCTTACGTTCCCACATCATGAGAACGAAATTGCACAGTCGGAAGCGGCAAACGGATGTCAGTTTGCAAACTTCTGGCTTCATAATGCATTCCTTAATATTGACAATAAGAAGATGTCCAAATCCCTCGGTAATTTCTTTACCGTCCGCGATGCGGCAGAAGCTTACGGTTATGAGGCAATCCGTTTCTTTATGCTTTCTGCGCACTACCGCAGCCCGATAAACTACTCGCAGGAGTCGCTTATGCAGGCAAAGGCCGCACTTGAAAGACTTCACAATGCGGTAAATAATATGGAATTTCTCAGCAAAAACGGAAGTGGAGATGCTCTTTCCGACGCACAGAAGGAAATTCTTTCGGGATTTGATAAGCACAGAGAAAAATTTATTGCCGCAATGGATGATGATATCAACACAGCAGATGCAATTGCTGCGATTTTTGAGCTTGTACGTGATGTGAACAGCGCGATTGCGGATAACGGAAACTCTGCTTTTGCGGCAGAGTGCCTCGACCGCGTGCGTGAGCTTTGCGATGTTCTCGGTCTTGTGGAAAAGGAAGCTGAAGCATCCCTTGATGCTGAGATAGAGGCACTTATAGAGGCTCGTCAGGCAGCACGCAAGGAGCGCAACTTTGCGGAAGCGGACAGAATCCGCGATGAGCTTGCCGCACAGGGAATTATTCTTGAGGATACCCCGCAGGGTGTAAAGTGGCATCGCGCATAAGCAGTCGCGAAAAATGCGCACCCAAAACGGGCTTGGATACTAATGCAACTGCTTAAGAGACAAAAAGTGCACCGGAGGGAAAGTATATGAAGATAATGGTCATTGACGGGAACAGCATTGTAAACCGCGCGTATTACGGAGTACGTCCGCTGACAAATGCGGAGGGTCTCAATACAAATGCGATTTACGGCTTTCTCTCAATCTATATGAAAATACTTGATGAGGTTAATCCCGACGGTGTTTGCGTTGCATTCGATTTAAGAAAGCCAACCTTCCGTCATATTAAATATGACGGCTATAAGGCGACCAGAAAAGGGATGCCCGACGAGCTTGCAGAGCAGATGCAGCCGCTTAAAGACGTGCTGGATGCGATGAACATTATGCGCATTGAGTGCGAAGGCTATGAAGCGGACGATATTATCGGTACAGTCAGCTGCATCTGTCGCGAAGGCGGGGACGAGTGCGTTATCGTAACCGGAGACCGTGACAGCTTCCAGCTTATTGAAAACGAGGGCACTGAGGTGCTTCTTGTTTCGTCAAGAATGGGAAAGACGGAAACAACGCTATATAACGGTGCCACTCTTCTGATGAAATACGGGCTTCCGCCCGAGCTTATGCGTGACCTTAAAGGTCTTCAGGGGGACAGCTCCGACAACATTCCCGGCGTTGCGGGAATAGGTGAGAAAACCGCGACAGAGCTTGTGTCGCGCTTCGGAGACATAGACTCAATATATGAGAATATAGACTCACCTGATATCCGCGATTCCGTCCGCAAAAAGCTTGTTGCAGGGCGTGAGTCTGCATACCTTTCAAAATGGCTAGGCACGATTGTTCAGGATGCGCCGATTGAGTTTTCAAAAGAGGCGTGCGCCTGCCGTGAGGTTGATAACGACAAACTCTATCAGCTGTTTACGCGGCTTGAGTTTAAAAGCTTTATAACGCGCATGGGGCTTACTCCACCCGATGTGCAGAGAGCATCTCTTCCCGAAACAATGCCTGAGTTTGAAAAAATAACAGTCAGCACAGATGAGGAAATAGAGCAGGCAAAGGAATATATCAGAGGTAAAAAATGTACTGTTGTGCTTGCCGATGCACTTATGGGTATTGCTGTAGCTTGTGGTGAGCGCATATACGCACTTTCTGCCTGTGATAATGATGAGTGCTCTTTTTTAGATTTTATACGTTTTGTTTTCTCGGCAGAGGTTGAAAAGACGGTTCACGATAAAAAGCACATTTCCACATTTCTTCACCGTGAGAAAATTGCGTGTGAGAACGTGACCTTTGACACCTCGCTTTGCGCATATGTTCTTGATGCCACGAGAAAAAGATATGACTTAACCTCGGTTTCGCATATGTTTGGCTGTGAGCTTGATGCGATGTGTGACCGACTTTCCGATGCATCATATTTTTCGCCGCTGACCGGAAGCGAGGATGGGATATCTGCGCTTTTTGCGTGTGCTGAGGCTCTTGTGTATATAGAAAACGAAATGCGAGGAAAGCTTCGTGAAGTTGGAAGTGAGAGTCTGTATTTTGATATTGAGCTTCCATTTACGGATGTTCTTCTTGATATGGAGCGCGCGGGAATCCGCGTTGACGGAAAGGAGCTTTCCGGCTTCGGCGATAAGCTTTCTAAGCAGATATGCCTTCTTGAAAAGGCAATATATGAATGCTCGGGCGAGGAGTTTAATATCTTATCGCCAAAGCAACTGGGTGAGGTGCTTTTTGAAAAGCTTGGCATCCCGCCCGTGAAAAAGACGAAAACAGGATATTCTACCGATGCGGAAGTACTTGAAAAGCTTCGTAATAAGCATGATATAATTCCGCTGATTCTTGAATACAGAAAAAATACAAAGCTTAAATCCACCTATGCCGACGGGCTTTTGCGCTTTATTTCCGAGCGCGACGGAAGGATAAGGACAACCTTCCAGCAGACTGTTACGGCAACTGGCAGACTCAGCTCGACAGACCCGAATCTGCAGAATATTCCGATACGTTCTGAACTCGGCGGAGAGGTAAGGCGTATGTTTGTTCCGACGGATGAAAACCACTGCTTTATAGATGCCGACTACTCGCAGATAGAGCTGCGTGTTCTTGCGCATATAACGGGTGATGAGGAGATGTGCCGCGCCTTCCGCGAGGGTGAGGATATCCACACGCAGACGGCTTCTCAGGTCTTTGGCGTAGCACCGGATGAGGTGACAAGCGAGATGCGCCGCGTTTCAAAGGCGGTCAATTTCGGCATTGTATACGGGATATCGGAGTTTTCGCTCGCCGAGGATATCGGGGTGACACGTGCTGAGGCAAAGCGGTATATTGAGGCATATCTCAGCCACTATTCAGGCGTGCGTGAATATATGAAGAATATTGTGGAAGAAGCTCGTCGTGACGGGTATGTAACGACGATGTTCGGACGGCGCAGGTATATACCGGAGATAACGTCTAAGAACTTTAATCTGCGCTCGTTCGGAGAGCGTGTTGCACTCAACGCCCCTATTCAGGGCACGGCGGCAGATATTATAAAGATCGCAATGCTTCGAACCCACCGCAGACTTTCTGAGAGCGGACTTTCGGCAAAACTTCTTCTGCAGGTTCACGACGAACTGATTGTAGAGACGACGCGTGAGGATGCCGATGCCGCCGCTGCAATACTGACCGAGGAAATGGAAGGGGCGTGCCGGCTTTCAGTGCCGCTTGTTGCGGAAGCGGGAGTAGGAGACACATGGTATGATGCAAAGAAATGATATAACGGTGCGTGACGCTACACTTTCTGATATTCAGCATATCGCCGCTCTTGAACGTGAGTGTTTTTCTGCTCCGTGGAGTGAAAATGCTATTCAAGATACAATGGAGAGAGAAAACTCGGTTTTCCTCGTGGCAGAGCGTGACGGTGAGATTTGCGGATATGTAGGTTCGTACCATGCAGCAGGTGAAGGATATATAACAAACGTTGCAGTGTCCGGTAAGATGCGTCGCTGTGGAGTGGGGCGGGCGCTTGTTTGCGCGCTCAAGGAAAAAGCAAAAGAAAAGGCGTTTTCGTTTTTAACTCTTGAGGTGCGTGTCGGAAACCTGGCGGCTATTGCGCTTTATGAGTCGCTCGGCTTTGACAATCTTGGGCGGCGTCCTCGGTTTTATTCAAATCCAGCTGAGGATGCATATATAATGACATGGAATATAACATAAAAAGAAGGAAGGTTAAAACCTGTGAAAATACTTGCGATAGAAAGCTCGTGTGATGAAACCGCCGCCGCAATAGTGGAGGACGGAAGACATGTGCTTTCAAATGTAATATACTCTCAGGCGGATATGCACGCGCTTTACGGTGGAGTTGTTCCCGAAATTGCGTCAAGAAAGCATATAGAATGTATCACCGCGCTTACACAGAAGGCATTTTCAGATGCGGGAATAGGAAAAAATGATATTGATGCCGTGGCGGTAACGTATGCGCCGGGGCTTATCGGGGCTTTGCTAGTCGGTGTCGGCTTTGCAAAGTCGCTTGCTTTTTCGCTTAATAAACCGCTGATTCCCGTGCATCATATCCGCGGACACATCGCCGCGAATTACATAGCATTTCCGGAACTTACGCCCCCATTTCTCTGCCTTGTGGCATCCGGCGGACATACACTTTTGGTTGATGTTAAGGATTACACAAGCTTTGAAATTTTAGGTTCAACGCGTGATGATGCCGCAGGTGAGGCATTTGATAAGTGCGCTCGCGTGCTCGGTTTAGGATACCCGGGCGGCGCGAAAATTGACGCTCTTGCAAAAGAGGGAGATAAGAATAAATACAAGCTTCCGCGCGCGAAAATTGACGGAGCAGAGCTTGATATGTCCTTTTCCGGACTTAAAACCGCAGTTATTAATCTTGCACACCGTGCCGAGCAGCTTGGCGAGGAGATAGACAAACCGTCTCTCGCTGCGTCTTTTTGCGAAGCAGTGTGTGATGCGATTGTTCCGAGGTGCATCGCTGCAGCAAAGCTTTCCGGAAGGAACAAAATTGCAATCGCGGGCGGAGTTGCTGCCAATTCATTCCTGCGCACAAGACTTGAAAAAGAGGCAAAAAGTTCAAAAATCGAGCTTTTTTTCCCTCCGCTTTCTCTCTGTGGAGACAATGCCGCAATGATAGGCGCACAAGCATATTTCGAGTTTTCACGCGGAAACACGGCAGGAAGCGACCTGAATGCACGCGCAACGCTTCCGATTGATTTTTAAAGACATATTTTTTCGGAATTATGTAAACTATTTTGCTCTTTTTCAGATATGTGAAAACTGCGTTTCAGAAGTTGATAAAAAATGGTAAAAATACCGCAATACATTGGTAACAGCTGTGTTGGAGGTTGTGGAAAAACCTGTGGAAAATGTGGATAACTATTTGTAGAACAATTTACCGAAGAGATTTACGTAAACCGAAACGAGCTGTTTTAGACCTTTTCGACGGCAATTTCAATTATTGATTCAAGTGGCGAAATAACGCATATTTTGCCAAAAAACGGAACGTATTTAAATAAAATAACTGTGAAATATTTCACAATATCGTTTTTTGGAGAGAGAAAAAGAAGCTTGTTTTTTTATGGTATACAAATTGTAATAAAGTTATGAAAAAACGAAATTTGGCAAATTGACGAAATTGAGAAAAAAGTATAAAAAACGCGGCGTAAAAGTTGACAAAGCGACAAAAAAAGATTAAAATTATATAATGCGGAGAATGTTTTGAATTTTAAGGCTCTTCCGCGTCGTTTATAGAGAAGGAGAAATGTCACAATGGAAAACACGATGAAGCAGTTTGAAAGAATCATTGAACTTCAGCTTAAGCGTATTGAAGCAATGAAGAAGGAAAACGAGTTTATAGATTATGCCGCGCTCCCGAAGATTATTATAGGTGTTTGCGGCGGTGACGGCATCGGCCCGGCTATCACAAAGGAGGCACATCGCGTGCTCGAATATCTCTTAAAGGAAGAGATTGATGCGGGCAAGATTGAATTTCGCGTGATCGACGGTCTTACTATTGAAAACCGCGTTGCGGCAAACAAGGCTATTCCGGACGATGTTCTCGAAGAGCTCAAGGCTTGCCACGTTATACTGAAGGGGCCGACAACCACTCCGCGCGCCGGTGATTCGTGGCCGAATATTGAGAGCGCAAACGTTGCAATGAGAAAAGAGCTTGACCTTTTCGCAAACATGCGTCCGGTAAAGGTTCCGAGCGAGGGCATTGATTGGATGTTCTTCCGCGAAAACACCGAGGGAGGATATGCTGTCGGAAGCATGGGCGTCAACGTTACTGACGACCTTGCAATTGACTTTACGGTTGCCACAAGCCAGGGCTGCGACAGAATCGCAGAGCTCGCGTTCTCATATGCCAAGAAGATGGGAAAGAGCCGCGTAACTGCCGTTACGAAGGCCAACGTTATCAAGACAACCGATGGAAAGTTCCTTGATTCCTGCAAGAAGGTTGCGGCGAAGTATCCGGAGATTTCTTTTGATGACTGGTACATAGACATCATGACAGCTAAGCTTGTTGACACAAAGCGCCGCCGCGACTTCCAGGTAATGGTGCTTCCGAACCTTTATGGTGACATTCTCACCGATGAGGCTGCGGAATTCCAGGGCGGTGTAGGAACGGCAGGAAGCGCAAACGTCGGAAAGCGCTATGCAATGTTTGGGGCAATCCACGGTTCCGCTCCGCGAATGGTTGCAGAGGGCAGAGATAAGTTTGCAGATCCGTGCAGTATGCTTCGCGCGGCGGTTATGCTTCTTGAGCATATCGGCGAGGTTGAAAAATCCGAACGCCTTGCCGCGGCACTTGATACATGTATGTATGATGAGAAGAAGCTTACGATAACAGGAAGAGCAGACGGTGCAACCTGTGCTGAGTTTGCAGATTATGTTATGTCAAAGCTTGACAGATGATAGGCAGTATTGCCCAAGAAAGGAAGATTTAGTATGAGCGAGAGATATATTTCGCCGCTTGTAATCCGAAGATTGCCGAAATATCACAGATGCTTAAAGGAGCTTTCTCGCAGCGGTGTAAGCCGCGTATCTTCAAGTGTTCTGGCAAACAATCTTGGATTTACCGCATCTCA
>JAZSOS010000008.1:0-72320 GCA_045537045.1 Eubacteriales bacterium
CGGCTTCCGAAAAATCGGAAGTCGGTCAGCCGGGAATTTTAAAAGAAATTTGGGTTTGTGCTTATTTTGAAAGCACTGCCACGGCGGCACCTACGTTTATTTTGCAGGCACGGCCGAGCTCCTCCATCGAATCCGCATAAATAACCGGTACTCCGTTTTCCTCACAAAGACGTGCAAACGGTTCAGTCACACCGGGGTCTGCATCTTCGGCAACAAACGCCTTCAAAGCAATACCTCCCAGCACAGCCTTCTTGGACTGTTTAAGACCTACAATCGGTTTTGCGGACGCAAATTCGGTCAGCATTCCGGGTTTACCTCCAAAAAATGCGCGTAAAATCTGATTATACAATCATACATTAAGATATTATAACAGATTATTTGCAAATAGTCAATGATTAATGCAAAAATTTTCTAAATTTCTGCAGCTTCTCCGCAAGCATCGCTTTCAGACTTGTACTCAACGTCAAACTCACGGTACATCGACATTCCAGAACCTGCGGGGATGAGCTTACCGATGATTACGTTTTCCTTAAGTCCGACA
Organism: Eubacteriales bacterium; assembly: GCA_045537045.1. GTDB lineage: Bacteria > Bacillota > Clostridia > Oscillospirales > JAAYXM01 > SIG480. The sequence continues at coordinate 542 of JAZSOS010000008.1, forward strand.
AGCGGGTCAATCTTGCCCTTTATTGCCGCATCGGTAAGAACACGTGTTGTTTCCTGGAAGGATGCAGCAGAAAGGAACGAGTCAGTTGCAAGAGCGGCCTTAGTGATACCGAGAAGAACCGGAGTGCACGTTGCCGTTGCAAGAGCTTCACCGTTGCCAATGCGCTCAAGCACCTTTTTGTTCTCGTTTTCAAACTCGAAGAAGTCAACCATAGAACCAGAGAGGAGTGCTGTATCACCAGGCTCGTCAACCGTAACCTTGCGGAGCATACGGCTTACGATAACCTCGATATGGCGGTCGTTGATATCAACGCCCTGCTGACGGTAAACGCGCTGAACCTCCTGGATGAGGTAGTTCTGAACAGCGGAAACACCGCTGATGCGGAGAACGTCATGCGGATTGAGCGCACCTTCCGTAAGCTCTGCACCTACCGTTACGCCGTCGCCTTCGGAAACCTTGACGATTGCGCCGAACGGAAGCGGATAGCTTCTGACCTCACCCGTGATCGGGCTTGTGACATTGATTGAACGCGGAGCGTTCTTTCTGATTTCATCAAAGGAAACAATACCGTCGATCTCGGAGAGAATCGCCATTTTCTTCGGCTTACGTCCTTCAAACAGCTCAACGACACGCGGGAGACCCTGCGTGATATCGTCACCAGCGACACCACCGGTGTGGAACGTTCTCATTGTAAGCTGTGTGCCCGGTTCACCGATGGACTGTGCAGCGATAACACCGACGGATTCACCAATGCTTGCAGCCTCGCCTGAAGCAAGGTTTGCACCATAGCACTTAGCACATACACCGTGACGTGCACGGCACTTGAGGACAGAGCGGATTGCAATACGCTCGACACCTGCGCTGATAATTTTCTCTGCATCATCTGCAGTCATAAGCTTATCCTTAGAAACAATTACATTGCCCTGACCGTCTGTAAAGTCCTCAACGAGGAAACGTCCGACAAGTCTGTCGCGAAGCGGCTCAATGGTCTGACCGCCATCGCGGATTTCAAATACCTCGATACCCTCTGTCGTCCCGCAGTCGTGCTCACGGATGATAACATCCTGAGAAACGTCAACAAGACGGCGTGTAAGGTAACCGGAGTCCGCAGTACGTAGAGCCGTATCAGCAAGACCTTTACGCGCACCACGGGATGAAATGAAGTATTCAAGAACCGAAAGGCCTTCACGGAAGTTAGCCTTGATCGGGATTTCGATTGTTTTACCTGCAGTATTCGCCATAAGTCCGCGCATACCTGCAAGCTGACGGATCTGGTTCATGGAACCACGAGCACCAGAGTTTGCCATCATGTATATCGGGTTAAAGTGGTCAAGGGCATTTTCAAGAGCCTTTGTAACGTCGTTTGTTGTCTTTGTCCATTCCTCGATAACAAGGCGATAGCGCTCATCGTTTGTGATAAATCCGCGCTGGAACTTCTTTTCGATATCGGCAATTGCCTTTTCGGAAGCCTTGATATATTCATACTTTTCCTTCGGAACAACCATATCCGAAATAGAAATGGTGATAGCTCCTTTTGTGGAGTATTTATATCCAAGGTTCTTAAGGTCGTCAAGAAGCTCTGCTGTCTTTGTGAAGCCGTGCTTATGAATAGCCTTATTGATAATCTTACCAAGCTCTTTCTTTGTAACGAGGAAGTTTACCTCAAGACCAAGCTCATCTTCGTTTCTGTCAACGAAACCGAGATCCTGCGGAATCGGTTCGTTGAAGATAAGGCGTCCTGCAGTACAGTCGATTATCGCACTCTTCATCTCGCCGTCAATCTCGCGTGCAACACGGAGCTTGATGGGAGCGTGAAGTCCGATAACACCCTCGTTGTAAGCAAGAAGAACCTCATCCATGCTTCCGAACACCTTGCCTGCACCCGGCTCGTCGCGCTCTATTGTGAGATAGTACGCACCGAGAACCATATCCTGAGACGGAACAGTTACCGGGAAGCCGTCCTGCGGCTTTAAGAGGTTGTTTGCAGAAAGCATAAGGAAGCGTGCCTCTGCCTGTGCTTCCGCGGAAAGCGGAACGTGAACAGCCATCTGGTCACCGTCGAAGTCAGCGTTAAACGCCGTACATACGAGCGGGTGAAGCTTTATTGCGCGTCCTTCTACTAGCACCGGTTCAAACGCCTGGATACCGAGGCGGTGAAGAGTCGGTGCACGGTTGAGAAGAACCGGATGGTCTTTGATAATTGTATCGAGCGCATCCCATACTTCTGGCTTTGCACGCTCAACCATCTTCTTTGCACTCTTGATGTTGTTTGCAACGTTGTCTGCAACGAGCTTCTTCATAACAAACGGCTTGAAGAGCTCAAGAGCCATTTCCTTCGGAAGTCCGCACTGATAAATCTTAAGCTCAGGACCAACAACGATAACTGAACGTCCGGAGTAGTCAACACGCTTACCGAGAAGGTTCTGACGGAAGCGTCCCTGCTTACCTTTGAGAAGGTCGGAGAGGGATTTCAGCGCGCGGTTGTTCGGACCTGTTACCGGACGACCGCGGCGGCCGTTGTCGATAAGTGCGTCAACAGCTTCCTGAAGCATACGCTTTTCATTACGTACGATGATGTCAGGAGCGTTAAGTGCAAGAAGGCGCTTTAAGCGGTTGTTTCTGTTGATAACGCGACGGTAGAGATCGTTAAGGTCACTTGTCGCAAAGCGTCCGCCGTCAAGCTGAACCATCGGACGAAGCTCCGGCGGAAGAACCGGAAGCACCGTAAGAACCATCCATTCCGGACGGTTGCCCGATGCGCGGAATGCCTCCACAACCTCAAGGCGCTTGATGATGCGAAGCTTTTTCTGACCTGCAGCCTCTGCAAGCTCTGCATGAAGCTCTTCGGAAAGCTTGTCAAGATCAAGCTCTGCTAAAAGCTCACGAATAACCTCTGCACCCATACCAGCCTTAAAGTCATCCTCATACTTAAGACGGTAATCGCGATATTCCTTTTCGCTGAGAACCTGTTTTTTCTCAAGCGGTGTGTCACCCGGATCGGTGACTATATATGATGCAAAATAGAGAACCTTTTCAAGAATTCTGGGGGAAATGTCAAGGATAAGACCCATACGTGACGGAATTCCCTTGAAGTACCAGATGTGAGAAACAGGTGTTGCAAGGTCGATGTGACCCATACGCTCACGGCGAACCTTTGCCTTGGTAACTTCAACGCCGCATCGGTCACAGACCTTTCCCTTATATCTAATCTTCTTGTACTTACCGCAATGACACTCCCAGTCCTTCATCGGACCAAAGATTTTTTCGCAGAACAAACCGTCTCTTTCCGGCTTTAAGGTTCTGTAGTTTATGGTTTCAGGCTTGACTACCTCGCCGAATGACCAGTCAAGAATCATTTCCGGAGATGCAAGTCCGATTTTGATCGCTTCAAAAGTCGTATAACTCATAACCCTATTACCTCCTTAAAATTCATCCGAATCTGCGAAAAGATCGGCGTCATCATCATTGTAATCATCATCGCTGCCGAACAGCGCCTCAGCGTCGATGTCAAAGTCGTCCTCGGCATCCTCAACTGTGTATCCTGCGTCCTCAATGTCGCCGTCCATTACGTAGTCCTCGTCCTCACGGGCGAACTTTACGAAGTTATCATCGTCATCGTTCTCCGTAAGCTCGATTTCTTCCATGTTTTTATCAAGCACACGGACATCGAGGCAGAGAGACTGAAGCTCCTTGACGAGAACCTTAAACGATTCCGGAATACCCGGATGCGGAACGTTTTTGCCTTTAACGATTGCCTCATAGGTCTTTACACGTCCTACGATATCATCGGACTTAACCGTAAGGATTTCCTGAAGCGTATAAGCTGCGCCGTAAGCTTCAAGCGCCCAAACTTCCATTTCACCGAAGCGCTGACCGCCGAACTGTGCCTTACCGCCGAGCGGCTGCTGAGTAACAAGCGAGTACGGGCCTGTCGAACGTGCGTGAATCTTATCGTCAACAAGGTGGTGAAGCTTGAGGTAGTATACATAACCTACCGTAACCGGGTTGTCAAACTGCTCACCGGTACGTCCGTCATACAGAATGCTCTTTCCGTCCGGTGAGAGGCCTGCAAGGCGGAGAGTCTGTTCAATGTCATCCTCGTTTGCTCCGTCAAATACCGGGGTTGCAACCTTCCAGCCGAGCTTTCTTGCAGCGTAACCCAAGTGAACCTCAAGAACCTGACCGATGTTCATTCGGGACGGAACACCGAGCGGGTTAAGAACTATATCAAGCGGAGTACCGTCCGGAAGGAACGGCATATCCTCCTGCGGGAGAATACGTGAAACAACACCCTTGTTACCGTGACGTCCGGCCATCTTGTCACCGACGGAGATTTTTCTCTTACGTGCGATGTAGCAGCGGACAACCATATTTACACCGGGGTTCATTTCATCGCCGTTTGCACGGGTAAATACCTTAACGTCAACGATAATGCCACTTTCACCGTGCGGAACACGGAGAGTGGTATCACGAACCTCACGTGCCTTTTCACCGAAGATTGCACGGAGAAGTCTTTCTTCAGCAGTAAGCTCAGTTTCACCCTTAGGTGTAACCTTACCTACGAGGATGTCGCCTGGGCGTACCTCTGCACCGATGCGGATGATACCGCGCTCGTCAAGGTCGCGGAGAGCATCGTCACCGACGTTCGGGATATCACGTGTAATTTCCTCACAGCCGAGCTTTGTGTCGCGTGCTTCGGTCTCGTATTCTTCTATATGAATTGAAGAGTAAATATCTTCTTTTACAAGACGCTCGTTAAGGAGAACAGCGTCTTCGTAGTTGTAACCTTCCCACGTCATAAAGCCGATGAGAACGTTTCTGCCAAGCGCAATTTCGCCCTCTGCAGTTGAAGGACCGTCAGCAATAACGTCGCCTTTGCGTACTTTGTCGCCTGCGAATACTATCGGGCGCTGGTTTACGCAGGTACCCTGGTTAGAGCGCATAAACTTCGTAAGACGGTGTGTCTTTACTTCGCCGTTATCGTATTTTACAGTGATACTGTCAGCCTCGACACGTGTAACAACACCGTCATCCTCTGCGACAGCGCAGACACCGGAGTCAACAGCGACCTTATGTTCAATACCCGTAGCAACGATAGGTGCTTCCGTAACGAGAAGCGGAACAGCCTGCTTCTGCATGTTCGCACCCATGAGCGCACGGTTTGCGTCGTCGTTCTCAAGGAACGGGATCATTGCAGTAGCAACGGAAACCATCATCTTCGGAGATACGTCGATATAGTCAACGCGCTCACGCGGAACCTCGACGATTTCATCGCGGATACGGCAGGTAACACGCGCCTTTGCAATTCTTCCTTCTTCGTCAAGCGGCTCGTTTGCCTGAGCGATGATAAACTCATCCTCGGCATCTGCCATCATATATACAACCTCATCGGTTATCTTTCCGGTCTCTTTGTCAATTTTGCGATACGGTGCTTCGATAAATCCGAAGTCGTTTATGCGCGCAAAGCTTGCGAGATAGGAAATAAGACCGATGTTCGGACCTTCCGGAGTCTCAATCGGGCACATACGTCCGTAGTGGCTGTGGTGAACGTCTCGAACCTCGAAGCTTGCACGGTCACGTGAAAGACCGCCCGGACCAAGCGCGGACATACGGCGCTTGTGCGTAAGCTCTGCAAGCGGGTTGTTCTGATCCATAAACTGCGAAAGCGGCGAAGATCCGAAGAACTCCTTTATCGCGGCAGTTACCGGACGGATATTGATAAGTGACTGCGGTGTAACGATATCAAGATCCTGAATCGTCATACGTTCGCGGATACCACGCTCCATACGTGAGAAGCCTATTCTAAACTGGTTCTGCAAAAGCTCACCAACGCTGCGGAGACGGCGGTTTCCAAGGTGGTCGATATCATCCGTCACACCGATACCCGCTGCGAGACCGTTTAAGTAGTTGATGGATGCAAAGATATCATCAACTGTAATATGCTTCGGAATGAGGTCGCCGAGTCTCTCGGTAATCTGAGCCTTGAGCTCATCGCCCTCGTAAGCGTCAAGAAGCTCGGAAAGAACTGAAAAGCGAACCATTTCGTTTATGCCGAGTTCTTCCTTTGCGTCAAAGTCAACAAAATCATTGATGTTGACCATACCGTTGCCGAACACCTTAACGTTGCGGTCATTTACGTTGAGAATAACAGTATTGACACCGCGGCGTGCAATTTCCTCAGCCTTTTCACGGGAGAGGATTTCCCCTGCTTCCGCAAGGATTTCACCTGTGCGCGGGCAAACAACAGTCTCCGCAAGAGTCTTGTTTGCAATGCGTCGGCCGATGTTCATCTTCTTATTATACTTATATCTGCCTACTGCAGAAAGGTCATAACGTCTCTCGTCAAAGAAGAGATTGTTAAGAAGGGTTCTTGCACCGTCGATTGTCGGCGGTTCACCCGGACGGAGACGCTTGTAGATTTCAATAAGCGCATCCTCCTCCGTCTTGCAGGTATCCTTGTCAAGAGTCTGAACGATTCTGTCATCCTCGCCGAACACTTCTTTTATCTGTGTATCCGTGGCAAGGCCGAGCGCACGGATAAGTGCCGTGACCGGAAGCTTTCTGTTCTTGTCGATTCTTATGCTGAAAATGTCGTTGAGGTCCGTCTCGTATTCAAGCCATGCACCGCGGTAAGGAATAATTGTCGCGCTGTAAATCGCGCTGTCTGCCTTATCCATCTTTGCATCGAAATACATACCCGGAGAACGAACAATCTGAGATACGATAACGCGCTCTGCACCGTTGATGACAAATGTACCGGTTTCTGTCATAACGGGGAAATCACCCATAAAGATTTCCTGCTCTTTTATCTCCTCTGTTTCTTTCTTGCGAAGTCTTACCTTCACACGGAGGGGCGCGGCGTACGTCGTATCGCGTTCCTTGCACTCCTCAACACTGTATTTGCACTTCTCATCGAGCGTATAGTCAATAAACGACAGCTCGAGATTGCCCGAATAGTCCTCAACGGTGCCCGCATCCTGCAATACCTCGCGGAGTCCCGTCTCGAGGAACCACTCATAAGACTTTTTCTGAACCTCAAGAAGATTCGGCATCTCTAAAATCTCATCGATATGCGCGAAGCTCTTTCTCTGGGTTCTTCCGTACATAATGTCCTTCATTCGGCTTTCACTCTCCTGTTGAACTCGGAAAAGACGATCTTCCGTCTCCTCCTGTATTTGTGCCGCACCTGCGGCGAAACCTCTTTTTTTCCGCACACTTGACAGCCCATGCCGGAGCCTCAAATGAAACACGCGGGTAAGTTGATGTTTTTTTGCTTTAAACTATTGTTTTTTTCAACTTAATGAGGTAAAATAAACCCATAATGGGGCACATTACCGCATTATAATTGAGACTATCATTTTATCACTAAATATGCAACCTTGTCAACTTTACATAATGTAAATAACAAAAATTCTGCGGAATAACCAATATCCCGCAGAATTTTATTTTTATTTTTGTCAGTTTTGCATAAAAAGGTGTCTTCACCATCCACCATCGTGTCATCCTGAAACTTTAATTCCCGTGTCATTCTGAGGCTTGCCGAAGAATCTCACCGCTTGCGGCAGACCGCAAATTTTTGCCCCGCCGGGCAGGATTTTCCACAAAGGGGTTCTCTTGCGAACCCCTTTGGATCCCCACGCTTTTGCCGCTGTACGCGCACCGGATAAATTATCGCGCTCATTATGCCGTCGATGCTAAATGGAAAACTGCGTTTTCCGCGCATCCCCGTATGCATAATTTCGCTGTAATTTATAACCGCTTGGCGCTTAAGGCGGCTTTTCTGTACCGGAATGATAGTGTTTTTCAACACCACACCAAAAGCCGTGCGGGAAATTCCCGCACGGCTTTTGGTGTGAAAGGTAATATGAAATATAAACGATTAGCAACAGTTTTTAATAAGAAGATGCGGAATACTGAACCGTAACACGCGCACGCTCTTCGTGTATCGTTATGGTCAGGCGTATCTGCCCGCCCTTTGAATCATTGAGGCTCCAGTCCTCTATAAAATCATCAAAGGTGACGTCTGAAAAATCGCGCTTATCTCCGAGCGCACCGCCATGCCCCGGGTACGTTGTCGGTTCTCCGTAGGTATCAATGAGCGTGTTTTTCAGCTCATCAATAAGTACCTCAAGCTCTTCGCCCTTGCTTTCCACAACAGTTTCATACCCGCCGCCGTAGAGAAGCTTTTCGCCGTCTTTATCTTCGAAACAGAGGTATCGTGTAAACTGATGCCCTGCAAACTCGGTTTTTGCATTAAAATCATGCCGCATAACCTGCGGATTTTCCGTAATGTCTGCTTCTTCCGTATTGAGAAGCTCGCAAACCTCCGCAAGCGTCTTGCCGACACATGGCTCAAGATTCAGTTGCAAAGTCTCTTCATTCTGATTTTGGGTAGTGCTTGTACATCCCGCAAGTGATACGCAAAGCACAAGTGCCAATATTAAAGATAAACGATTTTTCATAAACTACTTCTCCTTGTATGATCACCGTTATTTCTTAAGCTGTTTTAAAAGGTCTTCAACCTTTATTCCGTTATAAGATGTCCTCATCTGCGCGGTACTTTCGTCAAAGGCAGAAATCGCATACCCCTCATCTGTAACGTAGTATGTACCCATAACAGAATAAGAAAAGCGTTCTCCCTTATTCTTATCTGCTATTACAGGTATAACAACTTCCATTCCATTCGTAAATTCAGGATAGTACTCTTCATACAACGATGAACCTACAAGCTTAATTTGCTCTCCCTTCTCAAATTTGTTTTCTGTATCCTTAACTATTTGTATCGTGTATTCAAAAAATTCATACTCATCTTTTATTCCATTTGCCTTTCTTTTTTTATCCAACTCTATATCGCCGGTTGACACTTTCTTTGTAAATATAGACTTTTCACCAATCACCTCTCCTTGAACAAAACTATCAAATCTCTCTTTTACTTCTTTTAAAGGCATATCTCGCATTGAAACATTTTCAGGTTTTTTTATTCCACATATAGGATACATTTCTCGAAGCGAAAGTATTTGCTCGTCAGTCAAATGATATTCAAGTTTTGAGTCCATATGCGATAAAGCAAATGCACAGATTGCAAAGATCAACACCAAAATTGAAATTAATATGCAACCTGTTTTTTTCTTCATTGCGTTCATCATCTCAACCTCCTAATACTTATTGTTTAAGTCTGTTATATCGTGAGCTTGTGGAAGGTAGTAACTTAAAGGGCCTTGCCTCATAACCGATGCAGCTGTCGTAGGTGAATATGCTCCATCCGGATGTCCTAAACAAAGAGCATGCCCTATTTCATGAACCATCGTTTTTCTTAAATTCGTTGTATCGCTATAATTTGATACTTCTGGAGTAAAAAAAATCCCTGCATACCTAATTGATTTAGATGAGGCATTCGCAGTTGCTACAGAAGTTATAAGAACATTATCCGTAGAAGTAAGATCACAAACACCATTTGTATTCATTGCGTCAGCCATAGTAAATCTGTCATACCAATAATCTTCCGATGCTGTTACCAAGTCTACATTTGAAGATGAGAAAGCTGTCTCGGTAACAAAAACATTATTCGAGGCATTCGGCCATGCCGCACGCGCTATCGTATAGTTACTTGAATAATCTCCGCTAAGTCCATAATTACACATCTTGAGATTTGCAACTCCGTTTGTTACGAAATTCCATTTTAAAACTATCGGAACTCCATTGTTATAATACATCTCATGTGCAAATGCAGTTGTTGCATTTATAACACACACGCTCGAAATCAAGCATAAAAGTAATACATATGAAATAGTACGCCTACATTTTTTCATAGCAAATTTTCCTCCTTCAAAATCCTTACGTCGACTTTTTGCTTTTACTACATATATAATCGTATTACTTTACCATAGCACATTATCCCACCTTCCGTTATTCCGACAAAACAAAAACGCGCAGAAGCTGCTCCATCATTTTCGGAGAAGTTGTTCTGTGCGTAACTTATCTTGAATTATATACCGCTATGACCGAATCTTTCCGGAGGGATACAACGTAAGACACACCTTTGCAGAGACACTTCTCCGAATAAGCTTACTTACCATTGTTATCACCCCCCATTTCCTTTTTATGGTTATAATGTAGCATATATTCGTGCATTTGTCAACACATTTTTGTGCATTTCGCGCAGGGAATATTCCGCAAAGAAATAATTGTATTGTAATGAATGAGTTCGCAGGAAACGGCGCAGGAAATCGCTCCAACTTTTTCTTGACAATTACCATCACATCGTATATAATAAAAATATAAAAAGGCAACCGATAGACGGTTCGCCCTCAAAATAGTGTTATAAAGAATAACCGCTGATTTTGGACGATCGGGCGGTTATTTTTTACGCCAAAAGCCGTGAAGGAAATTCCAGTACGGCTTTGGGGTTGGTCTCCCTGGGTGCAGGGTCGCAACCCTGCTCGTTTTAAGGGGATTTGCAAGGGGGAAATCGAAATCCCCCTTGCATTCGCTTTGCTTCTTTGGGGAAAACCAAAGAAGGCCCGCCCGGCAGGGCAAGGACTTTGCGGTCTTCCGCAAGCGAAAAAACAAACGGATTCACAACAGAACCCGTTCATTAAATGTATCTTTACCCCAACACCTGCTCGATTGCATCGAGGTTGTGATGTACTGCATTTATATATGCATCCTTGTCGTTGCCGTCCTCGGCACCCGAGGTGAGCGTGTCTATACTTATCGGAGTGCATCCCGTAACCTTGCAGATTTTCTTGACTTCTTCACTGTCAATCAGGCTTTGCTGAACAAGCAAATGCGAAAACTGCGTAGCCCCGGGTACTTTGAAATATTCATCCAAATCCGCATCTGACGGAATTGTAACGTAACCTATACCAAGCTCTTTAGTAAAATACTCAAGCGAATCGTGATACACGGTAACGCTTCCGTCGCCAAAGCCTTCCGCTCGAGTTTTTGCTTCTTCAAGCAGAGAAGAAAGTTTTTCCGTATACTCAGCGGCATTTTTTTCATACACTCCGCTGTTTTCCGGATTAAGACGGATAAGCGTCCTCTTTATCTTTTCGCACTGGTTTATGGTATTTTCAATATCCATCCAGTAATGAGAGTTCTGAATTTCGTCCTCATCTCCAATTATATTGGGAACGTCCTCGCCGCACTCCAACGTCTCAAGCCTTGGAATACCCATAGAAGTTTTCCCGACAAAGCTTTCCATTCCCATACCGCTTGCGATAAACAAGTCCGCACCGGCCATTTTTTCGATATCATCGGGTGTAAGCGTGTAATCATGCACACATCCAATATCCGGCTCGGTAAGATTTATGAGCGAAACCCCGTCTGCACCGTCAACAAGATTAAGCGTTGTGACATATACGGGGTAAAACGACGTAACTATGCGAAACTCTTCCTCATCACTTTTCTGCAGTTCCTTTTCCGTACAGGAACAGAGGGAAAGAGCAAGGCAAAAAGAAAGAAGTAAGCAAACAAGTTTTTTCATTATCAGAGAGACAGACCTTTCATATAATTCTTAAGCCAACTGGAAACCTCGGGATTTTCAAGCGCAAGCTGGATGGAAGCTTCCATATAACCGCGGATATTTCCGGAATCAAAGCGCTCTCCTTCAAAATCAAGAGCAAGCATACGTTCCTTCTGGCAAAGTAGATTGAGTGCATCGGTAAGCTGAATTTCACCGCCGAATCCCGGCTTTGCATTCTCAAGCAGTTCATATATTCCGCTTGTCAGCACATATCTGCCGAGTATTGCATAATTTGAAAGAAGCTTGTCGGGTGTGGGCTTTTCTATAAGCTGGTTCACGTCAAACAAACGATCTTCCACAGGCTTAACACCGAGCGTACAGTACTTTGAGATTTCCGCAGTCTCTACATATTTTACTCCGACACAGCTGCATCCATACTTCTCCGCATTGTCCGCAAGCTGCTTCGTAACCGGAACATCACTCCGCATAATATCATCGCCCAGAAGCACGGCAAATGGCTCATCACCTGTAAATCCGCGCGCGTGCATAACCGCATGTCCAAGCCCGCGAAGCTCTTTCTGACGGATGAACGTGATGTTTGCCATGTCGGCGATTTCACGAAGCTCACGGCGAAGCTCTGTCTTACCCGACTTTTCAAGGCGATCCTCAAGCTCGGGCGAATAGTCAAAATAATCCTCAATCGCGCTTTTGCCGCGGCTTGTGATGATGAGGATATCTTCAATGCCGGAGTCAACCGCTTCCTTAACTATATAATGTATCGCAGGTTTTCCCGCAATGCATATCATTTCTTTCGGCACGGATTTTGCCGCCGGAAGCATTCTTGTTCCGAATCCCGCGGCGGGGATAACTGCCTTCTTTACCTTCATTTGTTTTTCCTCCCATTCACTTTTTCCATAATCGAAAACAATGGAATACCAAGACCGTAGCAGGCTATAACCTCACCTGCTCCGACGGTCAGAATGTTATACCACAGCGGTATCGCCTCAGTCTCCGGCAATATAATATATGTAAGCATAATTCCGACAAGGACGGCGTTTGATATTACCGTTGGCAGCGGAACAAGCCACTTTATACGTATTTTACGGGTAAGCACAACAGCAATAAACGTTGCAAGCGTTCCGATAAGAACGTCCCATGGAAGCGTAACTCCCATAGTGACACCAACGAGATTTACGACAAGGCAACCTACGGTCAGCCCCCATACCGCCTCTGGCATAAAAAACGGCAGAATACAGAGAGCCTCGCTGATTCGCACCTGAACAGGACCATAGGACAGCGTGGGAAACGCAAGGGTAAGTACAGCATAGGCCGCCGCTATGAGCGAACAGCGCGCAAGATGAGAGGTTTTTTTCATGGTTATCCTCCAAACATTAATTATATTTTTATTAATTATAACAAAGACGTATACAAATTTCAAGTTAAATGAAAATTTTGGTTGACTTTTTTCAAAAATTGTGTATAATATTATTTTGCAGAGTTTTGCACACAGTGTGCATCGCTCTATCCTTGCTCCCGAATATATACGGGGGCCATAAGTCCAGAAGGAGGTGTTTTACAATGGCAAAGGTTTCCGCAAAGTACGAAACAGTTTTTATCATCAACTGTGAACTCGGCGAAGAGGCTATCGCAGAGCTTGTTGCAAAGTTCAAAACTCTCGTTGAGAAGAACGGCACTCTTGTCAATGTCGACGAATGGGGTAAGCGCAGATTCGCATATCCGATCAACGACATGAACGAAGGTTACTATGTTCTCTTCGATTTTGAGTGCGTTCCGTCCTTCCCGGCAGAGCTTGACCGTGTTTTCAAGATCACGGAAGGCATCATGCGCTCGCTCATCATCTGCAAAGATGAAATCGCTTAAGGAGGTAACTTCCTGTGCTTAACAAAGTTATTCTCATGGGTAGACTTACCCGCGACCCCGAGCTTCGCCACACACAGTCCGATATTCCGGTAGCGTCGTTTACGCTCGCTGTTGACCGCGGCTATTCCCGCCGTGACGACAACCAGCAGCAGTCTGCTGATTTCATCAACATCGTTGCATGGCGCAACACCGCCGAATTCGTATCCAAGTGGTTTTCAAAGGGTCAGCTTGTCGCTGTAAGCGGCAGACTTCAGGTCCGTAACTATAAAGACCGCGACGGTAACAACCGTACAGCAACAGAGGTTGTTGCAGACGAGTGCTTCTTCGCTGAATCAAAGCGTGATGGCGCATCCGGTGCTGCTGCATTCTCCCCGTTCGGTGAGCCGCCCGCTCCGTCAAGCGTCGGACTTAACGCTGTCTCATCCGGTTCTGATTTTGAAGAGCTTGTTGGTGACGACGGCGAGCTTCCATTCTAATTTTTGAATAAAGGAGGACCCTATCAATGGATAGAAACCTTAAGAACCGCAAGCGCAAGAAGGTTTGCCCGTTCTGCGCTGATAAGGTAAGCTTCATCGATTACAAGGATGCAGCACGTCTTCGCAGATTCACATCCGAGCGCGGCAAGATTCTTCCGCGCCGTATGACAGGCGTTTGCGCTGCTCATCAGCGTCAGGTTACAGAAGCTATCAAGCGTGCACGTCACATTGCGCTTCTCCCCTACGTTAACGACTAATATGTACATCAAATCACCTGCGGAAATCCGCAGGTGATTTTGTTGTCTTTTTTCGGTTTTTATGCTATACTGAAAATATAAACACTCAACAGATAGTGCGATATGATGTTATCACACATTTTCTATACACACAGAAACCCTTGTTGTACATTGAGGTTAAAGAGGCATTTGTTGTTATATAAAAACCGATTAAAATAAAAAGGAGCATAATTATGTCTAATATTTGGCACGACATTTCCCCCAAGAGAATACACGCAGAGGATTTTATATGTGTTGTTGAAATTTCAAAAGGAAGCAAGAAAAAATATGAACTTGATAAAGAGACAGGTTATTTGATACTTGACAGAATTTTGCACACCTCCACTCACTACCCCGCAAATTATGGCTTTATCCCCCGTACTTACGGAGACGATAATGACCCTCTTGATGTTTTGCTTTTATGCTCCGAACAAATAGAGCCGATGACTTTAGTAAGAGCATATCCTATCGGTGTTATATCAATGATAGATAATAATCGCAATGACGAAAAAATTATTGCAATTCCGTTCAGTGACCCTAATTATAATGTCTATAAAGATATCGGGGAACTACCCGAGCATATTTTCGATGAAATGAGACATTTTTTCACTGTTTACAAAAATCTCGAAAATAAAGAAACAGCAGTTAATGAAGTAAGCAACAGGGAAGTATCTGTTGATATAATAAAAAATGGTATAGATAGTTACATAGAAAAATTTTGCAAATGATCTTTAACAAATTATTCTATATGAAACCCTAATTACACCGAATTCTCCGTATACTGTGTAAATCAAAAAGCTCCCACATTTTTTGGTGTGAGAGCTTTTCTTTTATCCTCTTATCTGCCCGCTTCCGCGGATTGTGTATTTTGTTGACGTAAGCGCGCGGAGTCCCATAGGCCCGCGAGCATGGAGCTTCTGCGTGCTTATGCCGATTTCCGCACCAAAACCGAACTCAAAGCCGTCTGTAAACCGCGTTGACGCGTTTACATATACCGCCGCGGCATCAATTTCATTTAAGAACTTTCCCGCGTTCTCTTCATTTCCTGTTATAATCGCCTCGGAATGCTTTGTGTTGTATTTATTGATATGCTCAATCGCCTCGTCGATATTGTCAACTACACGAAGCGAGATTATCGCGTCGAGATATTCCCTACCCCAGTCAATTTCAAGCGCAGGATGGATCTCAGGTGAAATCGCACACGCCCGCTCGTCTCCGCGGATTTCAACACCCTTTTCCGTAAGCGCGGAGGCAATGACCGGAATTGCCTTTTTCGCCACAGCACTGTGAACAACGAGCGACTCGCACGCGTTACATACGCCGAGACGTTGGGTTTTTGCGTTCACGATAATATCCCGTGCCATTTCAATATCGGCGTATTCATCGACAAAGATATGGCAATTTCCCGTGCCCGTTTCAATTACCGGAAGTGTGCTCGTTTCCACAACAGTCTTTATAAGACCAGCACCGCCGCGCGGGATAAGAACATCAATATAACCGTTAAGTCTCATAAGCTCGCGCACGGTCTCGCGCGAGGTATCGGTCACAAGCTGGATGGCATCTCCGCTGATGCCGCACTCTGTAATCGCCGAGCGAATTACATCCGCAATTGCGATATTTGAGTTTATAGCATCACTTCCTCCACGCAAAATTACGGCATTGCCCGTTTTGAAGCACAACCCGAACGCATCTGCCGTGACATTGGGACGTGACTCATAAATTATTCCTATAACGCCTATCGGCACGCGCTTTTCCGTGATATGCAGCCCGTTGGGACGGATGCTTTCCGTCACGGTTTCACCGAGCGGAGTGGGAAGAGAGGCTATCTGCCGCAATCCCTCTGCCATTGCAAAAATGCGCTTTTCATCAAGGCGCAATCTGTCAATCAGTGCATTGCTCATTCCCGCCTTTTCCGCGCGGAGAACATCATTTGCATTTGCCGAAATAATGTCGGCACACTTTTCATACAAATACTCCGCGGCACAAAGAAGCGTGCGGTTCTTTTCTTCATCACTTATAAGATTAAGAGAGCGCGCCGCAGCTTGCGCACGTCTGCCCATATTTTTAAGGTAATCCATATGACATCCCTCCGCGAAATATAATACCATAAAGAGAGCTTTCTTACAAGTATTTTCGCGTAAAAAACGCAAATTTTCATATGAATATTATATAAGAAACAGAACACGGCGGAAACCGTATCTCCGCCGTGTTCTGCATCCTTTTTCCCTTAGCAGCAGCTGTTCTTCATTACAAAGGACTGGCAGTCGGTGCACTGATCCTGTGTCGGGTTCTTTTCGTGAGTTCCGACATGGATTTTGTCGAGTGAACAATAGTCAACGCCCGAGCAGTGATGCTTGCAGGATGTGACAGAGCACTGGATGCTTTTGTTTGCATTTTCGTTCATTTGTAAAAACCTCCTTACTTTTTTGCACAAAAATATCTTGCGCAGAACGGTCAAAGTTTATTCCGGGGAAATTTTGCTTTTAACGTTAATGTATTTCTTTATGATTTGACTTATTTTTTTTAATATGTTAATATTAATAAAGAATTTATTTTTTTCGGTCAATGAAAGGACTGATTTTCTTGAAGCATGGCAAGACACTGCGCTTTATGGCGCAAACCTCAAAAAAAGAAATGCCGTGGATGCTGCTTGTAACGCTCCTTAACGCCGCATCAGCTGCGCTCTCGGTTTGTTTTGCGCTTGCAATGCGAAATGTCATAAACTGTGCGGTTGCGAAAGATTTACCCGGAGTGCGCCACGCTTCAGTGGTTTTCGTAGCAATTGTTGCGGTACAGATACTTCTTTCTTTCTCGGTTTCGCTTCTCGCGGCACGCACAACGGCACGTCTTGATATCTCATTTCGCAAAAGCGTTTTTTCAAAGCTTCTAAAAAAAGAATACACATCCGTGTCAAAATACCACAGCGGTGAGGTTTTAAACCGCCTTTTCAACGATGTTTCCGTTGTCAGCGACAACGTCTCCACACTTATCCCGAATGTTGTCGGTCTTGCTACGCGGCTTTTTGGTGCTCTCGTTGCAGTTTTCTTTGTTGACCGTACATTCGCGCTTGTCATTCTTTGCGGTGGGCTTGCGCTTTTCCTTTTCGCCCGCTCATTCCGCAGCATTATGAAAAAAACTCACAAATCCGTGCAGGAAGCAGGCGGAAAGCTCCGTTCATTTATTCAGGAGGCGTGTGAAAACATCCTTGTCATAAAAGCCTTTAATATGGAAAAACACATAGAAACTGGCGAAAGTGAACGTGCTGAAAAACAGTATAAGAAGAAGATGGTACGCGCGCTTTTCTCAAACGGCGCAAGCTCAGGCTTTTCCACAATTATTAATTGTGGATATGTCTACGCAGTGCTTTGGGGCGCGGGTAAAATTCTTACCGGTGCGACAGGCTTCGGTTACGGTGATTTCACCGCCATAATGCAGCTTATCGGTCAGATTCAGGCACCGTTTGCCGGTCTTTCCGGAAGCCTTTCCCGTTATTACAGTGCTGTTGCTTCGGCAGAGCGCCTGCTTGAGCTTTATGACCTTCCGGATGACGACGACGGCACAGCCGTGGACGCCGCTGCAGTATATAAAAATCTTTCCCACATACGTCTTTCCGGCGTTACGTTTGCATATGATGACATTCCTGTGTTTGACAGTGCCGATGTTGAGATAAAAAAGGGAGAGCTTACCCTTATCTCCGGAATTTCCGGCATCGGAAAAAGCACAATGATAAAAATGCTTATGGGCGTGCTAAGTCCTCAGTCCGGGGAAATCTTCGCGCATCTTGACGATGGAACGGACATCCCTGTAAATGCATCCACCCGTTTACTTTTTGCTTACGTCCCGCAGGGAAATCTACTTATGAGCGGTACGATACGAGAAAATATGCTCCTTGTAAAAGCCGATGCAACAGATGCGGAAATTCTTGATGCACTGCGCATTTCTTCAGCAAAATTCTTTAATGAGCTTCCCGACGGACTTGACACCGTACTCGGCGAGCGCGGAAGCGGGCTTTCGGAAGGGCAGATTCAGCGCCTTGCCATTGCCCGCGCCGTTCTCTGCGGTGCGCCCATTCTCCTTCTTGACGAGGCGACGAGCGCACTTGACGAGGCGACGGAACGCGAGGTTCTTGAAAATATTATGAAGCTTCGCGGCAAAACCTGCGTGTGTATATCCCACAGAAGCGCGGCAAGATCCGTCTGTGATAAGGAAATCTTTGTGCGCAACGGTAAGATTGAGCAAGTGCGTCAATAAAGCTTTACAGTAAGTTCTGTGTCGTTTTGAAAATAATTGAAATTTAACACTTGTCAAACCTGAAATTTTATTGTATAATAAAGAAGTTCCTCGCCGGCGTGATGGAATGGCAGACGTGACGGACTCAAAATCCGTTGGTGGCGACACCGTGTGGGTTCAAGTCCCCCCGCCGGCACCAGAAAAAGCGACTTGTTGAAACAAGTCGCTTTTTCAATGAAATACGCCTCACGGCATATGAAAAGGCGTATTTTATTTCACATTTTTCTGTAAGAAAAATATTTCATAATCCGTCAGGATTATTTCATATCTACGAAGTTGATATTTCATTGAATATTTACACTTTATTTTTATGCGATTTACGTTGAATGTTGTCAAAAAAGTAATACTCTCAAAAAAACTACAGAAACTGTTCCGATATTCTTGAACAATCGAAAAGAGGTACTGTATATGCTTATATCAGGTATGCAAAAGCTTACGCTTCTGGATTTTCCCGAAAAGACCGCCGCAACACTATTCACTCTCGGGTGTAATCTCCGCTGTCCTTTCTGCCACAATGCACTTCTCGTTACCGACATCCGTGATGCCGACATCATACCGGAAAACGAAGTTCTTTCATATTTAAAAAAGCGCGCTGGAATACTTGACGGTGTGTGCATAACCGGCGGTGAGCCGTGCCTGCAGGCTGACCTTCCGGATTTTATCAAAAAGGTAAAAGCGCTGGGCCTTTCCGTAAAGCTTGATACAAACGGCACCCGTCCCGACGTTCTCCGCGCTCTTATAAGCGACGGACTCCTCGACTATGTCGCAATGGATATAAAAAACAGCCGCGAAAAATACGCCGAAACCGCAGGAATTTTAGACTTTGACCTCTCCACCGTTGAAGAAAGCGTTTCTCTTCTTCTTGAAGGCCATGTAGATTACGAATTCCGCACAACGGTTGTGCGTGAGCTTCACACTGTTGAGGATGTCGGCAAAATAGCAGAGTGGATATCCGGTGCTCCGAGATACTTTTTACAGAATTTTGTCGATTCAGGAAATATTATAGGGGAAAGCCTTTCTGCCCACGACGCCAAAACCCTTGATTCTATGCGGGTTTGCGCGGAAAAATTCGTAGATTTTGTATCTACGCGCGGAATTTAACACAATATATTGTGTATTTTTCCAAAAAAACTATTGACAAAAACACTATATATATGATACAATGCTCTTACACTAAAGGCTACGCCTAAAACACAATATACACGAGCTGTACATACCTTCACATAGCATATGTTGAGTTTGTGTATATTGTGATTTAAATAAAAAAGTGGGAGGGCATTTTTTATGTATCAGGTAATAAAGCGTGACGGTAAAACCGTAAATTTTAACTTATCCAAGATAAGCAACGCAATTATGCAGGCGTTTGATGCCTGTGACAAGCAGTACAATTCCGATATCATCGACTTCCTTGCTCTTAAGGTTACGAGCGAGTTTCAGCCGAAGATTGAAGACGGCGTTATCTCCGTTGAAGCAATTCAGGACAGTGTTGAGTCTGTTCTCATCAAAGGCGGTTATGACGACGTTGCAAAGGCATACATCCTCTACCGTAAGCAGAGAGAAAAGATCCGTAATCTTGGTTCTACAATCGTTGACTACAAGGAGATTATTGATAACTACCTCAAGATAAACGACTGGCGAGTTAAGGAAAACTCCACCGTTACATATTCTGTCGGTGGTCTTATCCTCTCAAACTCCGGTGCTATCACCGCAAACTACTGGCTTTCTGAGGTATATGATGATGAAATCGGCGATGCTCACCGCAATGCTGACCTTCACATCCATGACCTTTCAATGCTCACCGGCTACTGCGCCGGATGGTCGCTCAAACAGCTTATCCAGGAGGGGCTTGGCGGCGTAACAGGCAAGATTACTTCTGCACCAGCAAAGCATCTTGCAACGCTCTGCAACCAGATGGTGAACTTCCTTGGTATCATGCAGAATGAATGGGCAGGCGCTCAGGCATTCTCATCGTTTGACACATACCTTGCACCTTTCGTAAAGGCGGACAATCTCCCCTACGACCAGGTAAAGAAGTGCATCGAATCCTTTATCTATGGCGTAAACACTCCCTCACGTTGGGGTACTCAGGCTCCGTTTTCTAACATCACTCTTGACTGGACGGTTCCGAACGACCTTGCAGAACTTAACTGCATCATCGGCGGAAAAGAGGCAGACTTCAAGTATAAAGATTGCCAGAAAGAAATGGATATGGTCAACCGCGCATTCATCGAGATTATGATTGAGGGTGACGCAAACGGACGCGGATTCCAGTACCCGATTCCGACTTATTCCATCACATCCGACTTTGACTGGTCAGAGACCGAAAATAACAAACTTCTGTTTGAAATGACATCAAAATACGGCACACCGTATTTCTCAAACTACATCAACTCCGATATGGAGCCGAGCGATGTCCGAAGCATGTGCTGCAGACTTCGCCTTGACCTTCGCGAACTCCGCAAAAAGTCAGGCGGTTTCTTCGGAAGCGGCGAAAGCACCGGCTCAGTCGGCGTTGTAACAATCAATATGCCGAGAATCGCATACCTTGCAAAGAATGAAAAAGAGTTCTACGAGCGCCTTGACAAGCTTATGGACATCGCGGCACGTTCACTCAAGGTAAAGCGTACCGTTATCACAAAGCTTCTTGACGCAGGTCTCTATCCGTACACAAAGCGTTACCTCGGAACATTCAACAACCACTTCTCAACCATCGGCCTTGTTGGTATGAATGAAGTCGGTCTCAACGCAAACTGGCTTGGCAAGGACCTCACTGATGAAAAAACGCAGCAGTTCACAAAGGACGTTCTCAACCATATGCGCGAGAGACTTTCCGACTATCAGGAGCAATACGGCGACCTCTACAACCTCGAGGCAACTCCTGCAGAGTCCACGGCTTTCCGTCTTGCAAAGCATGACCTTAAGCGTTATCCGAACATTATCACTGCTGCAAAGAGCGAAGATGATGCTCCGTACTACACAAACAGCTCTCACCTTCCGGTAGGATACACTGAGGACATCTTCACAGCTCTTGATATTCAGGACGAGCTGCAGACTCTTTACACCTCTGGTACGGTCTTCCACGCATTTCTCGGCGAAAAGCTTCCGGACTGGAAGGCAGCTGCAAACCTTGTCCGCAAGATTGCAGAAAACTACAAGCTTCCGTACTACACACTCTCTCCGACATACTCCGTATGTAAAACACACGGCTACATCGCAGGTGAAAAGTTCGAGTGCCCCGAATGCGGTGAGAAGACAGAGGTTTACAGCCGTATCACCGGTTACTACCGCCCGGTTCAGAACTGGAACGACGGAAAGAGCCAGGAATATAAGGACAGAAAGGTGTATGACATCGCAAACTCAAAGCTCACAAAGAAGGGCAAAGAGGAAATCGTAACCGAAACTCTTACACCGCCGTCTGCCGAGGAAAACAAAACTCCCGACGGCAACTACCTCTTCACGACAGCAACCTGCCCTAACTGTAAGATTGCATGTGCAACACTTGACAAAGCAGGGGTGGAATACAAGAAGCTTCTTGCAAACGAAAACAAAGAGCTTGCAGAAGCACTCGGCATCAAGCAGGCTCCGACGCTTGCAGTTGTCAGAAACGGTGAAGTCACAAAGTACACCGGCGTTTCCGACATAAAGAAAATGCTCAATGCTTAATGAATTGTAGGGATTATATATGTATGACATTATAATAATCGGCGGTGGCCCGGCAGGGCTTACCGCCGCCCTCTACGCAAGGCGCGCAAATAAGAGCGTGCTTGTTATTGAAAAGGGCAGCTTCGGCGGACAGATTACATATTCCCCGAAGGTTGAAAACATCCCCGGCTTTTTAAGCGTAACGGGAAATGAATTTGCCGAAAAGCTCGTCGAGCAAGTGCTCGAGCAGGGCGCAGACGTTGAAGCGGCAGAGGTTTTGTCGCTCCGCGACGGTGACGTAAAAACCGTTGTTACCGATTGCGGTGAGTTTGAGGGCAAAACCGTAATTATCGCAACAGGCGCACGCCACAGACTCCTCGGACTTCCGAACGAGGAACGCTATGTCGGAGAAGGTATTTCCTTCTGCGCGGTCTGTGACGGTGCATTTTATGAAGGAAAGACCGTAGCCGTCATTGGAGGCGGAAACTCCGCGCTGCAGGAAGCGCTTCTTCTCTCGGATCTTGCAAAAAAGGTTTATGTTGTTCAGAATCTTGATTTTCTCACGGGTGAAGAAAAGCTTTCCGAGCAGCTTTATGAGAGAGAAAACGTCCAGGTAATTCTCGGCACTGTTGTTAAATCCCTCCACGGCGAGGGTGAGCTTACGGGCATTACCGTAGCCAACGAAAAAAGCGGCGAAGAAACGCTTCTTTCAGTTGACGGAATGTTCGTCGCAATCGGGCTTGTCCCGCAGAATGAGATTTTTTCCGGTATTTTGTCATTAGATGGGCGCGGCTATGCCGAGGCGGGCGAGGACTGCATCACCTCAGCCCGTGGCATATTCGCCGCTGGTGACTGCCGTGTAAAAAAGATACGTCAGGTCGCAACCGCTGCAGCAGACGGCGCAATCGCCGCGCTTGCCGCTTGTGATTACATCGACGGAAGATAAAAGAAATGCCCCTCCCTTTAAGGTAAGGGAGGCTTTTCTTGCTTTATATCAAAGTTCTTAACGGAAAGAGGGTGGATACCGTGAAGCTCATAATTGCAGAAAAGCCAAGCCTTGGTCGCAACATTGCCTCAAGCATCGGGGCAAAAAGCCGCGGCGACGGTTTCCTGTTCGGCGAAGAATACATAGTAACGTGGGTTTTCGGTCATCTGTTCTCTCTTGCGGACATTGAGCATTATAACCCCAATCCCGACGGAAGTATGCGCTGGTCACGCACAAACATCCCCTGCTTTCCGGAAAAATTCGTTTTCGAGCTTAAGCGAGATGCACACACAAGGCAGGTTGATGGTGGCGTTATAAAGCAGTTTGAAACAATAAAAGCGCTTATAAACCGAGATGACGTTGATATGATAATAAACGCAGGTGACGCCGACCGCGAAGGCGAGATAATCGTTCGCACCTGCGTAATGCAGGCGCTTTCATCAGAAAAGCCTTTTATGCGTCTCTGGCTTCCCGACCAGACACCGGAGACAATCCGCACAGCACTCTCTGAAATGAAGCCTGAAACAGAATATGAGAATTTAGCAAACGAGGGTTATGCAAGAACATATATCGACTGGCTTTACGGCGTGAACCTCACGCGGTATGCAACGCTTAAAAACGGCAGACTTCTGCGTGTCGGGCGCGTTATCGTTCCCATCGTCAAAGCGATATATGAGCGCGATATGGCAATAAAAAATTTCAAGCCCGACATCTACTATGCATTGGTGAGCAAAGCAGAAACAACCGGCAAGGAAATTGAGCTTCAGTCAAAACAGCAGTTTGCAAAAAACGAACTGCGCAAAGCTCAGGAGATGTGCAATAAGTATAACGCCGCGCACGCTGTTGTCACTTCAAAAAAGAAGAAAAAGGACACCATGCGCCCAGGAAAGCTCTTTTCCCTTACCAAACTGCAAAACGTCCTCGGCAAAAAATATAAAATGCCGATGGAGCAAAGCCTTAAAATAGTTCAGGAGCTGTATGAGCGCGGTTATGTAACTTATCCGCGAACAAACTCCGAATACCTTGCAACTGCCGAAAAAGGCAAGATAAAGAACATACTTGATGCCGTATCAAAAATCGGATATCCCGTAAAGTTTAAGGACGGCAAAACGATATTTGATGACTCGAAGATCGAGTCACACTCTGCCCTTACGCCCACGCATAAGATACCGAAAAAGACAGACTTATCGCAGGATGAATTTACCGTATACTCAACCATTATGCGCCGTTTTGTAGCGGTTTTCTGCGCCGAGGACTGTGTTGTTGAAAAGACAGAAATAACAATAGATGTCGGCGGACTTGAGGAATTTAACTTAAAAGGTACGGTTATCACGGAACCGGGCTGGACAAAATATGATGACTACTCAAAGAAAGACAAAATTCTCCCTCCTCTTGAAAAGGGGGATGAGGTGAATATTGACTTTAAGCCTGTGGAAAAGGAAACACAGCCGCCAAAGCACTATACCATAGAAACGCTTAATAATTACCTGAAAAACCCGTTCCGCGAGGATAAGAAAAAGGCAGCCGAGGAAGAAAGCGACGAGGAAGAATATAAGGCGATTTTCGAAGGTCTTGAGCTCGGCACTGAGGCCACACGTACAGGAATAATCGACAATGCAAAAAAGAGTGGCTATATCGAGCTTAAAAAGGATGTTTATAAAATTCTGCCTGACGGTGAAAATCTTATAGAATCCCTCGCACGAATGAATATAAATATGGACAAATACAAAACAGCCGAGGTCGGCAAAGCGCTCAAAAAAGTGTTCCGCGGTGAGTCCAGCATTGACAACAGCATTGAGCTTGCAAAGCGTGAAATCTGCGAGGTGTTCGAGCAAAAAACACAGCCACCCGAGCTTGATACGGATGACGGATTTTTCGGTGATATTGCAGGAAACTGCCCCTTGTGCGGATGCGATGTTTCGCGCACGAGCTTCGGCTATGGTTGCACAGGATACAAGGAAAACGGATGTAAATTCGGAATAAAAAACGTTATATGCTCACGTGTTATATCAATAGCAAACGTCCGCACGCTTCTTGAAACCGGAAAAAGCCACAAAATAGAAGGCTTTATCTCCCCTCGTACCGGCAAAAGCTTCTCTGCATACTTAAAGCTTGATAATGGCCGCGCGGTATTTGACTTTGAAGATTAAAAATTAATAAAAGTAATAGCATCTGCAAAGGAGTTTTACCCGACTTTGCAGATGCTTTTAGTTTTATCTATTAAACTGTTTCCGGCAGGGCAGTGCGAATATCTGCCATATATCCGTCAATGCTATACTCACCCGTACGCCAGCTTCCGTTGTCGTAATAAAGCACAGAAACGGATGCATTTGACGGCCACGAAAGCTTTTCCATATCAGAAGCTTTCCCGTACTTTGCAAGAGCATACGCAACACGCACCGAGGTTGCATGAGATGCAACTACAATGGTTTTTCCTTCATTTTCACGCGCTCTTTCGCAAAGTGCTGACATAACGCGCTCTCCAAGCTCACCTACGTTCTCACCGCCCGGACACGCGCCATGACCTATATCGTAAACCCATATTTTAAATTCTTCCGGATGAGTCTTGATAATCTCCTCAAACGCAACACCGTCCCACTCACCCGCGTCAATTTCACGGAAACGCCTGTCAGCCGTTACCGTAAGGTCAAGCTCCCCGGCAATTCGCAACGCAGTGTTATAAGCGCGCTTAAGATCGCTTGAATATACCGCATCAACAGCAAAATTTTCTTTTATGTACCCGGCTGTGAGGCGTGCCTGCTCATATCCGCGCGGAAGAAGCTCCGCGTCGTAATTCCCGGCAAAGACGTTATCGCGGTTTGCCGCACTCTCGCCGTGCCGGACAAGAAGTATTGTCGTCATACAGTGTACTCCTATCTGCTTGCAATTTCAATATATTTCTCAAAATACCTTCTTCCGAATTCGCGGAGGGATTTTGAATCAAAGTGTATGCCGTCCTGCTTCATTGTAAGCCCCTTTGATGAAACCACACCGCAATACGGCAATTCTTCCGAAACCTCATAAAAAAGCCTGTTCATTGAAGGAATATTCTTTGCCCATTCAAATTTCTCATCTGTTGTCTCGGAAAGCTCACCAATAAGAAGAGGCTTTTTCTCCGCACCGAGCAGAGTACGAAGCTCACGCATCATCGTAATGAGTTTTTTCTTGTATGTTACGGGGTCAAAATCCACACAGTTGTTCTCGCCCTGATGCCACAGAATGCCACCGAGGTTGGATGTTCTCTTTGCAAGATTCGTCATCATAATCGCATGGTCAAAAAGAACCTCGCCCGGCATCCACTGTTCAACCGTCGTGCCGCCGTCAGCGCACGGGATAAGCCCTATGGGAGATGCCGTCTTTTTCTGCAGCTCATCCGCAAAGCTCGTTGCAAGGCAAACCCCACTGTGATAAAGCGTTCCGAAAATGGGGCGGTCGGGATTTATCGGCTCATTCATCGGTTGCCAACGCCCCATACGGAGCATGAAGCAATTATCATTCTTTATCGGCTCTACGTCCTCAAAATCGCCTCTTCCTGCCATGTTCGACTGCCCAATCATAAGAAAGGACGTAATTTTTTCTTCCACCACCGAAATGCCGTCTTTTATCTGCGACAACTTATTTCCCCCTTACTGTCTTGCACCGAGATCTGCGCGTGTATCAAAAATTCCACCCAGAACAAAGCTGCTCCTGATGCATAATAATTATGTTTATTATACACCTGCAGGAGTGCAAAATCAAGCAGAATCGTTTACTTTGCCGATATTTCCATCACGATAAAAACTCGTCCATTTCAGCAATGCTCACGCCTTTTTGCAGAGCGGTGTTTATGGCATATCCCAAAATTCTTCCCATATCCGATATATTTACGTCAATATCCTTCGGGGTTACGAGTAGGCTGTCACTGTACTTCGCAAGCTTATCCTTCGGAATTTCCATTTCCGAATCCTCTGCAAAGTTTTCAATTATTGTGGCAATATCCACAACGGTCGGAACACCCAACGCAATAACAGGAAATCCCATCGTCTCACGCGTTATTGCCGCACGTGCATTCCCCACTCCCGAGCCGGGAACAATCCCCGTGTCCGTTATCTGTATTGTTTTGCAAAGACGCGAAAGCCGCATTGATGCCAGCGCATCAATAACTATTATGACATCCGGCTTTATATATTTCGCAACCCCGCGTATAATCTCTCCGCTCTCAACGCCCGTCATACCAAGTACACCGGGTGACACGGCAGACACAGGACGCAGCTTGCCGAAAAGATCCGGCAGCTTTTCCACAAGATGCCTTGTTACCATAATGTGTTTGACAGTACTTGTCCCGACCGCATCCGGCGTTATTCCTGAATTTCCAAGTCCTGCTATCAAAACGGTGCCGCTCCCGTCGGGAAGGAGGTTTGAAAGCTCGGCAGCAACGGTTTCTATGGCACGCGGGAATATCTCAATATCTCTACGCGAAATTCCGGACAGCTCAATCGTCGTGTATGCCCCGCAAGGCTTACCAAGGCTCTCTGCCCCTTCCTCATTTAAAATTTTCACGCGCGTTATATGAAATCCGTTCTCTTCCCTCTCTCTTGCCCACACTCCGCGAAGCTCCGTGCTCTCCTCGGCGCTTTCCTGCCATACCTCATGTGCTTCAAGTGCAAGGTCGGTACGTATATTGTTCATAAAAATCACCTCATATCCGTCGCTTATTTTTTGTATTTTCGGTGCACATATACAAAATTTAAAAAATTTTGAAAAAAACTATTGCAATTCTTTCAATTTAATGGTAGAATAGTTCGGTAACAATACCAAGTACTTTAAGGAGGTGGACGCTTTGCCCAATATTAAATCTGCAAAGAAGCGCGTTGAGTTGACAAAGGTCTACGCAGCACGTAACCAGGCTGCGAAGTCTCAGCTTAAGACATCGCTTAAGAAGTGTGAGGCCGCTATTTCCGAGGGCGGCGACGCTCCGGCAGCATACAATCTTGCAGCACAGAGCATCGACGTTGCAGTTCGCAAGGGTATCATCAGCAAGAACTGCGGTGCTCGTAAAAAGAGCCAGATGGCAAAGAAGGCTAACGCTGCTCAGTAATTTAAGCAATTTAAATTTACCATAAAAAATCCTGCAGAGCTCTGCAGGATTTTTTATGTCTTCACATTTTTTCTTTCTTCCGAATAAAATGAAGCAACACATCTTTCGGAGGACGCGGTATGCACAGAAACACAAACGGGCGGGGGTTCTCTCTGCTTTTTTTCCCAAAACGATCATCAAATACATACGCAATGTACGTATCCTCCCCACCGCCGGTATGGCTTAACGGGAGCGATATGTCAAAAATCGTAATAGATGCACCGGGCATGTACTGTCTCTTCTTCCTCGTCACCTCCGGTAAAGGCGGCGAGGCGCACATAACCGTCAACGGGCGCGAAATTCTCGGCTCATACGCCTCGGAAAAGGACGGCGTGATAAGCGGCAGCGCAGTATGTAGCATACGCGACCGCGCTCTTCCCTGTCCCCTCGGCATAAAAACCTCGGGACGCGCGCAGGAGGGCATTCTTCTCGTCACAAAGTGCGAAGTGTAATCCACCTGTTTTATCTTATGATGCTTGACAATACATCAGCATTGTTATATTATATATAAGGTAAACAGTCGAGATAAAATTTCATTTCAGGATACGGTGATTTAATATGAAAAAGTTTATGGACCGAGATTTTCTTTTAAAAACGGAAACGGCAAAGCGCCTTTATCACGAGGTTGCTGAAAAAACTCCGATAATAGACTATCACTGCCACTTGAATCCTCAAGAAATTGCAGAGGATAAGCATTATGAAAGCATCACCGAGGTATGGCTCGGCGGCGACCACTATAAATGGCGCATTATGCGAGGTTTCGGAGTTGATGAAAAATACATAACCGGAGATGCCTCTCCGAAGGAAAAGTTCTTAAAGTGGGCAGAGGTTATGCCCTACTGCATCGGCAACCCGCTTTACCACTGGACGCATCTTGAGCTTCGCCGCTATTTCGGCATTGAAGAGCTTCTCTGCCCTGAAAACGCAGAGGAAATCTGGAACAAATGTAACGAGATGCTCCGCCTTCCGGAGTTTGGTGCACGCGGACTTATCAAGCGTTCAAATGTTGAGATTATCGGAACCACCGATGATCCGTGCGATGACCTTCACTTCCACGAAATTATCAAGGCAGATGATAGCTTTGCTGTCGAGGTTGTTCCGTCCTACCGCCCGGAGCGCGCTCTCAATATCTGGCGTGCAGAATTTCCGGCATATATTGAAAAGCTTTCCGGCGTTGTTGGCTATGAGATAAAAGATTACAAAAGCCTTGAGCGCGCACTTTTCGAACGCCTTGATTTCTTCGTAGAGCGCGGCTGCCGCAGCTCCGACCATTCTCTCAATATGGTAAACTTTATGCAGCCCGACGAGGCGGCAGCAGACAGAGTTTTCCGCGCAAAGCTTGCGGGCGTCGAGCCGTCAAAGGAAGATATTGATATCTACTACTCCACGCTCTACCTTGCGCTTGCAAAAAAGTATTATGAGCACAACCTTGTTATGCAGCTCCACATCGCCGTACTTCGCGATAACAACACCGCGGCATTTAACGCCCTCGGAGTTGACACCGGTTTTGACACAATGAGCGACGTTTCCGTTGTTGAGCCGATTATCGCTCTCCTTGATTTGCTTGAGCGTGAAAACAAGCTCCCGAAAACCGTGCTGTACAGCCTCAACCCTGCACACAACGAAGCACTGATGACTCTTGCAACCTGCTTTAACGGCCACGGAATTGCCGGAAAAATCCAGATCGGCTCTGCCTGGTGGCTCAACGACCACATCGACGGTATGGAAAAGCATATGCGCGCACTTGCCAGCGTCACGCTCTTCTCAAAGTTCATCGGTATGCTTACCGATTCACGCAGCTTCTTAAGCTATACGCGTCATGAGTATTTCAGACGCATTGTATGCAACATCATCGGCTCGTGGGTTGAAAACGGAGAAGCACCGGCAGATGATGCACTCCTCTCGCGTATGGTTCGCGATATCTGCTACGGCAATACAAAAAGCTACTTTTTCGGTTGATAAAATGTGGGCGGTCTAATTTGACCGCCCACTCAATTATTAAGTAAATTTAAAGCTTGATATCGGTTTTTCAAAAACCCTTGACACGGTACGCAAAACGTTGTATAATTTAATTTAACAAATTAACGGAGGTACATACCGTGATTTATAAAATAGTATCTGATTCATCATCAAATATTGTGTCAATGGAGGATGTGGCTTTCGCCGCGGTTCCGCTCTCTCTTGTGTTTAACGATAAAGAGCATGTTGACATCCCTTCTCTTGACGTTGATGCAATGCTTTGCGAAATGAAAGAAACCCGTGCGCGCGTTACCTCCTCCTGCCCTAACGTCGGGCAATGGCTTGACGGCTTTGACGACGGTGACTGTATTTTCGCGCTTACGATTACCGGTGCTCTCTCCGGTGCATATAATGCCGCAATGCAGGCGCGGGAAGAATTTTTGAGAAAATATCCGGAAAAGCGCGTCCATGTTTTTGATACACTCTCCACAGGTCCTGAAATGCGTCTGATTTGCGAGCATCTGCAAAAGCTGATATCTGAGGGCGCGGAATTTGATGAAATAGTTAAAGATACAGAAGAATATATGAAAAAAACGCATTTGTCGTTCTGTCTGTCATCACTTGACAATCTTGCCCGCGCAGGGAGGGTAAGCCCCATTAAAGCAAAGTTCGCGGGGATCCTCGGAATACGCGTAATCGGAAAAGCCTCCGATGAGGGAACTCTCCGCGACGAAGCAAAGGTGCGCGGCGAGGAAAAGGCAATCTCCGCACTGCTCGAGCATATGAAGGAAAACGGATTTGACGGCGGCAAAGTTCGAATCGCCCACACGCACAACGAAAACGGCGCAAAAAAACTGCGTGAGCTTATCCACACGCAGTTCCCGCATTGTGATATACAAATTGAAAAAAACCGCGCGCTCTGCAGCTATTACGCTGAAGAAGGCGGCATCCTCGTAGGATATGAGGGACACTTTTAAGGGGTTCTCTTGCGAACCCCTTAAAAACCCCACGCTTTTGCCGCTGCCCGCGCACCGGATAAATTAAGCGCTCATCACAGAACCTTACGCTGACGGCAAAATTAAAATTTTGCCCGCTCAGTCTTTTCTGTGATGAGCTGTAATTTATTGTCCGCTTGGCGCGAAAGGCGGCTTTTCCAAACCTGCAAGTTTACGTTTCGGCAGATTCATTTTTCTTCTTCCATATTTTCTAATGCAACTTTTACAGCTTCAACAACAAAAGCAGTAAATGTACAATTCTTCCCTTCAATAGCCTTTTCAACCTCATCAATCACGTTATTTGGAAATCTGATACATTTGTTGGTTGTAGGCGGAATAGAAGGTATCTTAAACTTTTTCATAATTATCACCTCTGCAATACAATTATATATCTATTTTTTAAGATTTAATGCATAACAATTGTATTGCATTTTTGAAAAACTTATGCTATAATATGATTGCAATCAAAAAAGTCACCACACTTTTCACTAAACCACATATGTTTCCGCAAAAGGCAGAGGCGATTAATTTTGCTTCTGTCTTTTGTATTTGTGCAATTATCATTATTTCTTCCTGCCCAAAGAATTACTTTTCTGTTTCGCTTATCCGTCTTGCTGACGGGTAATACTATTGACAAAGTTTTCGTTTTACATTATACTCAGTGTTGAAGGGAGTTGAGAATATGGCCAGACAAATAGTGCGAGAATCATTTTATATTTACTGTAACAGATTTAAAGAATTTATTCCATTTGGATGCATCGCTGCAGCTTTCTTTTTCACGCTTTCTTGTGTTTCATCCCTGTTTTTTCTTCTTGGTCCGTTGTTGATAATAACATGTGAAATTCCTTGTTATTCTTTATTCTGCAATAAAAGACCTATTCAGGCTTTACGTGAAAATCCCAAACCAATCTTGTTTTTTTCGATATGCGATATTGCAGTTGTTTTAGCATCAAAATATGCATTCGCCTTCCCGGAACAGATAATGAGTTTCGAAATTGAAATATCTATCGCAAAGTTGTTACTTAACGTTATTTTCACTGTTTTGCAGGTTAGTGTTTCGTTCTTGCTCACACATTCAATTAAGAAGAACTGTGGGATAAAAGGGGCTTTTTCAAAATATGCAGATGTTTTTTCAAGCAACAGAGCATGGAAAGTCTGGCTTTACGTGAAGGTTTGTCTGGTGGAATTCGGATATATGTTGGTGCTTATTGCAGGTCTGCTTGTAATCACGTTTTTAATGCGCACGCTTCTTCAGTTTCCCGAAAATTTGACAATTACAATAACAACGATTTTCTTTTTAATATTCGTATATGTGTTTTATCCGTATATATACATCCGCATGTGTAATTATTGCGAAGAAATATGTTAGCAAAAAAGTGAGTTTATTCAAAAAAATAAACTCACTTTTTTGCTACTTGAATTATTGTTCGTTTTATTCGTGGCAGGAAAACTCCTCAAATGCTTGGATGAATACAATTAAATAAAGAGGAATAAGGAAAAACAAAACAATTAAAAAAATTCTCGCCTCCCATATTTTTGTCACTTCTTCTGGAATAATTAAAAGATTAGTTCTGGTTCCGCGAGTGTTTGCAGGAACAAAAGCGGCTATGCAAACGGCAAGGAGTGCGAGGATGCTGTATATAACAAGCTTTATGAATAAAAATATATTTTTCGCTTTAAACAGGACAAAGTGACCACTGTAATTATAAATGTTTTGACATAAAGACAAAATCATGATGCCCAAAAGAATAGCGAAGCTAAAGGCATCTATGCTAAATAAAATATTTTTATTAACTAAAATGTTTTCACTTACGCAATGTACAATCACATCTTTAATAAAAAACAAAGCACTCCATAATGAGACGGTGAAGCAAATCTTTTGGAATCGGGACGGTTTTCTTCTTGCAATGATGCAAACATACGCACAAGAAAAAAAGCATATTAGAAACTCACATAAAGCAAGAAGCAGAATGGTGGTTGTATTAAAGTTTTGAATATTCGAAAGGCTCTGTTTAACATAAAAGGAAAAGAAAAAAACACTCGAAAAAACAACATTTACAAATATATTTTTAAAATACTTTTTCCCCACTTCAATTCCAAACATTTTCGTCACCATCCTTATGTAAAAGTATAGCACAACCAATAAATTGCGTCAAGGAAAACGGAGCCTGTAAAGCAAGGCAGAGAATTGACACATCTGGAATTTATAAATGAATTTACTTTGTATTGACAAATAAACTTGACACTACCTTTTTTCGTGCGATATAATAAAGAAAAAAGGGGGGCGTGGCACGAATGGCATGGCAAATCGTTAAAACTTCATTTGGAATATTGCGGAACAAATTTAAGCATTTTATCATTTTTTCTTCTATTGCCTTTCTATTGCTTATAGCAGATACGTTCTTTTTTAGTGAAATACCCGTTTTGTCTCATTTTTCATATATTTTTATAACTGTTTTCGTGGAAATTCCTTTTTATATCATATTTTTTGAAAAAAATGTGTTTTCGCTTCTTCGGAAAAAGTGGTTGCCTTTTCTCGTTACCGCAGTAATCAGCAGAGTGTTTTTTCTTTTTATTCAATATATATTTAGTTTCCCGGGTGCAAACAACATTTTTTTGACATATAACGACGGCATTATTGTATTGAATTTTATTATAGGTGCCCTTTGTGTAGAGATTATAAAGAATGATTTAAATGTATGCAGTGCCGCAATCTCAATTATAAAAACTTTTTCAAAAAATACATTAAGTAATCTGTGGCTTTTAATAAAGATTACTTTAATAGAAACCTTCAGCATTGCCGCCTTCGTCTTAATAATTCTTTTGATTATAAGTTTTGCGCCTACACCTGAGAGTGAGCAATTAATTCGAACGATTTTCATTTGGTTAGTAGAAGCAGTGTTTGTGCTGTTTTTATATCCGTATTTTGCGATAAGAATATGCTGTTATTATGAGACGATATCTCTTTGCAAAAAACGATGATATGTTGCACACCTGCCCTTGAAGATTATTCTTTAAGGGCAGGTGTGTGCAATAAGCGATAGATGTATTGGGAACTACATTATTTTTCTGCCAGAAGGCTTTGAAGCTTCAGATCACGCTCTGTGCTATATTTGTCGTAATTCTGATTTAAAAAGATAATTCGCATTAAATAATTTATCGCCTCTTGCTTGTAGGTTTCATTTATTTCCGATGGCAGAAATCCGAGCCGCTCCGTGTTTTGGAGATTTTGCACCTCTGTTTTAAGAGTATTTACAAACTTTTCCCGTGCCTTTTCGTCATCAACAAGATATTTAAACTCGCTGTTGTTTAGATACTCATATTGCCTATTGCTTTGCTTTGCCCTGGCATTATTTCCACGAAGTTCTTGGTAATTGTTTGCCATGTTACTTATTCCACCTTCTGCTATCGTTTTCCCCGCTCCAAGTATATAGTCAATAACATTCCGTTTTCTTTTTCCTGTTCCCTTTTGTGGTAATAAGTGTGTTGGTTCAACATCTATTTTTGAATCCATATCATCTGCGTTGGATTTTACATCATAAAGAAACTTAGCCCCTGCGCCCAAACCGGCAACAAAATCAGCTTTTGCATTATCGATTACGGAATCAATTAACACGTCTTTATACCGACTGTTGTATACAGGCGAGGAATAATCATAAATATTTTCCTTACCCAGAGCATAAAGCCATCCTTGATTAAATTTATCGTCAACGATGTTAGTGGCATATTCACGTCCCGCATTCACTATATTATCGTTGCTTTTTTCAAGCGGACTGAACCATGATGGTGCGGCGTGAAATTCCGCACGCGGAGTAGTTGCATTTTGTGCACTGTAATTTACTGGTTGAAAAATATCCTTTGTTCTGCGAAGCATATCCCCCGTTCTGCGGCTACGTATGTCCTGCAAAGCTTTTTCCACCTGTGACATTCGCTCTTCACGTTCCCAATCTTTTGTTGTACTATCTACTTCGTAGAAGCCTTCGAGGAACGAACGGTCATCCCATCCGTCAAGAGGATTGTCATCAGCCCACGAAAACGGTTGGCGCTTTGGCTCTTTTGTGATTGTTGCGGTGTTTGTCTTGCCTGATTTGTTTGCCGTTGTTGTGTTTGCGCTTGATATTATTGCTGATTGAGTTGTCACGTAATTATCGTCGCCCACGTGACCGGGCGCATAATCCATAAAGGTTTTTCCTTTTTTGTTTTTTTCTTCTTGGCTAAGGATATTAAATCCCAGACCTTGTAATGCCATATATTTAATCTCCTTTCATTCTAGTTATATTTGGCTTACCTTTTCAATTGTTTTCTATGTCATGTTCATCCCTTCCTTTCTCTTTGGCAAACAAAAACGTACACCGGAAAAGTGTACGTTTTTTCAGGCGTGTAATTATATTATCACACAATTGAATTTTCGGGTTGTCAAATTTTTGCCAATATTTTGCCATTTCTCTGCCAGAATTTTGCCAATATTTTGCCTATATTTTTCTGCAAAAACAGCTGTGTTTGTGCAAACTTACAATATTAGGTTGAGACATTTTTCTATGAAGCCGTATTTAAGTATTTTTCTGTAATCAATACGCTTAAAGACAATTCCCCCAATTTCTTTCATTTTACTATTGACTTTAGCAAACTAAAGTGGTAAACTATGAAAGTGACTAATTTAAGAACAAAGGAAGTGACGCATATGGCAAGCTTTCATTCAAAATCTCTTGACCGTCTTTTCGAGGCGATTCTTTGCCTTGAATCGGTTGATGAATGTTATAATTTCTTCGAGGATGTGTGCACGATAAACGAGGTGCAGGATATGGCACAGCGTTTTGACGTAGCTCTCATGCTCGACGAGGGAAAGAATTACCAGTCCATCGCAAAAGAGGTAAACGTATCCACCGCAACGATAAGCCGCGTAAGCCGTTGCCTTAATTACGGCAGCGGGGGATACCGCAACGCAATAGAAAAAATCAAATCAGCAAAAGAGGATAAAGCAAAATGAACATCAGCGACAAGAACTTGAAAAACGAAGAACGCGCATCGTTTGCTCTGCGCTCGCTGTATGCCGGCTATGGCTATTCACAGTTTAAAATGAGCAAATTTGAGGAATATGACCTTTATGTAAGAAACAAGGATTTTCTTATCTCCGACGGCGTTATAACCTTCACGGACACAAACGGTCGCCTTCTGGCACTCAAACCCGACGTTACGCTTTCCATAATAAAAAACTGTAAGGAAGAAGCGGGCGTTGTTCAGAAAATGTATTACAACGAAAACGTTTACCGCGTTTCGGGAAGCACAAAATCCTTCCGTGAGATTATGCAGGTAGGTCTTGAATGTATCGGCGACATTGATGCATACTGCATTTCTGAGGTTCTTACTCTCGCGGCAAAGAGCCTTATCACGATATCTGATGAATGGGTGCTTGATATTTCGCATATAGGTATTCTCCTTGACGCAATTGATACGCTTGGCCTCTCTGATGAAGAAAAACGCGCGCTTATAAAGTGCGTAGGAGAAAAGAATCTTCACGAAGCTGCCCTTATCTGCGGCGAGCGAGAGGGCGCGACTCTTCTTCTCTCACTTATCTCAACCTACGGAAATGCAAGCGAAGTCACAAAAAAGCTTTATGAGCTTGGCGTTCGCGAAGAGTACATAAAAGAGCTTGAAGCGATTTGTCTCTCTCTTGACGTATTCGGACTGTCAGATAATCTGCGCATTGACTTTTCAGTCGTTGACGATATAAAGTATTACAATGGCATTGTGTTCAAAGGATATGTCCATGGCGTTCCGCAGAGCATTCTCTCCGGTGGAAGATATGACAATCTTATGCGGCGAATGGGAAAGCGCGCAGGGGCGATCGGCTTTGCCGTATATCTTGATGCACTGGAATCCCTTTCCGAAAAGAGCGAGCGCTTTGACGTTGACACGCTTATAATTTACGATGAGAGCGAAAATCCGCTCAATATCAACCGCGCGGCAATGCGGATAAGAGATACGGGTGCAAGCGTAATTGCCCAAAGAAAAATGCCGGAAAAGCTGCGCTACAAAAGACTTTTAAAGCTTTCAGACGGGGAGGTGACGGTTCTTGAAGAAAATGCTTAATGTGGCACTGCCAAAAGGCAGGCTTGGTGAAAAGGTATATGATATGTTTGAAAAGGCAGGCTTTGATTGTCCGTCAATAAAGGAGGAAAGCCGCAAGCTTATATTTGAAAACGAAGCGGTAGGCGTGCGTTACTTCTGGGTAAAGCCCTCTGACGTTGCGATATACGTTGAGCGCGGTGCCGCAGACATCGGCGTTGCCGGAAAGGATATTCTTCTTGAATACGCCCCCGATGTGTATGAGCTTTTTGACCTCAATATAGGGAAATGCCGTATGGCTGTTGCCGCACCGTGTGATTTTCGCGACAATCCGCAAAAAACTCTTAAGGTTGCAACAAAGTTTTCCAACATTGCACAAAGCTATTACCGCTCCAAAGGACGCGATATTGATATAATCCATTTAAATGGCTCTATTGAGATTGCGCCTATTCTCGGTCTTTCCGATGTTATCGTGGATATCGTTGAAACGGGAACTACGCTCAAGGAGAACAATCTTGAGGTGTTTGAGACCATCGTTCCCATTTCGGCAAGGCTTATTGCAAATAAATCAAGCTTTATGTTTAAATCTGAACAGATTGAAAAGATTGTAAATTCAATGAAGAATATGTAGGAGAAAACCTGCGTGTTGTTCCGAAAGGACAGAAACAAATGATAAAAATACTTAAATACGGCGAGGTGGAAAGCTCTGATATCTTTGCAAGAAGCGAGGATACGATGAACGTTTCCGACACCGTTGCCGAAATAATAGAAAATGTAAAAAAACGCGGTGATGCGGCACTTTTTGAATACTGCGAGCGCTTTGACAAAGCTCGTCTTTCCTCTCTTGAGGTTACGGAGGAAGAGATAGAAGAAGCATTTGCTTCCGTTGACGAGAAATTCATTGACATTCTCCGGCGCGCGGCAAAGAACATCCGCAAATTCCACGAGCGTCAGGTGAGAAACAGCTTCATTATAAACGATGAGGACGGAATTGTCATCGGTCAGAAGGTAATCCCGCTCGACCGCGCAGGTCTTTATGTTCCCGGCGGCACAGCGGCATATCCGTCAACCGTGCTTATGGATTCTATCCCCGCAATTATCGCAGGTTGCCGCGAGGTTGTTATCACAACTCCTCCGGGGGCAGACGGAAAAATAAATCCGGTCATCCTTGCCGCGGCACGCATCGCAGGTGTCAGCCGCATATTCAAGGTCGGCGGCGCTCAGGCCGTTGCCGCACTCGCTTACGGAACAGAAAGTATTCCGCGCGTTGACAAGATTGTCGGCCCTGGAAATGCATTTGTTGCAGAAGCAAAGCGTCAGGTATTCGGCAGAGTTGCAATTGATATGATTGCAGGCCCGAGCGAAATTCTCGTTGTTGCCGACGGCAGCGCAAATCCCGCCCACGTTGCGGCAGACCTTCTCTCTCAGGCAGAACACGACAAAATGGCATCGGCAGTTCTCGTCACAGATTCAGAGGCTCTTGCCACTGCTGTTTCAGACGAGATTGAGCGCCAGCTTGCGAGCTTGCCGAGAGCAGAAATTGCAAGGGCATCAATTGACAACAACGGAAAGATTATTGTTGCCGGAAACCTCTCTGCCGCGATTGAAATTTCAAACGAGCTTGCGCCCGAGCATCTTGAGCTTTGTGTTGACAATCCGTTTGACTGGCTCGATAAAATCCGCCACGCAGGTTCAATCTTTATGGGGAAGAATTGCCCCGAAGCTCTCGGCGATTATTTTGCAGGTCCGAACCACACGCTTCCGACAAGCGGTACAGCGAAATTTTCAAGCCCGCTTTCAGTTGACGATTTCGTGAAAAAATCACAGTATACATATTACACAAAGCAGGCTCTTTCCCGCGTGGCAGACGATATTGCGTACTTTGCGGAAAAGGAAGGACTTTCTGCACACGCAAGATCCGCGACAATAAGAACTAAGGGTGACAACAATGAGTAGATTTTTAAGCAAAAAATACGCTAAATTATCCCCTTATACCCCCGGTGAACAACCACAGGATATGAAATACATAAAGCTTAATACAAATGAATCACCTTTCCCGCCGTCAGAAAAAGCGCAGAAATACGCTGCGGAGGCAGCGGCAAAGATGCAGCTTTATCCCGACCCTGAGTGCCGGTCTCTCACAGAAAAGATTGCGGATATGTGTGATCTCTCCTTTGAAAATGTGCTTGTTACAAACGGCTCGGACGAGATTCTGAACTTTGCGTTTATGGCGTTCTGCGACGATGAGCATCCGGCGGTTTTCCCTGATATCAGCTACGGCTTTTATCCCGTGTTTGCTTCTCTTAACAACATCCCATATACGGAAATCCCGCTATGCACGGACTTTACAATAGACATTACAAAATACTTCAATGCCCCCGGTATGGTGGTAATCGCAAATCCAAATGCCCCCACAGGGATCGCGCTTTCCCTTTCTCAGGTTGAAGAGATTGTGAAAAACAATCCGGAAAACGTTGTTGTTATCGACGAAGCGTATGTTGATTTCGGCGGCGAAAGCGCACTCTCGCTTGTTCCGAAGTACCCTAACCTGCTCGTTACACAGACGTTTTCAAAATCCCGCTCAATGGCAGGTGCGCGCCTCGGCTTTGGTGCGGCAAACGCCGCTCTTATTCAGGATATGAACACGGTTAAATATTCAACCAACCCTTATAACATAAACCGTATGACGATGGCGGCGGGACTTGGCGTTCTTGAGGATGAAGAGTACACGCGCAAAAACTGCCGAACTGTTGCGGAAAACCGCGAGTATACAAAGCGCGAGCTTAAAAAGCTCGGGTTTGAGATGACGGACTCACGTGCAAACTTCATATTTATCCGTCACCCCGAGTTTGACGGCGGCTTCCTTTATGAAGAGCTGAAGCGCCGCGGAGTGCTTGTGCGCCACTTTAACAAAGCGCGCTTATCAGCGTATCTGCGCGTAACGATAGGCTCAAAAGAAGAAATGGATGCGTTTTTGAAAACGCTTTCGGATATAATCGGAGGTGGAAAACAGTGAGAACTGCAGATATCACACGAAACACGGCAGAAACCAAAATCTCTCTTTCCTTAAATCTTGACGGCAAGGGCGAGAGCAAGATAAATTCCGGTTGCGGATTTTTAGACCATATGCTCACGCTCCTTGCGCGGCACGGAAACTTTGACCTTAACCTTTCCTGCGATGGCGACATCCACGTTGATTATCACCACACCGTTGAGGATATCGGAATATGCCTCGGCAAAGCGTTTAACGAGGCGCTTGGTGACAAGCGTGGCATCTTCCGCTACGGAAATATGCTTCTTCCGATGGATGAAGCGCTTATCCTCTCCGCAGTTGACATTTCAGGAAGAGGGATGCTTGTGTATAACCTTGACATCCCCACGGTAAAGGTCGGCGATTTTGACACCGAGCTTTGCGAGGAATTCTGGCTCGGCTTTGTTCGTGAGGCAAACCTTACCCTACATATAAACCAGCTTGCCGGAAAAAATTCGCACCACATTATTGAAGGTGCGTTCAAGTCCGTGGGAAGAAGCCTTCGCGCGGCAGTTAAGATTGATTTAGACGATGCTGACAGAATCCCATCCACGAAGGGAGTTCTCTGATGATTGCAATAGTTGACTACGGCGTGGGAAACCTTTTTTCGCTCACCGCGTCCTTCCGCGCAATTGGCGCAGAAGTTTGCGTGACATCCAATGCGGAAGTTATCCGCACCGCCGACAAGATAATTCTTCCCGGTGTCGGCGCATTCGAGGATGCCGCAAAAAAACTCCGCGCATCCGGTCTTTCCGATATCATCTGCGAAGAGGCAAAAAACGGAAAGCCGCTTCTCGGCATATGCCTTGGCATGCAGCTTTTGTTTGAAAAAAGCTATGAATACGGCGAGCATGCGGGACTCGGTCTTATTCCCGGAAACGTGCGCCCCATTGCAGATGTTATTCCAAAGGATCTGAAAATTCCACATATCGGCTGGAATGCGCTTTGCTTGAAAGGCGAAAAAAGCCCGATATTCAAATACATAAACGAGGGTGACTGTGTGTATTTTGTCCACTCCTACTACGCTGCGGACTGCGATGAATACGTTACGTCCTGCGCGGAATACGGCGCACCTCTTACTGCATCGGTTGCAAGAGGCAACGTATACGGATGCCAGTTCCACCCCGAAAAAAGCGGAGAGGTCGGTCTTTCCATTCTCCGCGCGTTTGTTGAAATGGAGGTGTAACGCATGCTGATTTTTCCGGCAATTGACTTATATGAAAAGAAAGCAGTGCGCCTTTTTAAAGGTGACTATAACCAGATGACCGTTTATAGCGAAAATCCGCCCGAGATTGCGCTTGATTTCAAAAGAAGCGGTGCAACGCATATCCACGTTGTTGACCTTGAGGGTGCAAAAAGCGGCAAAACGCCGAACTTTGACGTTATCCGCGCTATAAAGAACGAAGCTGACCTTTTCACCGAGGTCGGCGGCGGCATCCGCTCGCTTGAGGTTATTGATAAGTACATAAGCGCGGGCATTGACCGCGTTATCCTCGGCACTGCGGCAATCCGCGACTTTGAATTTACAAAGGCGGCAGTAAAGGCTTACGGCAACAAAATCGCCATAGGCTTAGACCTAAAGGACGGCTACGCCGCAGTTTCCGGCTGGACGGAAAAAAGCGAGCTGACGGCTGATGAAGTTCTTGCAAAGATGCAGAACATCGGTGTTAAAACCGTAATCTGCACCGATATTTCAAAAGACGGTGCGATGAAAGGGACGAACGTTTCCCTGTATGAAGAACTTTACTCAAAGTTTGATATTGATTTCATTGCATCCGGCGGCGTAAGCTCTATCTCCGATGTTCGCGCACTGCGTTCACTTAACCTTTACGGAGCAATAGTCGGCAAGGCATACTACACCGGCGCGATTGATATAGCCGAGGCGATAGAGGTGGCAAGATGATAACAAAAAGAATTATCCCGTGCCTTGACGTGCGCGACGGCAGAGTTGTCAAGGGCGTGAACTTCAAAGGTCTTGCGGATGTATCAAGTCCCATCGAGCTTGCAAAATACTACAGCGAAAACGGCGCAGACGAGCTTGTGTTTTATGATATCACGGCATCTGCCGAAGGTCGCCGGCTCTTTACCGACATCCTCACCGAAACTGCAAAATCGGTATTCATTCCGCTTACCGTTGGTGGCGGCATAAACACCACAGACGATTTTGACCGTGTTCTCAAGTGCGGCGCGGATAAGGTCTCGGTAAACTCGGGTGCTATAAGAAACCCGAACCTCATTTACGAGGCGGCAAAGCTTTACGGTGACCAGTGCGTTGTCCTCTCAGCAGACGTAAAGCGCGTCGACGGCGAGTTCCGCGTTTTTGCCAAGGGCGGGCGCGAAGACACCGGCATGGAGGCTATTTCGTGGATAAAGAAATGCGTTGACTTGGGTGCCGGCGAGGTTGTCGTTAATTCAATCGACACTGACGGTGTAAAGGGCGGCTTTGACCTCCCTATGCTTGAAGCGGTATGCAATGCCGTAAATGTTCCTGTCATTGCATCAGGCGGTGCAGGCGGCATAAAAGATTTTATCACGCTTTTCAACACACTTCCGCGCGTTGATGCAGGACTTGCCGCATCCATCTTCCACTTCGGCGAGGTCGCTATAAGTGATTTAAAGCGCGAAATGAAAGACAAAGGTATCCCCACGAGAATATAAAAGGAGTTTTTATTATGATAAACATTGATGAGCTTAAGTTTGACGAACGCGGGCTTATTCCCGCAATAGTTGTTGATTCGGTAAGCAAAAAGGTTCTTACGCTTGCATATATGAACCGCGAGAGTCTTGAAATTTCAATCAAAGAAGAAAAAACGTGCTTCTGGAGCCGCTCGCGCAAGGAGCTTTGGCGCAAGGGTGAAACAAGCGGAAACTACCAGCATATTGTTTCCATCACTGCCGACTGTGACAGCGATGCCCTTGTCGTAGTGGTAGAGCCGGACGGTCCTGCCTGCCACAAGGGGACCTTCTCCTGCTTTGAAAATCCCGTCTGGCAAAGCGAGGAAAGACACGAATTTTCTCTCGAAAGCCTTATGGAGATGCTCCGCGGCCGCAAAATAGAGAAAAAAGAAGGCTCTTATACTACATATCTTTTTGAAAAAGGCATCGACAAAATTCTCAAAAAGGTCGGTGAAGAAAGCACAGAGGTTATCATCGCAGGCAAAGCAAATGACAAGGCAGAAACCGTCTACGAGATTGCAGACCTTGCATACCACGTTATGGTTCTTATGATTGAAATGGGAATAAGTCTTGAAGATATCCACCGCGAGCTGGGTTCTCGTCATGTCATTGACCACAAGGTCAAGCAGGAGAAAATGACGCAGTAAAAAAATTTAAAACTTTTTCGATTTTCCACTTTACAACGGTAAAGTGATGTGCTATAATATACTCACGCCCGAAAAGGGCGAAGTAAATGTAATCATTTTTAGGAGGCAATTAAAATGAAAAGAATTTTAGCTCTTATCCTCGCAGCAATGATTCTCGCATGCTTGTTTGCAGGCTGTGCAAACGATGCAAACCTTGACGACAGCAACACCTTCTCCGACGGCGGCGATGCAACCGCTACAAGCGATGCAGACTACATCATGAACAACGGCAAAATGATCATCGGTATGACCCTTTTTGCTCCGATGAACTACTACGACAACTCCACAAACGAGCTTATCGGCTTTGAAACAGAGTTTGGTAAGGCAGTTTGCGAGAAGATCGGTGTTACACCGGAATTTGTTGAAATCAACTGGGACAGCAAGGAAATCGAGCTTAACGCAAAGAACATTGACTGCATCTGGAACGGTATGACAATCACCGACGAGCGCAAGGCTAACATGGAGATTTCCGATCCGTACATGCAGAACCGTCAGGTTATGGTTGTAAAGAAGGAAAACCTCGAGAAGTATGCAGAGGGCGTTATCGGTGCAGCAATTGTTGCAGAGGCAGGTTCTGCCGGCGAAGAGCTTGCAACAGGCGATGAGTTCTTCAAGGACAGCGCTTTCACACCGGTTGACTCTATGGCAAAGGCTCTTATGGACGTTGCAGCAGGAACAAGCGACGTTGCAATCGTTGACTATGTAACAAGCATCGGCTCCATCGGTGCAGGCACTGATTTTGAAGACCTTGTTGCAATTGAAGAGCGCGAGTTCGCTCCGGAGCAGTACGGCATCGCATTCCGTAAGGGTTCCGATATGGCAACTATCGTAAACAACACAATCGACGAGCTTATCGCAGACGGCACTCTTGATGCTATCGCAGCTAAGTATAAGCTCCAGAACCTTCTTATCAAGGAATAATTAAAGGCGGAATTTAATATGTCAACTTTTGAAGTTGCTTTTCGCTCGCTTACCGAAGGCTTCGGGCTCAACTGCATAATCTTCGCGGTCACATTGCTCACGGCAATTCCGCTCGGTTTGATTATCGCGTTCGGCTCTATGTCAAAATGGCGTCCCCTCCGGTTTCTTGAGCGAAGCAAAAGAAGATTACTGCATGCGATTTCAAAATTTGCACCTATCCGCTGGCTGACACGTACATTCGTTTGGATCATCAGGGGTACGCCCCTGATGCTCCAAATTTTTGTCGTATTATACGCACCGGGCCTTTTATGGGATATGCCGATGCGTGAACGCATGGTAGCGGTGCTTGTTGCGTTCGGAATAAACTATGCAGCGTACTTCTCGGAGATTTACCGCGGAGGTATCGAGGCAATTCCGAAAGGTCAGTATGAAGCATGCCAGGTGCTCGGAATGACAAAATCGC
The DNA here is from genome assembly GCA_045537045.1 of Eubacteriales bacterium. Classification (GTDB taxonomy): domain Bacteria; phylum Bacillota; class Clostridia; order Oscillospirales; family JAAYXM01; genus SIG480. Next base: position 45,468 of record JAZSOS010000008.1, read on the forward strand.
AGACGTTTTTCAAGGTTGTTCTCCCGCAGGTGGTAAAGCGCATAATCCCACCTATGGGGAACGAGATTATAACGCTCGTAAAGGACACCTCTCTCGCCCGCGTTGTCGCGGTAACGGAGATTATTATGTGCGCAGAGCGTTTTACAAAGCAAGGTCTTATAGGCCCGCTTTTCTCCACCGCGCTCTACTTCCTCGCATTTAACGGGCTTCTCACCGTTTTATTCGGATACATAGAGAAAAAACTCGACTATTACAGAGGTTAAGCCATGGCTATATTAGAAGTAAACAATCTTTATAAAAGCTTCGGCAAGACCGAGGTTCTCCGCGGAATTGATTTTTCGATGGAACAGGGCGAGGTTCTTTCCGTTATTGGCTCATCCGGAAGTGGAAAAACAACGCTTCTGCGCTGTATAAACGCGCTTGAAGTACCCACAAGCGGAAGAATAGCAATAGACGGCGATGAGTTTTACAACTCTGACAAAAATCTCGGCAAATCAAAGGCAGACCAGCGGCGCTGGCAGCTTGCCTGCGGGCTTGTGTTCCAGTCCTATAACCTTTTCCCGCAGTACAGTGCGCTTGATAATGTTATGCTGGCGCCGTCGCTCCTTGCAAAAGAGCGCGAGGACTATAAGCAGAACAAGAAGCAGATACTCGACGAGATACGCGAGCATGCCGAGTCACTTCTTGCACGCGTCGGGTTGTCGGACAAGACAGGAAACTATCCCTGTGAGCTCTCCGGCGGTCAGCAGCAGCGCGTTGCAATTGCACGCGCACTTGCGCTTTCCCCAAAGGTGCTTTTCTTCGATGAGCCGACCTCAGCACTCGACCCCCAGCTTACGCAGGAGGTTCTCCGCGTTATCCGCGAGCTTGCCGACACCAATATGACGATGGTTATCGTCACCCACGAAATGAAGTTTGCACGCGATGTTTCCGACCGCATAATCTTTATGGCGGACGGTCTTATTGAAGCAGACGGAACTCCGGAACAGGTTTTTGACGGCACAAACGAAAAGCTCCGTGCATTTCTCGGCAATATGGGTGAATAATTCAACAATTTTATTTGAAAACGAAAAGGCTTTTTGCAAAATAAAGTGCAAAAAGCCTTTACAATTAAGTTTTGTTTTGTTATAATATATTTTGTTGATTGTGGGGGCGTAGCTCAGCTGGGAGAGCGTACGGTTCGCATCCGTAAGGTCGAGAGTTCGATCCTCTTCGTCTCCACCAATCAGTTTCACGTAAATAGTGAAATTATAAAAAGCAGCGCATAGGAAGAACAAGCTTCCTATGCGCTGTATGTATTTGCGGGGTTTTCGGGTGTTGCTTTACGGAACTTTGCGAAAACCGGATGAATTTAATTACACTTGCTACAAGCACGATAGCCTTCCGCTTTTGCAGCACTTATATTGTAGGCATGAAAAGATCCTTGAAAATCAGCACAATCATACTTGTGGTACTTGTTGTTTTTTTCTCCTATCAGTACGATATAATCATCCAGAAACTTAGCTTTTTCAGAATATATCTTCGCATTGTTCTTATATGTGTTCACATCTTCTTTTAGGAGTGTGATATCACTTTTTTGTCTTGATATTACTCTCTTTTGCTCCGATATAGTAGAGTTGCTTTGCACAAGCATTACAAATGTGACAATATTCGATGCAAGGAGTATTAAGCAAATTATCATAGATATCATTATACCTATGTTTATTTTTGGGAATTTGAAATACTGTTTCCCGCAAGATGTGCATTTTTTTGTTTCCAAATCAATCAAGCCACCGCACATTTTACAAAAACGTTTCTTTTTGTCTGCTTTGTCTAAAGCTGGAATGGGTGTAATGTCCTCAAAAGAAAGCTCTTGCTGTATGCACAATTTTTCTCCGGATGTATGTATTTCGGGGGTTACTTTAGCAACCTGAGTATTCTCAATCACAGGAGTAGGATTAATTACTGTTTCTTCATTATTTGCGAGAGACTCAAGCTTTTCACCACAATATTGGCAAAACTCACTATCATCAGGAAGCGACTGATTGCATTTATTGCATATCATTTTACATTCCCTCACCTTTCGTTATTATTTCTGTCCCACACTCATTACAGAAACGAGCATCTTCCAAAAGTCTAGCACCGCACTTTCTGCAAAAAAGTATTTTGGGAGTTCCCGAATCATTCTCCCTCTTTGCTTCAGTCGGTAGAACAAAATCACATTTGGGGCATTTCTTTTCGAAAACTGCAATATAACCGCATTTCGGACACTTGGTAAATTTACTTTTGTACGGTTCGAGGTTTTGTGCAGAGTTTGTCGGAACACCGTAATAATTAGGTCCTGAATCGCCAGCTTTAAGATTTAAATAAAACACATATAATCCAAAAATAGGTACATTTCTAAAAAACCACCAAGAACCACTCTTGCCAACATCGTGCAACCTGCGAACCTGTATGCAGATAGATGGAAGTGCAGACAAGAAAATATATATTAAATATGAATATCCCCACTGAATTGGAACCGTTTCAGGATACCACCCAAAGAAAGCATCCGCAAACATAAATACAAGTGCAAAAATATAGTGAAATAAAGTAAACATCCAAAATTCTTTTCGAGATGCGCGTCCATCAAAATCAAGACAGTTCATAAAAGCATCAATATAATACTTCATTGTTGTTCTCCTTCAACAAAATAACTTATAACTTTTCATTTAATTTACTTCCGCATTTATAACAAAACTTACTGCTCCCCGGAAGTATTTCTCCACAATTTTCACAAGTTAGCCATTCTCTTTGTTTTGTACTGTATTCGTCTTTCTTTTTCGATATTTTCCTGCAAATAATCACAAACAATATGCACATTAAAACACCAACAAAGGATAATGTTATTATTACTTTGCTTTCTGCTAATGCACTTTTATCTGTTTTTGATATAGGGTACTCCACACTATTAACTAGCTTTTCAAAATCGTTATAATATTCGCTATCACTTGTTCCCGAGAACACAAAATAATATCCCCATCCGTTTACGATGTTATATAGCTGGGTTACTGTTTGGGAAAGAGTTAATCCGTTTATTTCAGCACTTGATATCATTTCTACCTTACCATATAGCTTACCGTTATATGTAACAATATCAACCTTGTCTTCTGCAACCCCGCTTTCTTTTGCAATATCTGATTTCGTAAAATCACCAGACAAAATAAGGTGATTCAAATTTGACTCTGCTCTACTAAATTTAAGTTTTTCAAAAAACGAAAACTCTTGCCACAAATCTATACTTCCGTACGATATTGTTAATCCTTTCTCCTTAGTAGAGGCAAAGATGACATCCAAAATTTCTCGCTCTTTTGAAAGTTCTCTTTGTTCCCAACTATCAGGAACTGAAAAAGTTAAACCTGTGTCTTTGTCGGTGTAAGTAAAGGAGGGGATGTTGGTTGCAAAAGACATATAAGATGGTATTAATGTAGTAAAAACGATAAGTAGAATGAATGATATTTGAAAAAATAATTTAATGGTACAGCTAAAAGTTTTTTTCATGCATTTCTCACCTCATGCTTATATCAGAAAAAAGACTTTTTCATAATTTCCATTTGATTTGCCTTTTCTTGTTCTAAGTTACCTAACTCCATAAATGCCGTTTGCAATTCTTTCGTTATGCAAACTAAGTTTTCTGTCAAATTGTTCGCACTATCTGATAAGTTGATTCTATCACGATAAGAGTTCATATTATCACGGTCTAAAGGGTCATAGCCTATTGCAGGAACAATGTCATATACTTCTAGTGGAATTTCATTTCTTTTTTCTTCAAGGTCATCCAACAAATGAAGTAAAACTTTCTTATCAAAAACCGTTTGCCTATTTAGTGACATTTCGAGCAATACCTGCAATATACACCTTAAAGAATCACATATTTTTTTAATACAAGAATATTCTTCGGATAAACTGGCTTGTTTGTTGTTTCTTATATTGGTAAGAAAATATAAGACTAAACCAGTTATTCCACCGCAACTAATGGAGAGAAGGACATTTGAAAACCATTCTTTGTTTTGTTTTAATACATTTGGAATGTGCTCTTTGATAGGGGCAGGTATTAAAGTACTGTTGTTTGTAATAAAAGAAAGGAAAAACAAAAAGAGGCAACTTACAGATGCTGCTATAACCCATTTATAATTTGGGAGCTTGTTTCTATGAGAATTTCTCTCTTTTTTCAAACGTTTAAGATAAGACTTTACGAAATCATTCTCGATATAATCTTTGCTCATTCTTCTCAATCCTTATTTATTTTCTTTAATTATACCATTCATCGACAAAATGTGCAATATTTTCCTCCCCCTTTCCGTGAAATAGAGGGGTTACGCGTCGTCTCCACCACGTCGGAGCAAGCGTAAAAAGCTTGCTCCTTTTTCTTTTGCGCAAATCAATGTTTTATTTTTAACGCACATTGCAATTATATCCAATTTGTGATACAATGTAAGAAAAGCTACAAAAGGAGCGATAATTATGAAAATGACTTTCCGCTGGTACGGCGAAGGCAACGACAAAATCAGCCTTTCCGATATCAAGCAGATTCCCGGCGTTGACGGTATCGTCTGGGCACTTCACCACAAGATGCCGGGCGAAATCTGGGAGGAAGATGAGATTGCCGAGGTTAAGCGCCAGCTTGATCAGTACGGCTTCAATATGGATGTTATCGAATCCATCAATGTTCACGACGATATCAAAATCGGTCTCCCGACACGCGACAAATACATCGAAAACTACAAGCAGTGCATCCGCAACGTTGCAAAATTCGGCGTTAAGGTTATCTGCTACAACTTCATGCCGATATTTGACTGGACACGAAGCAACCTCTTCCACGAGGTCGGCGACGGCTCCACTGCTCTCTTCTATGAAAAGGGCATGATTCAGGACGACTATAAGGCTATGGCAGACTATATCCTCGGCTTCACTGAGAAGTACAACATGTCCTTCCCGGGCTGGGAGCCTGAGAGAATGGCAAAGCTTGACGAGCTCTTTAAGGCATATGAGGGCGTTACCCACGAAAAGCTTTGGGCAAACCTTAAATACTTCCTCGAGGCTATTATGCCGACCTGCCACGAGTGCGACGTCAAAATGGCTATACATATGGACGATCCGCCATGGGATATCTTCGGTATTCCGCGTCTTCTCATCAACGAGGAAAACATCGACCGTTTCCTCAAGATGGTTGACGATCCGTACAACTGCCTCACCCTCTGCTCCGGCTCTCTCGGTGCAAACCCGAACAACGACGTTCCGGCAATCGTCCGCAAGCATTGCGACAGAATCGCATTTGCTCACATCAGAAACGTCAAGAACTTCCCGAATGGTGACTTCTCCGAGGCATCGCACCGCGACTGCGACGGTGACACAGGCATCCTTGAAATCGTTAAGGCATACCACGACTGCGGATTTGACGGATATATCCGTCCTGACCACGGCAGACACCTCTGGACAGAAGGTCCGGGCAACGTCCGCCCCGGCTACGGTCTTTACGACCGCGCACTCGGCATTATGTACATGCACGGTATCTGGGATACTCTCGACCGCATCAAGGGTATTAAGTAAAACCGTTTTATATAAAACACACAAAAAAGACAAACTGCGGCAAAGTAAATTTGTCGCAGTTGTTTTATCGCTGAAATCAAACGTTATTTTTTTGACATTTTACCCCGTTTTTATTTGACAAGAGCGCGATGTAGTTATATAATATAAGGTATTATATTGTTTTTTTAGCAAATTTTTTATCGGAGGTTTTTCATATGTTTGAAAATCGTGTCTACAATTTTTCCGCAGGTCCTTCCATGCTCCCCGAGCAGGTTCTTTGCCGTGCTCGCGATGAGATGTTGAATTACAACGGCTCCGGTATGTCAGTTATGGAAATGAGCCACCGCGCAAAGGTCTATGATGAAATCATCAAGGCTTGCGAGGCGAAGCTCCGCGCTCTTCTCGGCATCCCGGCAAACTACAAGGTTCTCTTCCTTCAGGGCGGTGCATCCCTCCAGTTTGCATCCATCCCGATGAACCTTATGAAGACAAAGGCTGATTACATCATTACCGGTCAGTTCTCCGGCAATGCTGCAAAGGAAGGCAAGAAATACGGCGTAGCAAACGTTGTAGCCGACTTGAAACCTGAAACCTTCCGCCGCATTCCAAAGCAGGAGGAGCTTTCCCTCTCTCCCGATGCAGACTATGTACATATCTGTGTAAACAACACAATCTACGGTACTCACTGGAACTATCTCCTCGACACGGGCAATGTTCCTCTCGTTGCTGATATGTCATCCTGCATCCTCTCAGAGGAAATTGATGTTACAAAATACGGCGTTATCTATGCCGGCGCACAGAAGAATATGGCTCCTGCAGGTCTCACCGTTGTTATTGTCCGTGAGGATCTTCTTGGCAACGCACGCCCCGACACTCCGACCGTTATGGACTGGGCTGTTATGGCTGAGAAGGAGTCTATGTACAACACTCCGAGCACATACCCGATTTACGTATGCGGTCTTGTCCTTGACTGGATTGAGTCTCTCGGCGGTATCGGCGAGCTTGAGAAAATCAACCGTGCAAAGGCAGCTCTCCTCTATGACTTCCTCGACGAGAGCAAGATGTTCATCCCGCACGCGGACAAGGATTCCCGCTCTCTCATGAACGTAACCTTCAGAACAGGAAATGAAGAGCTTGATGCAAAATTTGTAAAAGAAGCTGCAGCTGTCGGCCTTCTCACGCTTAAGGGACATCGTTCCGTCGGCGGTATGCGTGCATCCATCTACAACGCAATGCCGGTTGAGGGCGTAGAAAAGCTCGTTGCATTCATGCGCGACTTTGAAGTTAAGAACAAGTAGGAGGTTTTCCCTATGTATAACGTAAAATTAATGAATAAAATCTCAAGCAACGGACTGAGCCGTCTCCCGTCAGACGTTTTCACCTGCGGGGCAGACATTGAAACCCCTGCGGCTATGCTCGTCCGCTCGGCTGATCTTCACAACGAAGAATTCAATCCCGAGCTTTTGTGCATCGCACGCGCAGGTGCGGGTGTTAACAACATTCCGCTCGACCGCGCAGCAGAGGCAGGCATCGTTGTTTTCAACACTCCGGGAGCTAACGCAAACGCTGTTAAGGAGCTTGTTCTCACCGGTCTTTTCCTCGCATCCCGTAAGATTGCAGAGGGCATCGAGTGGGCAAAGACTCTTGCTGACAAGGGTGACGAGGTCGGAAAGCTTGTCGAAAAGGGCAAGGGGCAGTTTGTCGGTCCGGAAATCGAGGGCAAAACTCTCGGCGTTATCGGTCTTGGCGCAATCGGCGTTCTTGTTGCAAACGCGGCAGAGCGTCTTGGTATGACGGTTCTCGGTTATGACCCGTATCTCTCCGTCAATGCTGCATGGAGCGTTTCTCGTTCTATCAAGCACTGCACCGATATCAATGAAATTTACGAAAAGAGCGACTATATCACAATCCACGTTCCGGCAACTCCGGAAACAACGGGTATGATAAACGAAAAGACAATCTCCGTAATGAAGGACGGTGTCCGCATTCTCAACTTCGCACGCGGCACGCTCGTAAATTCCGACGATATTCTTGTTGCACTCCAAAGCGGCAAGGTTGCAAAATACGTAACCGACTTCCCTGAAGCTAAGCTTATCGGCGCAGAAAATGTCGTTGCTCTCCCGCACCTCGGGGCATCAACTCCCGAGAGTGAAGAAAACTGCGCTGTTATGGCAGTTGACGAGCTTAAGAACTACATTCTCAAGGGCAACATCAAAAACTCCGTCAACTTCCCGACGGTTTGCATGCCGATGAACGGAAAGAGCCGCGTTTGCGTTCTCCACAAAAACGTGCCGAACACAGCAAACAGCATCACATCCGCGGTTTCTGACGCAGGTCACAACATCGCAAGCATGCAGAACGCATCCAAGAAGGACTGGGCATACACCGTACTTGACCTCGACGATGATGCAGATGATGCTCTCCTCGAAAAAATCTCTGCTCTGGACAATATCGTCCGCGCAAGAATCATAAAGTAAGTGAATATATTATAAATAATAATGCCAAGGCGAAATTCGCCTTGGCTTTTCTTTATTCTACTTCTATATATTCTCCACAATTTACGAGATAGAGGCGAAGGCTTTTTGCGGTCTTTCCCGTCATTTCATACAGTGCGCGGCGGTATGTACGAAGCTGGTCGCTGTATTTCCGGAGAACCTCACCTTCAGGACGGTGGCGATCGGTTTTAAAATCGACAATTGTTATGCCGTTTTCCGTTTCATAATACATATCCATAACGCCCTGCAAAAGCACCTGTTCGCCGCAAAGCTCTTCTTTTCCAAGCATTTCATCAGCGGGGAGAAGCACGGAAAATTTAAATTCGCGCATCACTCTCTTTGCCGAAAGCATCTCTTTTCCTGTGGGAGAGTTTGTGAACATAGTAATTTTTTCTGCACTCACAGCCTCTGCCTGAATCTTTGAAAGATATTTCTCACGGACAAGGCGCGAAAGCTCTTCCTCTGCCCCTGCAACACTTGCGCACTTCTCAAAATCTGCGAACTGCATTGCCATATGCAAAGCTGTTCCGCGTTCTGTCGGTGTAAGCTCCCGCTCCTGCAGGAATGCCGGACGCGGAGTTTTTCTCCTGCGCGGTGATACGCGCGAACCACCATCGTAGTGAAGCCCCGTTGCCGTAAGCTTTGACGGGGTTTCCGTAGCAGCGGTATATCCGTAGCAGAAGTTCAGCATTTTTTTAATTTCTTCCGTGTTTTCTTCCTCTTCCTGCTTCTTTTCTCCATCTTCAGAAGCCGCAATCACCATGTCACCGATTTGCACAATATGCGCTTTCATCCCGCCAAGGCTGTCTGCATCGACCGGCAAAAATCCTGCGTATTCGCGGAGTTCATTTCCGCTTAATGTGCGAAGTAGCGGCAACATAAACCACGTCTGCGTTCCCATCCTTGACAAAAGCATTTTGTTATCAAGCTCGGGGTATGCGTTTTCCAAAAGCGTTTTTTCTATCATCTTCGCCGCATCGTTATGGGACGCAACGAGATACAGCTTTTCTCTCGCACGGGTAAGCGCAACGTACAGTATGCGCATTTCCTCACTCTTCATTTCAGCAATCAAAGCGTTTCCTATAACATCTCTTGCGACGGTTGAATAATCTGCACCCGTTTCTGCATCTCGGAAGCGGAGTCCCACGCCGAGTTGCGGGTGGATAAGGATTGGCCGCCTGATATCATCGGTGTTGAAGTTGCGTATACATCCACCAAGGAATACTATCGGAAACTCCAGTCCCTTTGATTTGTGAATCGTCATTATCGTTACAGCATTTCCCGCCGACGCCGCAGGTGCGGGGATATCCCCGCCGCGCTCTGCAAGACGCGCTATATGCGACACAAACCGATAAAGACCGAAATATCCGGAGCTTTCAAAGGCTCCCGCGCATTTGTAAAACTCAATGAGATTTCGCTGTCGTTCCTCGCCGTACGGAAGCGCAGCGAAAAGACCAAGCGCATTTCGGCGGTTATATATCTCCCATATCAGCGATGCGGCGCTTGCCCCGCGGGAGAGCGAACGCAATGCCGAAAGCTCTGAGAGAAACGTACGGCACTTTTTTGCTGTTTCCCCTTCTTTTGTCGCAAGCTTTTCCATCGCATAGATAAGCGCACCGTCTTCTTCACGCCTGATATAGCACAAATCGTCCGCAGAAAATGCAAATAGCGGAGATTTAAGCAATGCCAGAAGCGGAATATCCGAGGTCGGATTGTCAATGACCGAAAGATATGAAACAATTGCATTTACTTCGCTTTTGGAAAGAAGCCCTTCCGCGCGGGGAGACGCATATGGGATTCCCGCATCACGCAGTGCGCGCTCATAACTTTCAGCATTTCCTGAGACCGAGCGCAGAAGCACGGCAAAGTCACGGTATTCGGCGCGGCGGTGTGTTCCGTCCTTATCGCAAATCTCAAATCCGCCATCAACAAGCTCGAGGATTTTTGATGCAACAAACCGTGCCTCATCCTCAGGAGCGGAACGCTCACTTTCCTTTCTGTCGATAAGATAGAACTCACACGATTTATCGCCAACTCCAGGCTCCGGAATATTCTCACGCGGGACAAGAAAATGCTCCTCGGTGTAATCCACATTGCCGAGTTCTTCCGTCATAAGGCGTGAGAAAAATGCGTTTGACGCATCAAGCACCTCGGCACGCGAACGAAAGTTCTGCGAAAGAGTTATGCATCTCGGCTCATCGCCGGCTGCATCCTCATACTTTTTAAAACTCTTATACTTTTTCATAAATATCGTCGGGTCTGCAAGGCGGAAGCGGTATATTGACTGCTTCACGTCTCCAACCATGACTATATTCTTTTCATCGCGCGATACGGAACGGAAAATTATATCCTGAATGTTGTTACTATCCTGAAATTCATCAAGAAGTATCTCACAAAAGTTTTTTGAAACTTCACGCGCCGTGTCGCTCGGAACAACAGTGTCTCTCTCTGCGTCATATTCACCGACAAGAAGCTCTATTGCATAATGCTCAAGGTCGGAATAATCAAGCGCACCACGGCGAAGCTTTTCCCTACCAAAACGGAAGGAAAGCTCTTCTGCAAGGCTTGCAAGCTCGCGCATATGCGGATAAAGCACAGAAAACTCTGCGAGAAGCTCGTCCGACGGTGCAGTTAAAAGCTTTTCAGTTATCTCACCGAACTCATGCTTTACGCGGTCGTGCATTGCGCGGATGCGCTCCGGTATGCTTTTGTCTTCAATCTTTCTTGAGCTTGGCAGGCGCGGGAATTCTATTTCTGAAACAGAATCCAGAAGCCCGTCCCATGTGTCGCTGTCTGCGCTCCGAAGCATATCCCGCTCGTCACACAGCACCTCGGCATAAACTTCGGCGGCCTCCACACTCTTTTCAACATCAGCTATCATATGGTCAAGGAGTTCCACGCAATCGCAAAGTGCCTTTTTCGCCTCAGTGAATGCATATTCTCCCCACACCGTATTCTCGATGCTTTCCGCGCGTGATACATCATATGCCGCCGCAACCTCCGACAGCCACTTTTCGGGATAAGGGTGGCTTGTACTTTTTCCATACAGCTCAAGCACCGCACCATAAAGCGCTTTATCGCTTCTTGCGCCACTTAGATACGCGGAAAGAGTGAGAAAGGTTTCTTCCCCCGCATCATATTTTTCTTCAATAAGCTCTGAAAGCTCTTCTTCAAGAATAAGCTGTGCCTCGTTCTCGTCCAGCACACGAAATCCGCCCGCAAGCGCAGGGTTGTCCGAAAAATTGCGGAGAAGCCATGTGCAGAACGAGTGCACCGTTGATATTCTCGCACTTGCTACAAGCGCAATCTGGCGGCGTATATGCCTATCTCCCGGGTGAAGTGCGGCATATTTTGAAAGCGACTCATATATCTTGCGGCGAAGCTCCGTCGCCGCCGCCTTTGTATACGTTATTATAAGAAACTCCGTAACGTCGCGCCCTTCTTCGGTTATCCTCCGTAAAAGGCGCTCGACAAGTACAGCGGTTTTCCCCGAGCCCGCCGCCGCGGATACAAGAACGGAGCTATCTCTTGCAGAAATTGCGCGAAGCTGGTCACGCGTCCACTTTACATCACTCATCTTCCGTTCCCTCCCCATCGTTTATTATATCGGTAAGCTTCACACTGCACAGCTCGCGCTTTATATCTCCGCTTCGCTCCTCATCAAACGCACAAACAGCTTTGTATTCACAAAAATCGCACGAGCTTCTGCCCTTGTGAACATAGGGGTTCGGCTCTATCTCGCCGCGGGAAAGCTCGTCCCCTATCTCCGCAAGAATCTGCTTCATCCGCGCCTTAACCGAATCAAACTGAGCACTCGTCAGCACTACCGAGCCGCGTTTTAGTGCGCCTTTTTTATCAACTGTTGCAGGAATGTATTCCTTATTCTCCCCGCCTTCCATTGCCTCAATAATGTGCATATCGCGCAGTATTACACCCTCGCGCCGGCTCGGTTTTGCGCCTTCGCCGCGGGCGCGGTTTGCCTCACGTGCTATCGGAACGTACATAACCCCCGCCGCCTGCGGTGTTTTCCCGAAATACTCTTTTCCCATTTCCTCAAGCGCAAACATATAGAGAAGCATCTGCATTCCTATTCCGTTCACCGTCTCTTCAAGGGAAAATTCTTTCTTTCCGGATTTATAATCTATAACCCGGAAATAGAGCTTTCCGTCAAGCTCGTATGTATCGACTCTGTCCACCGCACCGCGGAGAAGAACGGTTGACTCCTCGCCATTTATTTCAATCGGCGGAAGGTCACCCTCCGCACCGGAAAATTTGACCTCGAACCCACTCGGCACAAACTTTCCCTTTGCAAGCTCGCGACAGATATCCTCTACCGCTTTTTTTACCGACTGCGTAAGGCGCGATATGAGAAACTCCATCCTTGCCGAGAGCTTTCCTCCCGCAGAGAATGAGCGCGCGGTGTATTCACGGCATGCCTCTTCTGTAAGTGCGAGGGCATGAGATACGTCAAAATTCTGCTCTTTTGTAAGACAGGATATCACCCTCTCAAGAACATAGTGCATAAGGCTTCCGGCTTCAATCGGCGAGATTTCCGCACGGCCGCGTACCTCTGCATCAAGTCCGTACTTTAAGAAATATGCGTATCTGCACGACGAGAAAAGGTCAGCACGCGATGCGCTGAGCTTTATCTTTCTTCCGAATATCGCCTCTATGTTTTCGCGGTTGTTTATCGGTCCGCGGGAAAGGTCTCCCGTCTGCCGCACATTATTAAGCTTTCCGGAATACTCTTCATCTTCTTCCCACACGGAAAGATATCTTCCCGAAGCGATGCTCTCGTCAAAACACGGTATTTTCGCGCGTAGGCGGGCATCGGAGAGCGACATTCCTTCTTCGGTCTTTCCGTAAACCGAGCGGATTTTCGATACCACAGGAGATTCCTCTCGCGGCTCGCCGTTCGTACCTACCGCCGATGAACTTATGTATAGTCCCTTTTCCGCTGAACAAAGCGCGCTGTGTATTGTTCTGTATTCCTCAAATATGCGCTCGCACATGCCGGGAGCCAGCTCTATACCGAAATCGGAAAGGGAAAGTCTGTCGCTGTCGGATATCAGCCCTGCGCTCTCTGCACCTTTCGGGAACGCGCCGTCATTTGCGCCAAGGATAATACGAAAGCCGCATCTTGTTCCCTCGGCACGCGAAATGTCGGACACCGAAACCGTGTCAATCGCCGCGGGAATGGTGGATAAGCTCTCCTCGGACACGACGAGCCGGAACAAATGATACAGCTCTTCTGCGTCAAGCTTCTTCTCTCCCACACTCTTGCCGATGCTGTCAATAACCCCGCAAATAACCTCAGTCAACGCATCATATTCCTGTGCACAGGCGAGTCTTCCTTCGGTTTCAGCGATATATGCATATGCCGAGATTCTCCGCGGCAGGTTTATTTCGTTTATGAAATCATACAGCGCCTCAGCACACGCTTTGCCCGTTTTCCCTTCCTCTATCGCCTTGGCAAGCCTTGTTATAGGGGCGTAGATCTTTTTTCTTGCACGGTTTACCGTTTTAAGAAGGGCATCGCTTTCCGGCGTGTTTTCTGCCGATATTCCGAGAGGATTGCGCGCAAAATCGCATCCGTTGTTCCACTCTGATGCCTTAGGCGACCATGTGTACATATAATTTTCAAACGCAGAAAGTGTGCGCGCGCATATACCTGAAAATCCTGTTTTCACGTACTCCATAACCGCATCGCGGCGAAATCCGCGCAAAACACAGTCAAGCGCCGCAATAATCAGCGCAACCGGTGGTTTTGAAGTCAGCGGTGTGTCATCACTTATATATACCGGTATGCCGTAGCGCGAAAGGACGCTTTCGCAGACGGAAAGATACTCATCTCCCCCACAGACGGCAACCGCGAAATCGTTAAACCTCGCGCCGGCGCGAACGCGGTCAAGAATATACGCCGCCGCCTTTTCGCACTCTTCAAACGCACCGGAAGCACGCGCGATGTGTATATTCTCTGCACTTCCCGCAAAGCTTTCGCCATCCTCGCAAAACAGCGCACGGTCAAGGAATGTGAGGGCGTCCGTGCTTTCTTTTTCGAGATACACTTCGTCATATTTCACGCCGTTCTTCTTGCATATCTCAAGAATACGTTTTTTCGTGTTGTACGTCTTGTCAAATATCCCGTTTTCCATCCCCTCGTCATACTCACGTGGAAGCGGGAGCGCAATATATACGTCCCGAGCCTTTGCTGCGGCAGAGTCGAGAATGTCAAACTCCGCGGCAGTAAAGCCGGAAAATCCGTCGAGATACAGCGTTTTGTCTTGCCAGAAATCATTTATGTGCAAGCTCTCTGCAATAAATCCCAGCTCGTCGTATGCATCAAACTCATCCTCGGAAAGCTCATTTTCGTATGCCGCATATATAAGTGCAAGCTCCGAAAGCTTTTTTCCGCTCATTCCATCCATATCCTTTGACGCGGAAGAAAGCGCGCGCGGAGATACGCCGTATGCCTTAAGCTCGTCAATTGCCTGGAGTAACTCCGGCAAACGGTCAGGACGCGATGCGCTTTTTGACAGCACGGAAAGCTCTGCACACACTACACGCACCGCAGAATGAAGCATAAGCATGCGTCTGCCTCCGCTGACAGCAACGGCACACACACCTCCGTTTTCGCTCTTTACACGCGTGGCGAGACGGCGAAAGCTCGTCACCTCGCTGTATGCAGAAACCGTATTTCCGCATACACTGCACAACAGTCTCTCCATAGAATGAGACTGCTGCTCAGGAACAAGAAAAATAGTTCCCGTCTCGCGGCGTTCCCTTATTTTATCAATTATGTAAGTTGTTTTTCCGCTCTCAATGCGGCCAAGAACAAAATGAAGCATTATTTTCTGCCTCCGCTTATTTATTCTGTATAAATAGTATATCATAATATTGTCTTTTCGGCAAATTTAATGTATACTAATATTTGTACAATGTTTTCGGAGGGTTATATGGGAAACCGGAATGAAGAAAAAAGAGAGCGCGCCATTCTTATCGGCCTGGACGCCGATATATATACCGACACGGAAAAATGCGATGACTCGTCAATGGACGAGCTTTCCGAGCTTCTCTCTACCGCGGGCGGAGACGAGGTTGCACGCGTTATCCAACACCGCGCTTCTCCCGAACCTAAAACCTTTATCGGAACAGGCAAAGCGCGTGAGCTTGCGGAATTTGCAGAGCAGAATGATATAGATCTCGCCGTATTTGACAACGAGCTTTCCCCTGCGCAGACAAAGAACTTAGAAGACATTCTCGGCGTGCGGGTTATCGACCGCTCAACGCTTATCCTCGATATATTTGCTTCCCGCGCCCAGTCCCGCGAAGGTCGCCTTCAGGTAGAGCTTGCACAATATAAATATTTGCTCCCACGCCTTACGGGCAGAGGAACGGCGCTTTCCCGTCTCGGTGGCGGTATCGGAACACGCGGTCCCGGTGAAACGAAGCTTGAAACCGACCGCCGGCATATCCGCCGCCGCATATCAAAGATAGAGGAAGAGCTTGAAACGGTGATGCGCGTGCGCGGCGAGCAGCGGCGCGGACGTATAAGGCGCGAAGTCCCGCTCGTTTCCCTCATCGGCTACACAAATGCCGGAAAATCCACGCTTTTAAACGCACTTACCGGCTCTGATATACACGCGGCAAACCGCCTTTTTGATACTCTTGATACAACAACGCGCAAATTCCCGGTAAGCGACACAGCATCTGTCCTGCTTTCCGACACCGTCGGCTTTATAAGGAAGCTTCCACATCATCTTACCCGCGCTTTCCGCGCAACGCTTGAAGAGCTTTTGCACGCAGATCTGCTTTTGCACGTTGTCGACGCGTCAAATCCGGAGGCGGCGGCACACTGCGCGGTTGTTGACGAGGTAATAAAAACTCTCGGTGCAGACAATATCCCGCGTCTTTATGTATTCAACAAATGCGACCTTCTTCCCGATACGTCGCACTTCTCACACGAGCGTGACACCGTATGCATCTCTGCCCACACAGGCGCAGGCTTTGACGAGCTTAAAAATGAAATCTGCCGCATACTCTCACTTTCTTCCCGCCGCGCGGAATTTGATATTCCGTATTCTAAATCTGCACTTGTTGACATTCTTCACCGCGATGCAAAGGTTCTCTCCACAGAATACCTTGACAATGCCATCAGAATATGCGCAGTAACAGATGACCGTATCTATTCTCAGATTATGAAACAGCTTGGAGGCGACAGCAATGGATAACTTTAAAATCCCGGCAGGAGACGGCATCGCCGAATTTGTAGAAAAGCGCTCGCGCTTCATCGGACATGTTAAATATACGACAACCGAGGAGGAGGCTCTCTCATTTATCGCGGAGATAAATGAGAGGCACAAATCCGCAACGCACAATGTTTATGCATATACTCTGCGCAGCAACAATATTATGAGATATTCCGACAACGGAGAGCCGCAAGGCACGGCGGGACTTCCCACGCTTGATGTATTCCGCAAGGAAGAGGTTTTTGACGTTTGCTGCGTTGTCACCCGCTATTTCGGCGGAACGCTTCTCGGCACGGGCGGTCTTGTGCGCGCATATTCCCACGCTGCGAAAATCGCGCTTGATGCCGCCGGAATCGCCGTTATGCGCTTATGGACGGACGGGAGCATGAACGTCCCGTATAATTTATTTGAGATAGTACAAAAAGTTGTCACATCTTTTGGTGCAACGATAACCTCAACCGACTACGTCGCAGAGGTAACGCTTCAGTTTCTTATCCCCACCGAAGAATTTGACGCGCTTTCCGCAAAGGTGTTTGACACAACCTCCGGCAGAGTTCTCACCCGCCGCGGAGAGGATAAGTTTATGGCGGTATAGTCTGTTTTTTCTCTCACTGCGCTTTTTGACGACTTTTGTCGCACACTTTTATCCACTTTTTTCATAAAAAAGGTTGACATTTAATTTGAAATATGGTATTCTATTATGGCACGATAAAAGTGCACGTCGCGTGACACCTGCCGCTGTGGTGGAATCGGCAGACACAAAGGACTTAAAATCCTTCGATAGAAATATCGTACCGGTTCAAGTCCGGTCAGCGGCACCATATATATCGCGGAGTGGAGCAACCCGGTAGCTCGTCGGGCTCATAACCCGAAGGTTGTAGGTTCAAATCCTGCCTCCGCAACCATAAAGAAACACGCTATCCAATGGATGGCGTGTTTCTTTGTTATTGCAGAAGCCGCATTATGCTTGCAAACTCGGGCTCTAAAACCTCAATTATATCATCCAAAAGGAGAATAGCTATGACAAATTCAATAGAATTTACAAAAGGGAATTGGGAAAATCTTTTTGAATATGCATATACAAAGCGTTTCCCGTTTACTCCCAAATTTATCCAGGAAGAAGACTGTATCTCAAACGGAAGAAATCCCAAAATGCAAGAAGGTTTTGACTATACTACCATTATGACGAAGGAAAAACTCGGTGCAGGCACAAAAATGTGGCTTACTTGTTCTTTTGAGGAGTACGGTGCACCACTCATCACTTTGACAGATATACTTGAAAAGGACGAAAACGGCAACTTGATCTACGACAAATGCCACGAGGTTGTTCTTTGGGAAAAAGGATTAAATGTCTGGGATATTTTTGTTGAAGGCGGTCAGATAAAATGGAACAAGCTTTTATTTGCAGATTTCTCTGTTGCAACGAATACAAAACATGAAATTTATCTTGAGATTATGGATAAATATGTGAATGTATCCGTAGGCAAAGAGAATATTCTTTTAAGAATTGATAATTTACCCGAAAAAGTTTACATAGGAATCACGGGATGTGAAAACATAAATAGGTTTTACAACGTAAAAATCGAAACAGCAGAATAATACTGCAGCGGATGAAGCAAATGCTCCATCCGCCTTTTCTATGCTTTACTTATCCTTCTCAGCGTTTTTTAGGGATAATAACCATTCTTCCACACGATAAGGTTGCATCATCCGTAATATCGTTGGCAAGCTTTATTTCTCCCACGGTCGTTCTGTACTCCTTTGCCAAAGACCAGATATCACATTCTCTTGCAAGGCGCTTCACTATAACGCTCGGCGCACTGTCGATACCCCGCACGTTTTCCGTATCAACGAATATCTCGGAAATTACGGGTACGGAGATTTCCTCTGTCTCAGTCATTTCAAAATCCGTAAAGAAACGGACATTTATCTCACCGGACGCGCCAACGGATGCACTCTTTGATGAAACAGATGCCCTTGCGTCGTATTTATGTGCAGTATCCAGAGGCATCGGGCATACAACGCTGCTTCTGCGCGATGCGTTATATATTCCGTCATCCTCGCCGATGTACATAACGGTTATCGCAGCATCGCTGCAAAGCACCTCTCCCCCTTCATCCCTGCGGTGGGCTGGCGGCATAAGGCTGACGTTTACATCTATAACGCTCTTTACGCCGGTTCCCGCCTCAATGCTTTCAGTTACTGCAACCCGTTTTTCCGGCTTTGCGCACAGTGATGAGCACTTTTCTGCGCAGCGGCGTACATCAATATCCGCCTTTGTGCTGTACACATCGTCAACAATTGCAGCGGTCTCGCGCGAGAGAACAAGCACCGCTGCATCTGCGGCAATGCTTGCCGTCATATAATGCGCTTTACCTGCCGCATCATACTGCGGTTCAAGCTCAAATCCCGTGACGGAAAGAGATATTTTAAGGTCGTTTTCCTCATTCAAACCTTCAATGTCGATTATCTGAGAAAACGGAAGCTCATATTCGCCGCAGCCTATTGAATCGTCCTCGTTTTCGTACACATAGGTTATATACGCATTGCCTTTCATAATGGTCTTGTTCCCGATAATCTTTGTGTCGGTCACCTTCAGATTTACGGAAGACGTGAGAAGCCCGTTCATCCCGCTCTCTGCCGATGAAAGCTCAATATCATCACTGACGGTAAATCCCTTATCACGGAAATTTTGCGGGTTATACATGGAAACCGTGCTTTTTTTGGTGCAAATCCCAAACTCATCACCGTCCGGAATATCACGGCAGAACGAGAACTCCCGTTCGCCGTAAGCACAGACGGAAAGCTCCACATTCGCGCGAACGGAAATTTTCCGCGGGTTTATCTCACGAACATCAAACGAGCGCAGGAGGACATTTGCACTTATCTTTGACAAATCGTTTACGCCCGGTGCATCGATAACATACGCAAAAGGCATCAGAACTTCAAGCTTTCTTACTTTTTTCTCGCCTTCCGCTATGTAAAGCACCGCACCCTTTATGTTTCCGCCTACATCAATTTTTCCGTCCCGTGCACTCTTGTCCCTTAAAAATGCGTCCGCGCTTCCCTTTACTATCCGCATAATATCGGGGCTGTGGTCGGGTACAATCATCTCTGTATTTTCTTCATGCAGACTGCTTCCGCAAAAAACGCACTCAAGACGCTTTGTTACCTTCTTTTCAAGACTAAGCTCCAATTTATATCTCTCCTTTTTATTTCATTTTCAACTAAGTCGAGGGGACACGAATACCTCAAGCCTTAAACTTGTTAAATTCTTATACTTTAAATTTGTCCTCCTCGCAAGGCGCCGGCCTTGCTTCGTCCTTCGCATTTAAATTATTTAAAATTTTCCTGCGTTTAAGGTCGGAGAGTTTAAAAACGAAAATTTCTGATGAAATACAAAGAAAATTCAAAAATAATACTTCCGTATATTTGCAGAATTTTCTGCAGCAGTTCGCTGAAATTACGTTTTTAAACCTTAAGGTATTCGTATCCCCTCGACTTAAGTATATTGTGATAAAAATATAAATATTCAAATTTTCTCTTGCAATTTTGGAAAAAGAGTGCTATAATGCATTCGACAATTAAATACAGGGGAGCTTGTTTTCAGGCTGAGAGGAAGTAATTGAGCTTCGACCCTTATACCTGATTTGGATAATGCCAACGTAGGAAGTTATATAAAGCTCTGAAATTTTAGGACAGTCCTTATCGGGATTGTCCTTTTTATTTTTTTGCAAAGGAGGGTAGAAAAAGGAACGGCAAGGGAGCACTTGACGTTTTCATCCGTTGCGAGGGAACCCGTGTTTCGGGGTGAGAGGAAGCAACTAAGCTTCGACCGAGCGAGGTAGATACCTCGTATTTACTTATAAAGCGAGGAAAATAAAATGAATAACTCAAAACATCTTCTTAAACTCATTGTTCTTTCGGTGCTTATTGCGCTGGGCGTTGTTATCTCTCCTATTCTGCGATTTGAAGGAATGTGCCCCATGGCGCACCTTAT
The DNA here is from genome assembly GCA_045537045.1 of Eubacteriales bacterium. GTDB lineage: Bacteria > Bacillota > Clostridia > Oscillospirales > JAAYXM01 > SIG480. The sequence continues at coordinate 65,759 of JAZSOS010000008.1, forward strand.
AAACATCGTGTGTTCATGTCTTTTAGGGCCGTGGTATTCCCTGCTGTGCGCACTTATCATCGGAATAATCCGCATGGCGACAATGGCAATTCCCCCGATTGCGCTGACCGGTGCAATCTTCGGTGCGTTTTTGTCCGGTGTTTTCTATAAGGTGTCGCGCGGAAAAATCATTTTCGCCGTTCTTGGAGAAATAATCGGCACGGGAATTATCGGCGCTGTTTTATCTTATCCCGTAATGACGTTTTTGTGGGGAAAAGAGGGACTTAGCTGGCTGTTCTACGTTCCGTCCTTTATCTGCGGAACGCTCATCGGCGGAAGCATTGCATATCTCCTTCTGCGCAAGCTCTCAAATGCCGGACTTCTTTCGCGCTTTCAGGAAAAACTCGGAAGCGATGTATACAATGACGTGAGCGGGGTTTTCGGCAACTCCGCGGCTATTGCCGCGCTCGGTGCGGTTTTATGGCTCGTTATCGAAATCCTTACCGGAATTTTTAAAATGACCTCGCCTGTGTGGTCATACGTTTCAATCTCACTGCTTTCGCTGTTTCTTCTTGCCTCGGTCTTCTATTACATAATCAAAAAGAAAAAGGAGCGATGATATGAACCTATGCAAAATAGAGGAGAACGTAAGAAATGCTTCTCCGCTTATCCACTGCATTACAAACCCTATCTCAATAAATCAATGCGCAAATGCGCTACTCGCGCTAGGCGCACGCCCCATTATGGCAGAGCACCCACGCGAGGTGCGTGAGATTACAGAAACAGCCTCCGCGCTTATGCTTAATCTCGGCAACATCACCGATGCACGCATGGAGTCTATCAAAATCTCTTCAGCGGCAGCTGCAGAAAACCATATTCCGACAATTTTAGACCTTGTCGGCATCTCATGTTCAGAAATGCGGAGAGTCTTTGCGCTTGATATAGCCGAACAATACCGCCCCGCCGTGATAAAAGGAAACTTCTCTGAAATCCGCGCGATGTATGATTTTTCCTACTCTGCGTCGGGCGTTGATGCGGAGAAAAGCCTCCCTCTTACGGGTATTGCGGAAATCTCAGCAAACCTCGCCCTCAAACACGATTGCACCGTCATTGCAAGCGGAAAAAAGGATATAGTCACGGACGGGAAACACACAGTCCTTGTAAAAAACGGATGTGCGCAGCTTTCACAGGTAACTGGGACAGGCTGTATGCTCGGTGCGATATGTGCTGTCTTTCTCCCTTTTTCTTCTCCGTTTGATGCAGCGGTCAGTGCCTGCGCAGTTCTTGGTATCTGCGGGGAATTATCACAGACAGAAAAGGGTAACGGAAGCTTTTTGGTAAATCTTATGGACAACATTGGAACTCTTACCGGAAACGATATTGAAAAACACATAAAAACGGAGGAGCTCGCGATATGAAAAACTTTGACAGCACGCTCTATTTTATAACTGACAGCACGGGATACTCCGAGGCTGAATTTCTTGAAAGATGTGAAGCCGCCTTACGCGGAGGCGTTACGCTCGTTCAGATACGTGAAAAAGAAAAAAGCACGCGCAAATATATTGCGCTTACCGAAAAGCTGCATACGCTTTGTCGAAAATACAACGTCCCTCTTATTGTGGATGACAGAATTGACGTTGCTATGGCTGTTGGTGCAGAGGGCGTTCACCTCGGTCAAAGTGATATGCCAGTAAAAATGGCGAGAAAAATCCTCGGCGACAGCGTAATCATCGGTGCAACGGCAAAGACGGTAGAGCAGGCGCAGAAAGCATATGAGCAGGGCGCGGATTACCTCGGCGTTGGCGCAATTTACCCGACAACAACCAAGGTCAAAACCGTTCTCACCTCACGCGAAACCCTCAAGGATATATGCAACGTCGTTCCGATTCCCGTTAACGCGATAGGCGGACTGAACAAGGATAATATTGATATTCTACGCGGTATTCCGATTGCCGGAATATGCGCGGTCTCCGCCATAATGAAAGCGGAGAATCCGGAGACTTCGGCACGCGAGCTTCTGGAAAAATTCAAATCGCTGTAAATGCAACCTTGCATTTGCATATATAAGCGGCAGACCGGGGGCACCACTCTCTGCCGCTATACAAAATTAATGCTGAAATTTGAAAGGAGAAATCACAATGAGAACAGCATTGACAATCGCGGGAAGTGATTCTTGCGGAGGCGCCGGAATCCAGGCAGACATCAAAACAATGACGATGAACGGTGTTTATGCTATGAGCGCAATATGCGCGCTGACAGCACAAAACACAACCGGCGTTACAGGTATTTCGGAGGTCTCCCCGGACTTTTTACGCGCACAGCTTGACGCTGTGTTTGACGACATTTTCCCCGATGCCGTAAAAATCGGCATGGTATCGTCTGCCGGACTTATTGAAGTAATTGCAGACGTACTTTCCTCCCGCCACGCGAAAAACATTGTTCTTGACCCTGTTATGATCTCAACCAGCGGTTCACGGCTCTTGCAGGAGGATGCCGTAAGCACGCTGACAGAAAAGCTTCTTCCTCTTGCAGATATCATAACGCCAAACATTCCGGAGGCGGAAATCCTTTCAGGAATGAAGATTGAAACAGCCGGAGATATGAAAGCCGCGGCACAGAGAATAGGCTCAGAGTACAGCTGTTGCGTACTTCTTAAAGGCGGTCACAGCGTAAATGACGCAAATGACCTCTTGTACTCTGCCGGCTCATTTACGTGGTTTGAGGGAAAGAGAATAGAAAATCCAAACACCCACGGCACAGGATGCACTCTTTCCTCGGCAATCGCGGCAAATCTTGCAAAAGGTTTCTCGCTCGGCGAATCGGTTACTCGCGCAAAAAACTACATTTCCGGTGCGCTTTCAGCAATGCTTGATTTAGGGCGCGGCAGCGGTCCTCTCGACCATACATTCAATCTCACAGGCGAATTTGCAAGGGAGGCAATCTGATATGAACGAAAAACGTACATCTGTATTTGAAAACGGCCTTATCTGGTTTGGTGCCGCGGTATCCCTTGCCGAAATCCTTACCGGTACATATCTGGCCCCGCTCGGCTTTTCCAAAGGGCTTCTTGCCATCATCCTCGGACACATAGTCGGCTGTGCGCTTCTTTTTTCCGCCGGACTTATCGGCGGCAGGGAGAGAAAAAGCTCTATGGAGACCGTGAAAATGAGCTTCGGCAGACGCGGTGCACTTATCTTTGCTGTTTTGAATATCCTCCAGCTTGTCGGCTGGACGGCAATTATGATATACGACGGCGCACTTTCCGCTGACGGGGTTTTAGGCATCGGTCACGCATTCTGGAGCATAATTATCGGAGCTCTTATTATTGTGTGGATACTTGTAGGTATCAAAAGCCTCGGCAAAATAAATACTGTTGCAATGACCTTGCTGTTTATCCTGACCGTAATCCTCAGCTTTATCATATTCCGCGGAAATGCAGCACCTGCTCTTCCATCCGACAGCATAAGCTTCGGTGCGGCAGTCGAGCTTTCCATTGCGATGCCGCTTTCCTGGCTTCCTCTTATCTCAGACTACACGCGCGAAGCAAAGCATCCGGTGCGCGCAACTGCCGCAAGCGCGCTTACCTACGGCATTGTAAGCTCGTGGATGTATATAATCGGTATGGCTGCCGCGCTCTTCACGGGAGAGAGCGACATCGCCCTCATAATGATGAAGACAGGTCTTGGAACAGTCGGGCTTCTTATCATCGTTTTTTCGACCGTCACGACAACCTTTCTCGACGCGTATTCCGCAGGTGTATCAAGCGAAACTCTGTCAACTAAAATAAACGACAAGTGGATTGCTGTCGGAACGACAGTTCTTGGAATATTAGGCTCAATTTTCCTCCCGCTCCACGACATCACCGATTTTCTTTATCTCATCGGCTCGGTTTTTGCCCCGATGATTGCAATTCAGATTACAGACTACTTTATCCTTAAAAACAACATTTCCAGACACCGTTTCGGAATTTCCAACCTTTTTGTATGGATTTTCGGTTTTGCGGTATACCAATTTCTTATGAAATGTGATATTATTATAGGGAGCACCCTTCCGGATATGGTGATAACATCACTGCTTTGTGTAGCGGTAAATAAAATAAAAAGGATTTTGAAAAAATGAAACGTTGTGTAATCATCGGCGGCACGGACATCGGAAACTATGACGTTATCCGCACATATCTCCGCGACGGAGACTTTAATATCTTCTGCGACAGCGGGCTCTATCACAAGGAAAAGCTCGGAATTCCCGCGCATCTCATTGTCGGCGACTTTGATTCTCATCCGCGTCCTGAAACAGAAACGGAAATAATCGCCCTGCCGCGCGAAAAAGACGATACGGATACCGTCTACGCCGTTAAAGAAGCTCTTTCGCGAGGATTTTCGAACTTTCTTCTTATCGGCGTATGCGGCGGAAGGCTTGACCATACACTTGGCAATGTGTCAATTCTTTTGATGCTTCACTCTGCCGGAAAGAGCGCACTTATTGCAGACGATTTTTCCGAAATGGAAATCGTGGGCAATGAAGTAAAATACATTGATGACGGCTTTCCGTATTTCTCGCTTATCAACATCGACGGAACATGCCGCGGTGTATATGAAAAAAACGCCAAATTCCCGCTTGAAAACGCGGAAATCAGCGCTGAATATCAGTACGGAATAAGCAACGAACCCCTCCCCGGAAAAACCGCCGAGGTCTGCGTGAAAGACGGCAGGGCGTTGCTTGTTAAAGTGCGAAGATAAATAAACTTCCCGCCCGGGTGCATATGCACACCGGGCGGATTTCTGTTTGCTTCTTACCTATTAAAAGAACTTGTCGTGGACTGCACGCATTGCACGCTCGGAATCATCCTTTGCAATGAGAACAGAAACCTTGATTTCGCTTGTGGAAATCATATCAATGTTTACGTTTGCAGCAGCAAGTGCCTCGAACATCATTGCAGCAACGCCGGGGTTGTTTACCATACCTGCGCCGACGATGGAAAGCTTGCAGAGGTCCTCGCGAACCTTGATATCCTCAAAGCCAATGCTTGCCTTGTTCTCTTCAAGAACCTTCTTAGCAAGCTCAATTGAAGAGCTGGGAACAGTGAAAGCGATATCCTTTGCATCGTTTCTGCCGGTTGACTGAAGGATGATATCAACGTTTACACCCTTGTTTGCGAGAGTTGAGAATACCTTGTAAGCAATGCCGGGAGCATCTGCCATATTTACGAGAGAAATCTGCGCTACATCCATATCGCGTGCAACGCCGCTAACATTCATTTTTTCCACTTTGTGTGCCTCCTTAATTTTTGTGCCCGGGTTACGGGTAAAGCTGGAGATAACCTCCATATCAACATTGAAGCGCTTGCCCATCTCAACGGAACGGTTATGAAGAACCTGTGCACCGAGGGATGCAAGCTCAAGCATTTCGTCATAAGTAATCCCGTTAAGCTTTTTAGCACCTTTTACAATTCTCGGGTCAGCAGTATAAACGCCGTCAACATCTGTATAAATTTCGCATTTGTCAGCGTGGATTGCAGATGCAATAGCAACAGCAGATGTATCACTTCCGCCTCTGCCGAGAGTTGTTATGTCGTCATAGCGGTTAATCCCCTGAAAACCTGCAACAATAACGATTTTCTTCTGGTCAATTTCCGCCAAAAGTCTTTCTGTGTCGATTTTATCAATGCGGGCGTTACTGTAATTTGAATTTGTTCTAAAGCCCGCCTGCCAGCCTGTTAATGAAATAACAGGGCATCCAAGCTTTTCAATAGCCATAGCCAAAAGAGCAATGGAAATCTGCTCACCGCTTGAGAGGAGCATATCCATTTCACGCTTTGACGCATTGGCATTAATTTCCTTCGCCTTATCAATAAGGTCGTCTGTTGTGTCGCCCTGTGCACTGACAACAACCACAACGGAGTTCCCCGCTTTGTAGGTGTCAACAACTCGTGATGCAACATTCATAACCTTTGCCGCATCAGCAACAGAGCTTCCGCCGAATTTCTGAACAATAATGGACAATTTAAAAACCTCCTAAAATAACCGCACCCTCATTATCAGCTTTAAGAATATTCAGGTGCCAATTTTTCATTTTTTTATTCAAAACAGGATTGACTTTTTCGGAAAACGCCGAGGAACGGCCGTTTAAAATTCCGATAATGGTTGGTCCTGCTCCGCTTAAATAAACCCCAAGGGCTTTGTTGTTATAACACAAATCAAATATCTCAGCCATACCGGGGATAAACTTCTTCCGATAGCTTTGATGAAGTCTGTCACCCATAGATGTCCTTATATTTTCATATTTCCCCGAAATAATGCTTGCGGTCAGCAAAGCACTTCGCGAAAGATTAAAAACCGCATCACGATGCAAAACCTTTTCGGGAAGAGCCGCTCTTGATTTTTTCGTCTGAAGAAAAAAATCAGGAATAAATGCAGCAAATTTCAAATCATCTTTAATGGGGGTTGAAATATAGTTAATCTTATTCTTCGAGGGAACGTTTACGCAAAATCCGCCGAAAACCGCGGGAGTTACATTATCGCCGTGCCCCTCAATCTCCGCCGCCATATTCAAAATATCCTCTTTGGAAAATGGGTTATCCAAA
>JAZSOS010000049.1:0-101391 GCA_045537045.1 Eubacteriales bacterium
ATATTAAGAGCATCTCTGTATCCCGCAATTTCTTGTTCATCACGGGTTCTGGGAGTCGTTTTTTCTGCTACAAGTTGTTTAATACGTGTATTTGTTGTAACGATACCTTCGATTGCATTGGAAGACTCTGTGCTTTGTACCTTTGCGATTTCCACAAGTTTTTCAAGTTCTTCCGGGCGCATCTTTAAATAGAAGTCCTGTTTTCCAGCTTCTTTATATATGCTAGCTACAAGACCGAGAAGTTCAGAATCCCATTTATGTTCTTTGATTATCGAATAATTAAATATTCTCATGCCCTTAACCTCCTTTCTTTCCCTTAAATATTATCACATATTAAGGGAATTGTCAATATATTAAGAAAATTTACCCTTATTTATTGTTTCTTTTTAAGGTAAAGTTATTCTGCAAAACTGTTTTATTGTTTCATATATTTTATCTAACATTTTTCTAGCACTTTTCTAGCGAAAACCCAAAAAAGCTATCTAAAAGTGGCAATACGAAATTAGCGAGAACAGCAAAGGCTTTGAAGGATTTTAACCCCTCAAAGCCCTTATTTTATGCGGTTTTTATCGCTTTTTAAGTTCTTCTAACTTCCGCTAATTTACTCTATCTAAAAAGACTGTCTAACAGCTCGAAATCAGTTTGCGAGCAATCGCACGCGGGTTCGAATCCCGCCCTCTCCGCCAAAATTGACGGCCCCTTCGTTGTTTTAGTATTTATCCTATGCCATAATTGAAAGTCTTGAAAGGTCAACTGCGCCGCGAAGCTCTTCGCCGCTGAAGATGCGTTCTGCTTCTTCTACGGCGAACTGGCCCATACGCTTGCACCCGTTTGAGACCGCGCCACCGATGTGGGGGAAGAGAACGACGTTCGGAAGTGAGCGATACGGATGGTCAAGAGGCAGCGGTTCTGCCGGCGGAACATCTATAACTGCCATAAAGCGGTTTTTGGAAAGCTCAGCAATGAGTGCATCGTCGTCGATTGAGTTCGGGCGTGCAGTGTTGATGATAACAGCACCGTCCTTGACGAGCGGGAGGTTTTGTGCGTTTATCATATTGTTCGTTGCAGGGATGTTCGGGGCATGGATGCTTATAACATCGCATCTTGACATAAGCTCAGAAAGCTCGCATTTTTCAGCACCCAGCTCACGAATCTGTTCTGCAGTAAGCGTCGGGTCGTAAACAAAAATATTAACTTCAAAGTCATGTAAAAGCTTGATTACGTGTCTTCCGATTGCGCCTGCGCTTATGATACCGATATCAATATGGTAAAAATCCTTTACCTTAGGGCGGTTTTCGCTCCAGAGACCGTTTCTTAAGTCGTTGGGAAGAGAGAACATTCCCTTGCATGCGGCAATCATTATTGCAAGAGTACTTTCAGCAACGCCTTTTGCAAGCTCGCCGTTGGATGTGGAAATCGGGATGTTTCTGTCAAAAAAGTCGCTGTCAAGAAGTGCCTTAATTGCACCGCCTGCGTGAATTATTGCGCGGAGATTCGGGCACAGAGAAAGTATCTCGTTGTCGATTTTCGGTGCGCCCCATGCGGTGATTATCAAATCTGAGTCCTTAATAAAATTAAGGATGTATTCACGATCGGAATAGTCCGGCTTGTCGTATATATAAAGGTCACCCAATTTTGCAAGGCGCTCAAAGTGAACGTCATCAAAAATCTTGTTTAGGTTCATTGTGGTTGAGAATACAGTGATTTTACTCATTTTATAAACTCCAATCATATCGGTGCTGAAAAATTTTACAGTTAATTATAACACAAAAGAAAAAACGATACAAGTATTTTTGGGCGTTTGTGTATTATTTTACATTTGTTTGAAAATCGGGCAAAAAAATCCGGATGGCATTATGTTTTTGCCTCCGGATTTTCGATGCTATTTCTTTTTGAATATGCCCAAAAACTTAGAGAAAGCCGAGCTTGAAACGGATTCTGCATTGAAGCGCACGTTTTTCTCTTTTGGAAGAACCTCACCGCAGTTAGGGCAGAAGTTCATATAATTCTCGTTAAAATCAGTTTTGCATTTTTTACACTTTACCATTTCGCTTCACCGTACCTTTTTAGTATAACATCCATACAAAAAATGTCAAATTCTGTTATATAAGATACCATAAAACAGGAGTTTTGTCAACGGTTTCGGCAATATAGAACAAACAGCTTTGCGATAATTCACAACGGAACTGCTGAGTTCATAATTTAATTTTGCAAAAAAAATAGGTTTCTTCCAACTTTTGTATAGACTTTTTGACAAAAATGTGGTTTAATATATTGTATGTAGATTTATAAACAATTGGAGTTGAAAAGAATGAAGTTAACAAATGTAAAAGAAATTTTTGCAGCTCCGGGCACCTTTGCGGATAAGGAAATCACCGTCGGCGGATGGGTAAGAACTGTCCGTGATTCCAAGGTGTTTGGTTTTATTGAGCTTAACGACGGCTCTTATTTTAAAAGCGTTCAGGTTGTTATTGACGATACGCTTGAAAACTTTTCCGAGCTTGTTCACTTAAACGTCGGAAGTGCTATTGTCGTTACCGGAAAGCTTATCCTTACGCCTGAGGCAAAACAGCCGTTTGAGATAAAAGCAGAAAGCGTTAAGATAGAGGGAGAGTCCGCTCCCGATTATCCGCTTCAGAAGAAACGTCATTCTCTTGAGTTTTTGAGAACGATAACGTATCTTCGTCCGAGAACAAACACTTTTTCAGCTGTATTCCGCGTAAGAAGTGAGGCGGCATACGCAATTCACAAGTTCTTTAACGAGCGTGGCTTTGTGTATGCTCATACTCCGATTATCACGGGAAGCGACTGTGAGGGCGCGGGGGAGATGTTTAAGATATCCACTCTCGATATGGAAAACCCGCCGAGAGATGAGGACGGAAAGGTGGATTATTCAAAGGACTTCTTTGGCAGAGAAGCAAGCCTTACCGTTTCCGGACAGCTTGAGGCAGAGACATTTGCACTCGCATTCGGAAAGACCTACACTTTCGGTCCGACCTTCCGCGCAGAAAATTCCAACACTGCCCGTCATGCGGCAGAGTTCTGGATGATTGAGCCGGAAATCGCTTTTGCAGACCTTAACGACGATATGGAACTTGCAGAAGCAATGGTCAAGTTCGTCATCCGCCATGTTCTTGACAACTGCAAGGAGGAAATGAATTTCTTCAATCAGTTTGTTGACAAGGGTCTTATCGAGCGCCTTGAGCACGTTGTAAATTCCGATTTCGGAGTGATGGAATACGCCGAGGGAATAAAGATTTTGGAACAGCATAAGGATAAGTTTGAATATCCCGTATTCTTTGGCTGTGACCTTCAGACAGAGCATGAACGCTTCCTTACGGAAGAGATTATGAAAAAGCCAATGTTCCTTATAAATTATCCGAAGGAGATAAAGGCATTCTATATGCGCCAGAACGATGACGGAAGAACCGTTGCTGCAATGGACCTCTTCGTTCCGGGAATAGGCGAGCTTATCGGCGGAAGCCAAAGAGAAGAGCGCTATGACGTGCTTCTTGCAAAAATGGAGGAAATGGGTCTCAATTCTGAGGATTATGACTGGTACCTCAATCTCCGTCGCTTCGGCGGTGTGCAGCACGCGGGCTACGGTCTTGGTTTTGAACGTCTTATAATGTACCTCACGGGAATATCAAACATCCGCGATGTTCTCCCGTTCCCGAGATGTACCGGCAAGCTTTTGTAAATTTTATTTTAGGAGTTATTTTATATATGGAAAAAGTTTCTTACAGCTCACTGTCGCGCGAGCAAGCGGTAGGGCTTTATGCAGACCTTCAGAAAGAATATTCGGCATACGTTGCAAGGGGGTTGAAGCTTGATATGTCAAGAGGAAAACCGGCACCGGATCAGCTTGACATATGCGAGGGACTGTTCACTGCGATTTCTGAAAACAACGATGTTGCGGGCATTACTCCCGACGTACGTAACTACGGCGGAATTGATGGTATTCCGGAAATGAAGGCACTTTTTGCTGAAATCCTTGGCGTTTCACCGGCAGAGGTCGTTATCGGCGGAAACGCAAGCCTTACAATGATGTTTGACATGGTTTCCCGCTCCGTTACCCACGGCGTTATGGGAAGCACACCGTGGTGCAAGCTGCCCGAGGTTAAATTCCTCTGTCCTGTTCCGGGATATGACCGTCACTTCGGTATCTGCGAGTGCTTCGGTATAAAGATGATTCCGATTGCTATGACAAATGATGGCCCGGATATGGAAGAGGTCAGAAAGTATGTTGAGAACGATGCTTCTGTAAAGGGAATATGGTGCGTTCCGAAGTATTCAAACCCGAGCGGGATAACATATTCTGATGATGTTGTCCGCGCATTTGCGGCTCTTAAGCCCGCGGCTGAGGATTTCAGAATCTTCTGGGATAACGCATACTGCGTGCATGACCTTTACGATGAGGGCGATAAGCTTCTCGGCATTCTTGATGAATGCCGAAAGAACGGAAAAGAGGATATGGTTTATATCTTTGCTTCCACATCGAAAATTTCGTTCCCGGGCGCAGGTGTTGGGGCAATGGCAATGAGCGAAGCAAACATCGCGGCGGCTAAGAAGGTTATGACATATCAGATGATAGGTCCGGATAAAATCAATCAGCTTCGCCATGTAAAGTATTTCAAGAACCTCGACGGAATTATGGCGCATATGAAAAAACACGCGGCACTTATCGGCCCGAAGTTTGAAACTGTTCTTAATGCTCTTGACCGTGAACTTTCAGGTCTCGGCATTGCAGAGTGGACAGCTCCGCGCGGCGGTTATTTTATAAGCCTTGATGTAATGCCCGGCACGGCAAAGCGCGTTCACAAGCTTATGAGTGAGGCAGGCGTTGTAATGACGGGCTGCGGTGCAACGTTCCCGTACGGAAACGATCCAAAGGACACAAACCTTAGAATTGCACCGACATATCCGACTGTTGATGAACTTAAAACGGCATCCGAGCTTCTGTGTCTCTGCACAAAGCTTGCGGCGCTTGAAAAGATTATGGGATAAAGGAATAATTGATTATGAGAAACACATATGAATCACCGCTTTCGGGAAGATATGCAAGTGAGGAGATGCTTGAACTCTTCTCTCCCGATGTAAAATTTAAAACATGGCGCAAGCTGTGGATTGCTCTTGCACGTGCAGAAATGAAGCTCGGCCTTCCGGTTACTCAGGAACAGATTGAAGAGCTTGAGCGCAACCGCGACAACATAAACTATGAGGACGCGGAAAAGCGCGAAAAGGAAGTCCGTCACGATGTTATGTCCCACGTTTATGCATACGGTCTTCAGTGCCCGAATGCAAAGGGAATAATCCACCTCGGCGCTACAAGCTGCTATGTAGGCGACAATACAGACCTTATCATAATGCGCGACGCCCTAAAGCTTATCCGCCAGCGCCTTGTAAGCGTTATTTCTGCGCTTTCAAAGTTTGCGGATGAGTATAAGGATATGCCGACTCTCGGCTTTACCCATTACCAGCCGGCACAGCTTACAACTGTTGGTAAGCGCGCAACACTCTGGATAAACGAACTTCTTTACGACCTTTCCGAACTCGAGTTCCGAATTGATGCAATGCGCCTTCTCGGTTCAAAGGGAACAACCGGTACACAGGCAAGCTTTATGGAGCTTTTTGACGGCGATGAAGAAAAAATCAAAAAAATGGAAGAGTATATTGCAGAAGAGCTTGGTTTTGACGGCGTAATTCCGGTTTCCGGACAGACGTATTCGAGAAAGATTGACTCCATGGCACTTGCAACCCTCTCGGGAATTGCGCAGAGTGCGTGTAAGTTTGCAACGGATCTTCGCCTTCTCTCTAACCTCAAGGAAATGGAAGAACCGTTTGAGAAGAAGCAGATCGGTTCATCCGCGATGCCGTATAAGAGAAATCCGATGCGCTCTGAGCGTATATGCGCTCTTTCAAAGTTTGTTATCGCAACTGCCCAGAATCCGGCACTTACTGCGGCAACGCAGTGGTTTGAGAGAACGCTTGATGACTCTGCAAACAAGCGCCTTGCGGTTTCTGAGGCGTTCCTTGCAACGGATGCTATCCTTTCAATCTACTTAAACATCGCTTCGGGCTTTGTTGTTTATCCGAAGGTAATTCGCCGTCGTGTTATGGAAGAACTTCCGTTTATGGCGTCGGAGAACATAATGATGGATGCCGTAAAGCGCGGCGGCGACAGGCAGGAGCTTCACGAGCTTATCAGAACCCACTCCCTTGCTGCGGGTAAGCGAGTGAAGGAAGACGGCGAGGCAAACGACCTTATCGACCGTATTGCCGCGGACCCGGCTTTCGGCATGACGAAGGAAGAAATTGTGAAGAATCTTGATCCGAAAAACTACACGGGAAGAAGTGCTTCGCAGGTTACGGAGTTCTTGCGTGACTTCGTATATCCGGCAATAGAAAAGTACAGCTCGGAAATAGAGACTGAGGCAGAACTTAAAGTTTAAGGAAAGCAGATTTTTTCTATTGACTAAATCAGTTTTAAATTATATAATATCTATTGTGCGCAAAATGTAAAATTATGGATTGACAGTGTTTTGCGCAAAATAAGAGGAGGTTATACAAATGAAAAAAGGCATACTTTGGTTTGTCGCTGTTGTTGCTGTTATCGCTTTGTTCATTGCAACCACAATAAGCGGCCTTAACCTTGGCGTTGTCGAAATTCCCAGTGCAGCAGACGGTATCCGTCTCGGCCTTGATCTTCAGGGCGGTGCAATGATTACATTTGAGGCACGCACAGAGGACGGCTCCGTTCCGTCCGATGCAGATATGGATATTGCAAAGACTGTTCTGCGCAAGCGTCTTGATGCTGCAAAGTACACAGAAGGCACTGTTACCGCCGCAGGCGATACTCGCCTCACGGTTGAAATCCCGTCCGTAACAGATCCGGAAGAAGCTGTCTCTCTTCTCGGAAAAACCGCTGTTCTTGAGTTCCGAGATGCAGACGGAAACGTCATCATTTCCGGTAATGAAGTAAAGAGCGCAGAGTCCGTTTATCGTCAGGTAACTGAGAACGGTGCAAACCAGCACCATGTTGTTCTTTCTCTTACAAGTGAGGGAAGAGAAAAGTTCACTCAGGCAACAAAGAAGGCTGCATCCCAGGCTTCTGCCGAGAAGAACTACATTGACATTTATCTTGATGAAACGCTCCAGAGCCGTCCGTTTGTCGATGCTTCTTACGCATCAACGGGTATCAATTCCGAAGAGGTTGTTATCACAATCGGCAGCGAGGATAGCCTCAATCCTGCCGGCGGTGAAGAGTCCAAGACTCTTGCAAACATCATCAACTCCGGCCGTCTCCCGTTTGCTCTTGAGGAGATTGAGCTTCGCTCCGTCGGACCTACTCTCGGTGAAAAAGCACTTGAGACAAGCCTTTTCGCAGGCTTTATCGGTCTTCTTCTCGTTATGCTCTTTATGATTCTTATATACCGTCTCCCGGGTGTTGTTGCAAGCATTTCTCTTGCTTTCTACACAGCACTTCTGGTTGTGATCATGTCACTTCTTAAAGTCAACCTTTCTCTCCCGGGTATTGCGGGTATCATCCTTTCAATCGGTATGGCGGTTGACGCAAACGTCATCATCTACGAGCGAATTAAAGAAGAACTCCGCGTCGGTAAAACGCTCAAGGCATCCATTGATGCAGGCTTTAAGCGCGCGTTTACCGCAATTTTGGACTCCAACGTAACAACCCTTATCGCAGCTGTTGTTCTTTACTGCTTCGGTATGGGTACAATCCGCGGCTTTGCAATCACACTCGGCCTCGGTGTTGTAATCTCAATGTTCACGGTGCTTGTTGTTTCACGCTTCCTGCTTTATCGTCTTGTCGATATGAACATCAAGTCACTTAAGGCATACGGCGCATAAGGAGGGAAAAGATATGTTTAGTAAAATGGAAAATAAGATAAATATTGTAAACAAGTCTAATGTATTCTTCCTTATAGGCGTCATCTTTGCTCTCGTTGGTCTTGTTTCACTCATCATCCTTCCGTTCGGCGTAAATCTTTTCAACCTTGATATCGACTTTGCCGGCGGTACCACAATGACCTATAATATGCACAAGCAGCTTGACAAAGCAGAGCTTGATAACATCACGGCTATCGTTGAAAAGGCGACAGGCGCTGAGATTTCCTCGGCTCAGAAGTCCGGTGACGGCGACGAGCAGGTTGTTCTCAAAACTGCTACGCTCTCTTCCGAGCAGCGTGATGCGGCGTTCAACGCGCTCCGTGAAGCTTACGGTCTCCACGACGGAACTGAAGCTGTCGCAGAGGGCGAAACCGCTCACACAGACATCATCTCTGTTGACAACGTTGACCCGGTAATGGGTAACGATCTTCGTAATTCCGCTATCAAGGCTGCATTCCTTGCAATTCTCTTTATGCTTATCTATATTGCAATCCGCTTTGATGTTCGTTCAGGTCTTGCGGCAATTGTTGCGCTTGCTCACGACGTTCTCGTTGTTATCAGCGCATATGTTATCTTCAGAATTCCGCTTAACCTCACATTCATCGCTGTCGTTCTCACGATTCTGGGTTACTCAATCAACGCAACAATCGTTATTTTCGACCGCATCCGTGAAAACAGAAAGCTTATCAAGAAGACAAGCTTTGCGGATATCGTAAACAAGAGCATCTGGCAGAGTGCAACAAGAAGTGTGAATACAACGGTAACAACTCTTCTTTCAATTGTTATGATTGCAATTTTCGGCGTAACATCAATCCGCAACTTTGCAATTCCGCTTGTTGTAGGTGTTGTTGCAGGTCTTTACTCTTCAATGTTCATTTCCGGTGCAGTATGGGTAAAGCTCACTAAAAACTCACACAAGGCATAAAAGTTTTTAAAGATTTACGCTCCGGCATCGTTTATGCGATGACGGAGCGTTTTTTTCTATTGCATTTCGAATCAAAAGGGATTATACTAAAGATGCGAAAGGGGGAGTTTCCGATGCGCATAGGAAATGGCATAGAGATGGTTTCGTTTGAAAATGACAGCTATAGCTTTATGAAAATCGCAAGCATGGGATACCGTGATTACAGCATATATAAAAGAGGCGATTTTGTTACTATTAATCGCTGGCATTGTCTGTACTTTGTTACCGGAGGAGGCGGAAGCTTTACAGAGAAGGGGAAGACACATTCTCTGCACAAAGGAGACTTTTTCTTTATCCGCCCCGGAGAACCGATCGCATACTGCACCCATGATAAGCTGAAGTATTATTGGATAGCGCTTTGTGAAGAACATGCTGAAGAAATTGCGGGTGTCCTTAAGCTTACGCGTGACTGCCCGGTGCGACCGGCAAAATATGCACGCAGGGTAGAATGGATATTTAATTCGGTGTTGGACTGGGGGAAACCGACATCAAAGAGCTATTTTACAGCAGTTTCTGCATTAATGCAGATTTTGTCTGCGGAATGTGACGCAGAACTGCTGCCGGACTTGGTAGAAAAGCACAAATCACTTGCGGAAAGTATAAAGCAGACTATTGATTTAAATTTCCGCAAGTCTGAATTTTCTGTTAATGATGCTGCACAGCTTCTTTACATAAGCCATTCTCTTATGTCCCGCGTGTTCAAGGAAGTTATGGGAATTACTCCGGTTGCCTATCTTATAGATATGAGACTTCGTTATGCGGCCGAGCTTTTGCATGAGAGTGATGTTCCGATAAAAGAACTGGCAGCAGAATCGGGATTTTCGGACAGCGGATATTTTATGAGGCAGTTTAAAAAAAAGTTTGGTATGACCGTAAAGGAATTCAGAGCCAGCAAAAGGGAATAGGAAAGAACTTTCATAGTTTTTTCCTATCCTTTCTGTAAAATAAACGGCAAATTGTAAAAATGGTTTTAATTTGCTTGAAAAAAGCGTAACAATGTTGTATACTATTATATTATAATACATTATGCTAAGGAACGAGGAACGAAAATGTCAGGACATTCCAAATGGAAAAATATTCTTCATAAGAAGGAAAAAACAGACGCTCAGAGAGCAAAGATATTCACAAAAATCGGAAGGGAAATGGCAGTAGCCGTCAAAGAAGGCGGCCCTGATCCCGCAAGCAACTCTAAGCTTGCTGCCTGCCTTGCAAAAGCAAAGGCAAACAACGTCCCCAACGATAACATTAAGCGCATTATCGAGCGTGCTTCCGGCGCTGACGGCGCAAACTACGAGACCATTATATATGAGGGGTATGGTCCGTGCGGCGTTGCTGTTATTGTTGAGACAATGACTGATAACCGCAACCGTACCGCATCCGAGGTTCGCCATTATTTTGATAAATACGGCGGGAATCTTGGCGCAACAGGATGTGTTGGCTGGCAGTTTGATAACAAAGGAATTGTTGTTATCGAGCGTGCAGGTGCAGATGAAGATGACGTTATGTTAGCGTGCCTTGATGCAGGTGCAGATGACGTTGAGGTATCGGAAGAGGTCGTTGAGGTATACTGCGACCCGACTGCTGTTGTGGAAGTCAGCAGTGCACTTGAAGCGGCGGGATACACCGTCGTTTCAGCAGAGGCAGAGATGGTTCCGCAGACATACACAAAGCTTGAAAGCGAAGATGATATCAAGAATATGCAGAAGCTTCTTGATATGCTTGAAGATAACGATGACGTTCAGAACGTCTATCATAACTGGGAAGAGGAAGAATAAGTTTCTCGCCGTCTTGGAAGAAAGGGGACTTAAGGTATGTCTAAAATTATTCTCAGCGCAGACCGCACCTGCGATATAGGTGCAGAACTTCAGGAAAAGTATTCAGTAAATCTTATTTCGTATTCAATTACGCTTAATGATAAAAAATATATGGACAGTGTTGATATTTTTCCGGATGACCTTTATGAGGCATTCCGTAAGGATGGCACGCTTCCGAAGACATCCGCGATAAATCCGCAGGAGTATATCGAATATTTCAAGAAATTTACGGATGAAGGTTATGAGGTTATCCACATAACGCTTTCATCTGCAATAACGAGCAGCTATCAGTCGTGCGTTCTTGCGGCGGCAGAGCTTCCGGGGGTTTATGTTATCGACTCACGAAATGTATCAAGCGCAATTGCTCTTCTTGTTGCAGAGGCGGGGGGAAGAATAGCAAAGGGGCTCCCTGCAGAACAGATTGTAGAAGAGGTTTCGGCTCTGCGCACAAAGAGTCATTGTAGCTTTGTTCTTGAAACGCTTGAGTTTATGAAGGCGGGCGGACGTTGCTCCGGCGTTGCGGCACTTGCGGCCGGAATGCTTGGGCTTAAAGTCTGCATTGAAGTTGACAATGAAACCGGTGAGCTTCATGCTGCCAAAAAGTACCGCGGAAATATGGACAGAGTTCTTGCTCAGTATGTTTCCGAGCAGCTTGAAAAATATCCCAATATAAATCCGGAACGTATGTATATAACTCATTCGGGTGTGCCGGAAGAAAGACTTGCCGCTGTTAAAAAACAGGTTGAGGATACCGGAATTTTCAAAGAAATATACATCAGCCGTGCAAGCTGTACCATTTCCACCCACTGCGGTCCCGGAACTCTTGGCGTACTCTTTTTGGAAAAATAAATACAAGAATTAAACCACGCTTAAGCCGAATCAGAAAAGGTTTAAGCGTGGCTTTTTTGCAGAGAGAGTTTTAGCGAATGGGTTTTGGCTCGGGAATGAGGCTGGCGATAAAACAAAAATCCCCGTCTAACGTGACGAGGATTTCAAATACTGTATTTCGCGCTGTGGTGTATCTGAACAACGTTTTTTATTATCTGCAGGACTAACTGCCTTTCGCTGTCCGAAAGCCCAGTAAGCTGATGAAGAATCTGCATGCCGGTATCGTCCTCGATGGTGACGGGGGTGTTGGCAACGGAAAAGAACTCCGCAAGGCTGATGTGCAGAGCATCACAAATTGCCTCAATTGTCGCAACGGTAGCATTTTTCTTTCCGCGCTCGACAAGACCTAAATATGTGGGGGTAATACCCGCGTTCAGGGCAAGCCTCTCCTGGGATAAAGCACGCTCCTGACGCAGCTCTTTTATTCGGTTTCCGCAACTAAAGTTACTGTTTTTATTATCCATATGAATCACCAAATTATATTGTAAACTATTGACAATTAAACTTCAATGTGCTATAGTTATCTTTACTATAAATAACTATAGTTATTTTTTGTTTTGC
Organism: Eubacteriales bacterium; assembly: GCA_045537045.1. Classification (GTDB taxonomy): domain Bacteria; phylum Bacillota; class Clostridia; order Oscillospirales; family JAAYXM01; genus SIG480. Next base: position 12,136 of record JAZSOS010000049.1, read on the forward strand.
GGAGAAAGGAAGGGGATAAATATAAAAATGAGAAATTTCTTTAGAAAGTATTTTAGACGAGATAATCGTAGATTTTTGATGAGCGTTTTTTCAACACTTTTTGGATTTATATTTACAAATGTATCGCTCGTTGCAATCAATGATTTTTTAAATCCACTGTCGATTGGTCTGTCTATAGTCTGTATTTTGTTTTTTGTGGCGTTTATGTTAGTGTTGTATCACAAATATAAATATTATCGCGGTTTGGTAGAGCATTTGCAGCAGAAAGGAAAGCACCTCTTTTTAATTTGCTCTTATATTTCAAAAGCAAGAAGGCGCAGAGATAAGAATAAAGTCAATAATTTTAGCGTTCGAGACATGGAAGTTGCGTATGATATAGACTTTTGTGAAGACAAAGAATGCAGAACAGATTTTACAGTAACTTATAGAATTACAGCTACCAATAATGGAGCAAAATGTACAAAAATTTATCACTCGTCTTTGTCACAAGGGAATGGAGATTCTTTGGATGCAAAGTATAGCTTTGACGGAAGAAATTGGTATGATTTGAGAGCAGATTCTTTTTTTAGAGCGGATAACAATTTTCAGCTATGGAGTGCGACTACAGACGGTGAAGTGATAGCTCACAACCAAACATTTACATATTGGGTTAGGTTTGTATATCGGGAGGGGTATAACTTGAAGAAAGACAGTTGCTTTCTGATTGACCCACAAAATTATGCAGAAACAGTTGAAAGAATAAAGGTGACTGTTCGTTCGGAAACCGAGGAACTGGGGAAATTAATCAAGACACCCATGATTACTGCATATCATAACGGACTGAATATAGACGAAAAAGAAGGGCGTGCTTTGCTGGCAAGAAACTTTGATGCGTATTATAAAACCTGTTTCTCTCATACAGTACGTCCACGTACCAACGACACCATATACGTTTTTGAATTATCTCCTAAACAGGTTGATTAAATTATACAGGAAAGGATTAGTTGAAATGAAAAGAATTGTATCACTATTATTAACGTTATGCATGGTATTTACTCTGCTTCCGACAGTAAATGTATCTGCGGCGGACGCGGTATCGAATACGTCTGTTTTTTTAAAGCAAAACACAAATGACACTTGTACACTTTCCTCTGCAGCGATGATGCTCAGAAGGAGAGCATATCTTGAAGGAAACAGTAATTGGAATTCAATTACTGAAAAATCCCTTAAATCGACTGCGTGGTCCGGAGGTCTTCGGTGGTCATTTAAATACGCTGGGATGAGCGTTGAAAGCGGTTCGTTTAAAGGAATGACGCAGGCGCAGAAAAAATCTCAGATAATATCATTATTAAATCAACATCCTGAAGGTATTGTTATATATATGTACGGGAACGGAAATAAGACACATGCTGTTTTAGCAACAGATTATGATTCATCCTCAGGTACATTATATTGTGCAGACCCGGCAAATGGCATAGCAAAAGGAAGAATCCCGCTTATGAGTGCATACCTTTCCGGAAGCACACAGGATGCCAGAATAGGAAATATGAGAATGTATTGGTATGTGAAAAGCGGGAATTGCACCCTGACAACACCTATAGTTACACCGCCTGTGCATACACATTCGTATACATATGCAAAAGAAGCGGAGCACCCGCATTATGATTATAAATCCTGCTCGTGCGGTGACATTGAATATACCGGTGCAACAAACTTGGTTGCATCTTGCTCAAAGTGTTATCCTATCGGCAGTATATCATTAAGACGCTCATTTAAAAAGACAGAGGGAACAGCAACGTTTTACAGAAACGATGTAAGAAACGCAACATCGTATAGTCTTTCACTTTACAGAAATGACAGCTTGTATGATACATATAATTTAAGCTCGGATGAAAAGCAGATTACCGGACTTCCAAGCGGGAACTATACTGCAACGCTGACTGTAAAAAACTCTGCAACGGGTGAGGTAAGGTCGGCAAACTGCAATTCATTTAAAATCGCTGACAGTTATATTATAACTTACAACGCAAACGGCGGAAGCGGACAACCTGATGCAGACGAAAAAATTCAGGACACACCAAAAACTCTTTCAAGTAAAATTCCGCAGAGAACCGGTTATGTGTTCTTGGGCTGGGCGAGGAGCAAGAAAGCGACAACGGCTGAATATCAGCCGGGCGATAGCTTTACAAGAAACACGTCTTTGACTCTCTATGCTGTTTGGGAACCGGAAACTTACACAATAACCTATAATGCAAACGGCGGTAAGGGCGAACTTGAAAATGTAACAGTTACATATGGTGATACTATTCGCATGCCTAATACAGTTGTTCGCGACGGTTATTATCTCAAAGGCTGGGCAAAGTCTGCAAGCGCATCGACTGTTGACCATAAGCTCGGCATAGACCATGCAATAAAGGAAAACTGCACGCTATATGCCGTGTGGGGGAGCAGTACATGGGGCGGCGATGTCTCAACAAGCCTTAAGGGCAGCGGAACAGAAGACGACCCCTATCAGATTGCTACAGCGGCTGACCTTGCATACCTCGCAAATAAAGTGAATAACCAAACTGAAGCACCGACCTATGAATATTATATCATGACTGACAATATCCAGCTTGGATATACAGAAGACGAAAAATGGGTGCCGATAGGTCTCGGCGGAACAAGTTATCAGTATTTCAACGGCTCGTTTGACGGCAACGGCTATACGATATCCGATATGTATATTACCGATGCCCATGAAGGATATGTTGGCTTGTTTGGGATAATTGGCACATCTTCTGTAAATTCGAACGTAAGAAATTTGACTGTAACGGGCGCTATTGAAAATATAGAGGCAGAGGCTCCTGAAGTTGGGGGAATTGCAGGACAGAGTAGGGCTGTATTGGAAAATAACTGTGCTAGAAATTTAAATATTGCGAATGTTGTAACGTATGAGGACGGTGGAGATGCGAAAATTGGTACAATAACCGGCTATATGCCGTCTGGTGTGATAAAAAAATGTTTATCTGTCGATTGTTACATAGATTTGAATTCGGGTAATTATTTGGCAGGTATGATTGTCGGAAAAGTAGGTAATGGTACAGATATTGAATCGTGTTCAGCAATCTCAACCGAAAATGGATTTTTTGGTACGAGAGGCATAACTGAATTTGTTGCATTAGGCGGAATTTGTGGCGTTGCACGCTATCAAGTTACAATAAAGGATTGCGTTGTTAAAGCTCCATATTTATCCAAAAAATTGAGCTCAAATTACCGTATGCTTTGCGGTGGAATTGTCGGACAGTGTGCATATACATCTGAAAGTGTGTGGCGTACAAATATTGTCTGCTGTACAGTTGATTTTAATGATGTTCAAGTGGAAAATAGTATTGACGCATATTGTAAAAGAAAGGTTTATTTGGGCGGGATTTCTGCAGAAAGAGGGAATATAGTTGATTGTATTTATAATGGGAAAACAATAAAAGGAGAGGGGGATGAATATGCTGAAATTGGAGGAGTTTCAGTAGATTTTGCAACTGTATCAAGATGTATTGTTAATGTGAATGGGAACTTGTATGGGGAAACGGGCAGTGGAGATGTTTACGTTGCAGGTATAACTTCAATACCGGGAACTAATGTTGAAAATGTAATGGTAATTGCAGATAATATCAGTGCTGTTTCAAGTAGTGAAAATTCAGCATATAGTGGATATATTGTTGCTAAGACCTATGAAGATGACGAGGTGTCTAATGCATATTATAGCGCCGAAATAAGCATTGAATCATCAACAAATAATATTCTTACCACTGGTACACCGCGCTCAACTCGTTTGCTTACAATTCCGTCTTTCTTAACAGGAAACCTCGGCTTCGGGCAGTATACATCTCTTGCAAATCTTGAAGAAAACCCCGATGCGGTCTGGGTAATCAAGGACGGCGAATTGCCTCAGCTTTACCACACTTGCCTTAATGATATAACGGTTTCGGACGATATAACAAACGGAGACATAACGGTAGATAAAACTCAGGCGGTTGACGGAGAAATTGTAACCGTTACGGCAGTACCGCAGGACGGATACATACTTAATAAAGTTTATGTAAACGGTGAAGAAGCGGTTGGAACAACGTTTGTTGTAGAGGGCAACAGCATTGTGTATGCAACCTTCGCAGAAGAAATTCCTGAATATGAAGTAAGCATAACAAACGATGAAAACGCATCCGGAACACTGACGAATGCGGATGAAAGCTCAGGCTCGGTTATGAGCTTTATGTCACTTGCAAGCACCGGGGATACCGAGCTTACCGCAAACGATGGTGAGGAGATTTCAGTTGATGTAACTGCAGACAACGATTATACCGTTGATACTCTATACGTAAACGGTGAGGAAATCGCGGGAACAAGCTTTATTCTCACAAAGGACACTGTTGTCACAATGGATGTAACAAGTATCAGTACGGATATTACTGCGGTTACGAATGATGCAGAGGATGTCGGCGATTATTTCGCAATAGTAAGCGGCTCTGTTTCGGGTGATGCAGATGGTATTACAAGATATATACGCTACTGGAAAGCTGATGATGAAAGCACCGTGTATACAACCGAGGTTCAGGATGAAAGCGGTGATTATACAGCGGAAATAATCGGTCTTGAAGCCGAAACAACATATTGCTATCAGATGACGGAGTGCGGCGAGGTGAAGACTTTCACAACCTGTGCCGCATCGGAAGATGAACACTATGTTGAGGGTGGAGAACCGGAAACCGGTTCCGGAGAAGATAACGAAGATGAAGAAGCTGACGACCCGATAGACGAGAATGCGCCACTTGTTTCAGTAAAAGCCGTTACAGGCAGAGTGGGAAATACTGTAGATGTTAAAATTGATGTGAAGAATAATCCGGGTATTGTGTTCGCGAAATTTACGGTTACATATCCGTCGCAGTTGACACTTACAGAAGTTGTCGATGGCGGAATACTCGGAAATGCAACACACTCCAATAATAAAGTAAGCCCGTATACACTTTATTGGAACAACGGAACTGCGGAAAGTGACTTTACAGGTAACGGAACAATAGCAACACTTAGGTTTGAGATTTCCGAAAACGCTGAAGACGGTATATATCCGGTAATGATTCAGGAGGTGGATTCGAGTACATTTAATTACAATGATGACACAGTGTATTTCGAAGTCAAAAACGGAAGTGTTACGGTTGTTTCGACAATCATAGGTGACGTAAACGGCGATGGCGAAGTAACTGCCCGAGATGAACGCGATTTGTCAAGGCATATTGCTGAGTGGGTTGGATATGAAACCATAGATGAGCTTGCTGCAGATGTAAACGGCGACGGTGAAGTAACTGCTCGTGACGAACGTGATTTAGCAAGACATATTGCTGAGTGGGTCGGTTATGAAACTTTACCTAAATCCAATTAAAAGGAAGGAAAAAGAAAATGATTAAAAAAGTATTATCTCTTATGATTTGTGCAGCTCTTATCATCGGTATGCTTCCGAGCGTTTTTGCTGCAAACGATGCAACGGTAACAGTTGAAACTGTGAGCATACAGCAGGGAACTGCTACGGCTGACGTTAAGATTGACGTAGCCAATAATCCAGGTATCGTGTTCGCAAAATTTACAGTTACATATCCGTCTGAATTAACGCTTGCGAGTGTTGCTGACGGAGGACTTCTTGGAAGTGCTACACATTCAAACGACAGAACAAGCCCGTATGTTTTGTATTGGAACAACGGAACAGCAGAAGTTGATTATACAGCAAATGGAACTGTTGCAACGCTCAAATTTGATATTGATGTAAATGCTCAGCCCGGAACATATCCTATTATGGTGGAAGTTGTTCAGAAAGATACGTTTAATTACAATGATGATCCTGTTGTTTTCACTCCGGTAAACGGTACTATCACAATCACCGAAAAGCCGAAGGAAGATATGCAGGGTATCACCTTCACAGATGATACTGTTACCTACGACGGCACAGCAAAGGCTCTTGCCGTAGCGGGAACTCTTCCGCAGGGCGCAGAGGTTGCTTACACAAGCGCTGATTTTGACGAAGACGGCAAGGCAATTGATACCGGAACCTACAACATCAAGGCAACCGTAACAGCTCCGGGTTACAACACATGGGAAAAAGAGGCTGTTCTCACGATTGAGCCAAAGGAAGTTACCGTAACGGGACTTGTTGCAGCAAACAAGACCTATGACGGAACAAACGCTGCAACAATCTCCGGCGGTGCGCTTTCCGGCAAGGTTGAGGGTGACGACCTCGGCGTTATGGAATATCCGACCGCAGGTACGTTTGAGCAGACTGATGCCGGCAACAATCTCGAAGTAACCTTTGCTGATATCGTGCTCGATGGTGCGGATAAGGCAAACTACACGCTCACGCAGCCGACTCTTTCAGCAAACATTGAAAAGGTTGCAATCACCGTAACCGGAAAGAGCTATCCAATCAAGGCGGGCGCAGAGCTTCCGGATCTTGCAGAAGCTTTCGAAATCACATCAGGTGCGCTTGTTGGTGAGGACACCTTCTCAGGCTCTGTCGCAACTGATGCAGATAATAATACAGAGGGTACATATAAGATTACGCAGGGTACTCTTGCACTCAGCGCGAACTATGATCTCACATTCGTTGACGGCGAAATCGTTGTAAGCCTTAAAACTCCGCAGAACATAACGGTCTCCGAAGCTCCGGCAAAGACCTACGGCGATGAGGGCTTTACTATTGAGGTAACACCGGACGAAGCTTCAGGACTTGATACATTCACTTTCACAAGTTCTGATGAAAATGTTGCAACCGTTACTGCAGAAGGCGTTGTAACAATCGTTGGTGCAGGTGAGGTAACAATCACCGTAGCACAGGCAGGTGACGAAGAATATGCTGCAAAGGAAATTCCGGTAGCATTTACCGTTGCACAGAAGGAAGTAACCGTAGAGGCAATAGACCTCGACGAGAAGACAGCAACGCTTGTCGGAGTCCTCGAGGCAGACCTTGAAGATGTTGAGGCAGACTTTAGCAAGGTTGCTCTTGAAATAATCCCCGAAGAGGGCGAGGAGCCGGCAGAGGACGAAGAACCCGTTGTTCCGACAACTGCAACCGCAAAGGTAACAGGTCTTGCGCTCAAGGGCGATAAGGCTGCAAACTACAAGCTTGCAGATGCGGAAATCGAAGCAGAAGTTTCTCTTGAAAATGTTGTAACGGTCGAAATCACAGCAACAAACGGAACTGTTACGGGTGACGGCACATATCTTATTGGTGCTGATGTAACAGTAACCGCAACGGCTAACGAAGGCTATAACTTCTCCGGCTGGTATGTTGAAGATGAAAAGGTATCGGAAGATGGTGAATATACCTTCACGGCAGATGAAAGTATTGCACTTGAAGCCAAGTTTACAAAGAAGCCGTCTCAGACTATCGGCGGCGGTGGCGGCGGACTCTCCGCAGGCGGAGATAAGTCCAACGCAGGTGCTGACAAGCTCGGCAATGAGGATAAGGAAGAGACAACTGCTCCCGAAGAAACACCGGTTGTGACACCGTCCGCTCCGGCAGGAAGCTTTGCTGACCTTGGTAACTACTCTTGGGCAGCAGATGCAATCACAAACCTCGTTGACAAGGGTATCATCAAGGGTACAAGCGCAACAACTTACTCACCGGCAAACAACATCATCCGCGCAGACTTTGTTGCTCTCGTTGTACGTATGTTCAACCTCACAAGCGCAGATACAGCAAACTTCGCAGATGTTGATGCATCCGATTACTTTGCAGCAGAGCTTGCAATCGCAAGAAACAGCGGTATTGTTGGCGGCATCGGCGATAACAAGTTCGCACCGCGCGGCAACATCACACGTCAGGATATGATGGTAATGCTTTACCGTGCAATGCAGAAGCTCGGAATCGAACTTAACGGAACACAGGCAACTGACGTTTCCGATATGGACACTGTTTCTGAGTATGCAAAGGAAGCTGTTGAAACACTTATGGCTAACGGCATAATCAACGGCAAGAACGGCAAGATTGACCCAGAGGCATCGGCAACACGTGCAGAGGTTGCAGTAATGCTTAACCGCGTTCTCGATCTTGTAAAATAACCCAATAAACATAATATGCCTCGCGGCATTTGCCGCGGGGCATAAGTTTTGTCTTACATCTCTCTGTTCTCAATTGCGTTGATGCCGTATCTTACGGCAAGCAGAATTCTTTCTCTTTCTTCCTCGTCTGCGCTCTCGTCAAGAAGCGCCTTCATTTTGGTAAGGAAAACACCGCGAAGTGTATCCTCACCGAGACCCTCCCATATATTGCGCGGAGGAACAGTTTTGTCCATTATTTCAAGCTCGGCGTATTTCGGAGAGAGCTTTTCATACAGTGCGTCAACGTCGGGGGGAACGCATTCTCCGGTAAGCGTAAGGCGCAGGTGAACCCGACCAACAGGGCAGGGAAGTGCGTTTTCAACGTCAACGCAGTCGGTAAGGTTAAGTGAAATTTCTTGGTAGCTCACATCGGAAACTGAGCGGCGATTAAGCGTGACATTGCCGTTTTCTATCGTGACGATACAAAAACCGCTGTCGTAGCATTCGCCAAAGTCGTGAGCTTCAAGACAACCGCAGTATGCATAATGCGTTTTTTTTGCCTTCAAAAGCTCTGTCGGCTTATGGACGTGAGCGAGCGCAACGTAAGCCGCTCCACTTGCGGCAATTTCGTCTGATGAGACAGGGCTGTAACCGTCGGTGTAGAGGTTTGAGTGCAGAGCCAGAATGTCTGTGCATTCATCGTCCGGGACGCTGAATCTGTCAAGAATGCGTCCGTCGTAAACCTCGCTGCTGTATGCCGCACCCCATATGCGCACATCTTTTTCGGGAAGTTTCACATATGACAAAGTATCCTCAGTGAAGATATGTACGTTATCGGGGAAAGAAAGCGTCCTGTATGGAGAATTCGGTGTATACGGGTCGTGGTTGCCGGGAGTGATGAAAACAGGCATTTTTGCGCGCTTTAAATCCCGCAGAAAGCTTTCTGCAGTTTCGGGACGTATGGGATATGAATCAAAAACATCACCGGCAAGAATCATCGCATCGACATTCTCTGCATTTGCAATATCAATCACCCTTGAGAAAAGCTCCCGAGATTCGGAACGGCGAGCACGTGCTTCGTCCGGAGAAAGGGAAGTGAACGCGCTATCTAAATGTATGTCACCGGTGTGGAGAATTTTAAGCATAGTGTATCTATCCTTTCAGAACGGTGTTTATGCGCTCGACGGAGATGCATTTTCCGTTATCGTCAATATCAAAGCACGCGCCGTTTATCATTGCAAAACCCTCGGCTTCCGCGAAACGCTCGGGAACGGAGCCGAGAAAGGATTTAAGCGATGTTTCGGGAGAACAGCCTATAACGGAACTGTATGGACCGGTCATTCCGAGGTCGCATATAAATCCCGTTCCGCCCGGGAGAATTTTCTCATCCGCGGTCTGGACGTGGGTGTGCGTACCCCACACAGCCGAAAGACGTCCGTCAGCGTAAAACCCGAACGCTTGTTTTTCGCTTGTTGCTTCAGCGTGAAAATCGCAGACGGCAAAATCGTATTTCCCGGCGCAGTCCGAGAGAATTTTGTCAAGCGCGAAAAAAGGATTGTCCGCGCCGAGCTGCATTCCGCACCGACCGATGAGATTTATAACGAGGGCGCGGCGACCGAATGCGTCAAAAATCCCGTAGCCACATCCGGGAGCATTACCCGGAACATTATGCGGACGTAGCAGTGACGGTTCATTTTCGATATACGGTGCAATTCTGTTTTTGCCCCACATATGGTTACCGAGCGTGATTACATCCGCACCTGCGCGGAAAAGCATATCCGCGCTTTCGGGCAGAAGCCCCACCATATCTGCGTTTTCTCCGTTTATCACACAAAAGCGTGCGTTATATTCCTTTTTCAGTGCGTTTAAGTTGGTTTTGACAGCGTGTACTCCACTTTTGCCAACAACATCGCCTATTGCAAGAATTTTCAATGAGTTTACCTCTTTCTGGAAAATAAATGTTTATGAAAAATAAGTGGTGTAATCTATATGATATTGTATCACAAATATCGGGATTACACCACAGTATTTTTAAATTTTATTTTGCGTAGTCGATAGCGCGCGTTTCACGGATAAGGTGAACCTTAATCTGACCGGGATATTCAAGGTCGTTTTCTATCTTCTTTGCAAGCTCGCGGGAGAGGAGAATGAGTTCATCGTCATTAACCTCATCCGGCTTTACGATTATGCGGACCTCACGGCCTGCCTGGATTGCGTAAGAGCTTTCAACGCCCTTGAAGCTTGTTGCGATTTCTTCAAGCTTTTCAAGACGCTTGATGTAGTTCTCAAGGTTTTCGCGGCGTGCACCCGGGCGTGCGGCGCTGATTGCGTCTGCAGCCTGAACGATGCAGGCGATAACTGTTCGCGGTTCAACATCGCCGTGGTGCGCGTGGATCGCATGTATAACCTCTTCGTTTTCCTTGTACTTTTTCGCAAGGTCAACACCGATTGATACGTGTGAGCCTTCAACCTCGTGGTCAACGCTCTTTCCAAGGTCATGGAGAAGACCTGCACGCTTTGCGAGCATAACGTCAACGCCGAGTTCTGCAGCGAGAAGACCTGAGATATGAGCAACCTCGATGGAGTGCTTGAGGACGTTCTGACCGTAGCTTGTACGGAAACGGAGACGACCGAGGAGTTTTACTATTTCAGGATTGAGTCCGTGAACGCCGGTATCAAACGTTGCACGCTCACCTTCCTGCTTAATTACATGGTCAACATCACGGCGCGCCTTTTCAACCATTTCTTCGATTCTTGCCGGATGGATGCGTCCGTCGGAGATAAGCTTCTCAAGAGAGAGGCGTGCGATCTCACGGCGAATCGGGTCAAAGCTTGAAAGTGTGATTGCCTCGGGGGTGTCGTCGATTATAAGGTCAACACCCGTAAGGGTTTCAAGTGTTCTGATGTTGCGGCCTTCACGGCCGATGATGCGTCCCTTCATTTCGTCATTCGGAAGCGGAACGACGGAAACCGTTGCCTCGGCAACGTGGTCTGCTGCACACTTCTGAATTGCAAGGGAGATAAGATGACGAGCCTTTTCGTCTGCCTCATCCTTAAACTGTGCCTCTAAATCCTTAAGACGGACGGCATAGTCGTGGCGCACCTCAGATTCAAGATTCTGGATGAGATACTGCTTTGCTTCTTCGGCTGTATAGCCGGAAATTTTTTCGAGCATTTCAAGCTGACTGCGCTTTATCAGCTTAAGTTCTTCGTTGAGTGCATCGTTATCTTTGATTTTCTTTGAGAGAGTTGCGTCCTTCTGCTCTATTGCCTCATGTTTTTTGTCGAGAGATTCTTCTCTCTGAACAACGCGGCGTTCCTGCTTCTGGAGCTCTGCGCGGCGATCCTTCATTTCACGGTCGAATTCCGTTCTGCTCTTGTGGATTTCTTCCTTTGCTTCAATAAGCATCTCGCGCTTTTTGTTTTCTGCTGTTTTGATGGAATCATTTACAATTCTTTTTGCTTCATTCTCGGCACTTGAAATTGTTTTCTCTGCAACTTTTTTGCGGAACGTGATGCCGAGGATAAACGCAACAACTGCGAAAACGGCGACAACCGCCGCAATTACGATCCATGCAATGGGGGAAAGTTCGGAAAAATTCATGTTGGTGCATTACCTCCTTAGTCTGATGATTGTTTTTAACATTTTGTTTCAAATTAATTATGTAATAAATCAAGTTATTGTAAAAGTGAAAAAAATTTCACACAGCGCAATCAATAACAACGATATTATCCACTTATATATTTTAGATGTAAATTGTCAATATGTCAAGTTTAATCGCGTGGATTTTTAAAAAAATTTCTGTTTTTTTATTCTTGACAATTTCGCGGTGTCGGGATAACATAAGAATAAGATGTATTTCGGAGGCGCAAAAATGCTTGATGAACTCGGTATAAACGGATTTGTTATGGAACAAGATGAAAAATATTTAAAGCTCGGTACGGATGCGATGATACTTTCCGAGTTTGCACATATTAAAAAGAATGACCGCGTGTGTGACCTTGGCTGCGGGGCGGGTGCGGTTTCAATTCTGCTTGCGGCGCGGTATGAGAATATAGAGCTTTGCGGAGTTGAAATTGTGGAAGGCGCGGCGGAGCTTTGCCGTCGCAATATAGTATACAACAATATCGGAGACAGAATGACGGTGTATTGCGAGGACTTAAAAAACGTGCGGAGTCTGTTTCCTGCCGGAAGCTTTGATGCCGTGGTGTCCAACCCTCCGTTTATGCAGTCGGGGGGAGGTCTGCATACCGAAAACGAAGAACTTCTCATCGCGAGAATGGAAATATGCTGTACCATAGACGATGTGTGCGCCGCGGCGGCGTATCTTCTCAAATTCGGCGGAAGCTTTTCTCTCGTTCATCGTCCGGCGCGCCTTGCCGATTTGTTTTATGCGATGAGTAAGCACAACCTTGCGCCGAAGCGTATGCGCCTGGTGCAGGATACTGTGACGGCAGAACCGTCTCTTGTGCTTATCGAGGCACGGAAGGGAGGAAAAAGCGGTATAAAGAATATGCCTGTACTTATCCTTAAAAATCCCGACGGTAGTGAGAGAGAAGAAACAAAGAGAATTTACCGGAGAAAATAACGTTCGTTATTTTGACGGTTTTAAAAGAACGATTTTGTCTAAAATGACGAAATTGTTCTTTCTTTATTGGTTCTCGCCAAAAGAAATCCTTGCAAAACACACAAAATAGAGTTATAATAAATTTATGCAGTGAAAAAACGGACGCATATCCGTTTTTTTCGTATAAATTTGTATGGGTGGAATCTCACCCCGAAAGGAATGAAAAAAATGAGAGTGCTTGCTGTCGGGTGTCATGCTGATGGCCTCGGGCTCAGCTGCGGCGGAACTCTTGCCCGTATGGTTAAGGAAGGGTATGAAGTATACACCTGCCACGTTTGCAACGGCGATATGGGGCATGCTGTCATTATGCCGGAAGAGCTTAATGCAATGCGTACAAAGGAAGCGGAAAACGCCGGCGCTGTTCTCGGTGTAAAGAAGGTTTATAATGTCAATGTAGGAGATTGTATGATTTATGCGGATGATATCAATGCCCGCCGCGAAATGGTCAGAATTCTCCGCGAGGTCAAGCCTGATTTCATAATCACGCACGGACCGGATGACTATATGAACGATCACCTTCAGGTAAGCCAGCTTGTTTTTGAAACGAGCTTTACGGCAACCGTAGGACATATGTTCCCGGAAACGGGAGCACCTATGGGCGGTGTTGTTCCAATTTATTATATGGATAACCTTGCAGGAACAAACTTTGTCCCCGAAATGTATGTTGATGTTACGGACTATATCGACCAAAAGCTTTCTGCGGTAGAGTGCCACGAAAGCCAGATAGTTTGGATGCGTGAACATGATAAGATTGACTTTATCGAGTTTGTAAGATCCTGCACGCGTGCGCGCGGACTTCAGTGCGGCGTTATGTATGCCGAGGGCTTTAAGACCTGTAAGGCACACCTTCGCCAGACAACAATTAGACATTTGCCGTAAGGCTTATTTTAAGGAGGATAAAAATTATGGATTTCATTAGTACAGTAAAAGGCTCCCTTTTAGAGGGATTCTATCCGGCAGGCTGGGATTTCGAGAAGATTGACAAGTGCTGTTCCAATGCACCTGAGGCGATTTTCGAGCGCCAGAGCTTCTGGAACCCGGATTTTAAGCCGGTACAGTGTGACAACGTTGCGGAATTTGATATGATGATGGGCCACGAGATTGCAAACCAGATCAAAATGGCACGTGATGAAGGCATCAAGCTTGCAATGATTCTTCCGGCAGGCCCGATGGGTATGTACCGCTGGGCAGCATACTTCCTCAATGAGTGGGATGTAGACTGCTCTCACGTATACGGCTTTAACATGGACGAATGGTCTGATGCAGACGGTAACACACTCGACCCGTCCAACCCCGGTTCGTTTACATATGCAATGCGCGACGCATTCTATAGCAAGGTAAACAAGACTGTTCCGGAAAATCAGAGAAACTTCGCAACTAAGGAAAACCTTCCGACATATCCGGAAAAGATTGCGAAATTAAAGGCAGAGGGCGCACGCCTTATCACCACTTTTGGTATCGGACGTATGTGCCATATCGCATTCTGGGAGCCGCAGTTTGCAGCTGAGTTTGCGACAGAAGAAGAGTGGAAGAACCAGATGTACCGCATCGGTGCAAAGCTTCACCCGCTCACAATTGAGCAGAATGCAATCACAAGCTTCAAGAGCCGCACAACTCTTGTTCCGTGCCGTGCAAACACAATCGGCCCCGGTCTCTTCCTCCAGTCTGACCGCATCATCGGCGGCTGCGACGGTGCTCTTTCCCGCGGAATGCAGTGGCAGGGTATGTCTCTGTGGATGACTCTCCGCTACGGTCCGACTCCGTGGATAACTTCTTCCTATATGCCCACTCTCGCAGGAAAGCTCTTCTTCCTTAAAGAGCTTGCAGGTCCGCTTGTTGCAGAGTGCAACTAATTGATATTTAAGTGAGGTAACATATAATGAAAAAAGTAAGATGGGGAGTTATCGGCGCCGGCGGTATTGCAGACAGACGTACTCTTCCGGGCATGATGCTTTCCGATGAGGCAGAGCTTATTGCTGTTATGGAAATCAACGGTGAGCTTGCAGAAAAGCTTCGTGTAAAATACGGCGCAAAGCGCGCTTACACAGACCACAAGGCACTTCTCGCAGATCCCGAGGTTGATGTTGTTTACATCGCATCACCGGTTAACTGCCATAAGGAGCAGGCTATTGATGCCGCTCGCGCAAAGAAGGATATCCTTCTTGAGAAGCCGATTTGCCTTGACATTGCAGACGGTGAAGAAGTTCTCCGTGTTTGCGAAGAAGAGGGCGTAAAGATTGCAACAGGATTCCTTATGCGCTTCCACGCAATCAACTCAAAAATCCGCGAGATTGTTCAGTCCGGTCAGATTGGTCAGATTATCAATTGCCGTGCTCAGTTTAGCTGCTGGTATCCGGAAATTCCGGGCGCATGGCGTCAGGTAAAGGCTCTCTCAGGTGGCGGCGCACTCATGGATATGGGTGTTCACTGCATCGACCTTCTCCACTTCATCACAGGCTCAAAGGCAAAGCGTGTTGCATCCTTCTGCAAGACCAACACCTTCTCCTATGAGGTTGAGGATCAGGCTTCTCTTATGATGGAGCTTGAAAACGGTGCTGTTGCATATGTTGAGTCAAACTTCAACATTCCGGATGCAGTGCCAAGTAAGCTTGAAATCTACGGTACAGCAGGTTCAATCGTTGCTTACGGCACTCTTTCTCAGGAAGAGGGCGGAACAATTGATGTTATTGCCGCTGACAGCTCTCTCGGCTATGACGCACAGCAGACGAGAAACGAAGTCAAGAAGATGGAAGTCCAGGTTGAGTTCGGTAACATGTATACCAAGGAACTTGACAGCTTCGGTCGCTCACACCGCGACGGTGCTCCGGTTGAAGTTCCGGCAGCAGATGCAATTTATGCTCAGCGCGTAATTCAGGCTGCATACGAGTCTTCAGAGACAGGCAAGTTTGTAGAGCTTTAATCTTCAGGCAAGGTAAAAAACTTTGCAACTAAAAAAGTTTTTTGCTCTCCGACATAAAATCAGGACTGTAATTTCAATATTGCACCAATAAGAAACAGCGCAAAAGTTAATTTTACTTTTGCGCTGTTTTACTCATAATATAGTTTGCTGTGTGTAGTTTATGCACTTTACATACCGAATATATGCTTTATCGCGTGTGTTATGCCGAACTCGTCGTTTGAAAGCGTAACAAAATCGCAAATTTCCTTTATTTGCTCTTCTGCATTGCCCATAGCAACGGAAAAGCCGGCGGTGCGAAGCATAGTTTCGTCGTTCATGCTGTCGCCAAACGCAGCAATTTCACTAACCGGTATACCGAGCTTTTCGGCAAGGACTTTTATTCCGTTTCCCTTTGTTGTGTTATCGGGCATTATATCTATCAGATTCTTGCCGGACGATACAATGGTGAGCGTGTTTTCTTCATTGAATCTCCGCTCAAATTCAGGAATGCGCGCAGTGTCGTCGTGGATGAGAATTTTCACAATGTTTGAAAAAGCGTTTTTTGCCGGATACTGCGAGGCTTCGCGGATGGGAATCTTGAACTCTTGCGGAGCAGTTTCGTTATACGCCATAAAAAACTTTACCCGTTCGCTTGAGTATGCGTGGTAGACATATTCTGGAGTGTAGAAGAGATAGTCAATACCTTCCGTGTTTGCGGTATCAATTATCCGCTTTGCATCTTCTGCGCGTAATAATTTCCGGTGCAGAACCTCTCCCGTAGTGATATTTATTATCTGCCCGCCGTTGCAGGTGATGACCGGATCTGCAACGCCGAGAGAATGAACATACTCACGTATTTGTAAATCCGAGCGACCGGTGGCAATGATGATTTTTACGCCCTTTTCGCTTAAGTTTCTGAGCGTTTTTTTGTCGGTATCCGAAATTACGTTTTCGGATGTCAGAAGCGTACCGTCAAGGTCAAATACGCAACAGCTGATTTTCATCTTCCATACCTCTTAACTTTTCAATTTTCGCTCTTATCTTTTATATTATATGCAATCCCCGCCGTCAGGCGAGGATTAAAGAACAGTTTACTCCCAGTTTTTCCATATCTCGGGGCAATAGCCGATTGTTATTTCTCTGCCGTTTCTTACAATTGGCGTAGAAATAAGCTCCGGATTATCAAAAAGCTTGTCGGCTTTATCTTCATCGCTTGCCATATATTCAATAAAGCTTGCATCATAGCCTTTTGCTTTTTTGTTTATCATCGCATCAAGCCCGACCTTTGACATAACAAGGTCAAACTCCTTTGGAGAAAGCCCAAAGCGGGGAAGGTCTATCGCCTGGAATTTGATTCTTCTTTCTTTGAAGTATCTCTCTGCCTTTTTTGTATCAAAGCAGGACTTAGCACCGTAAATCTGTATATTCATTATTAAAAAGACTCCATAACATACCTGAAATAGTTAAGATGCTGAGTTGCAGCAGCACTGCCGCGGAACTCAATTCCGTCAAAACCTATATCTGAGTTTTTATATCTCTTCTACCTTGATTGTGTTTGTATTTCCGGATTTTCCGTTGATGATTCCGCCGGTAAGAACAACGAGGTCACCCTTCTTGAGCGGGAGGTTGTCTTTTGCCGCGCGGGTTGCGTGATAGAACAAAACGTCGGAGGAGTTAAACTGCTCGCTGAGAACCGGAAGAACGCCCCAGGAAAGAGCAAGCTTGTACCATACCGCCTTGTTTGTTGCCATGCCTATGATATCTGTCGGCGCGCGGAAGCGGGATACCATACGCACCGTCATACCGGACATGGAGCTTACGACAATGGCTTTTGCATCAATGTCTATTGCCATACCGCAGGTAGCATGGGAGATGGCGTCAACCTTGTTCTTTATCTTGAAAGAGCTTGTGCGGAAGCGCTTTTCATAGTTAATATTCTTTTCTGTTTCCTCAACTATCTCTTCCATTGCGGTTATGGTTTCAACCGGATATTTACCCGCCGCAGTTTCGCCCGAGAGCATAACCGCGCTCGTGCCGTCGTAAACTGCGTTTGCAACGTCGGAAATTTCGGCACGGGTCGGGCGCGGGTTGTGAATCATGGATTCAAGCATTTCCGTTGCGGTAATAACACGCTCTCCGAGCAGGCGGCACTTTGTGATGAGATATTTCTGTATTGCCGGAAGCTCCGCAAACGGAACTTCAACGCCGAGGTCACCGCGGGCAACCATAATACCTTCGCAGACCTCGCAAATTTCCTCAATGTTGTCAACACCCGAGCGGTTTTCAATTTTTGCAATAACCTCGATATTCTCTCCACCGTTTTGGGCAAGAAAGTTTTTAAGGTCAATCACGTCCTGATTTGATGAAACAAATGATGCAGCTACGAAATCAACTTCGTTTTCAATGCCGAAGAGAAGGTCTTCTTTATCCTGCTCGCTTAAGTATTCCTTTTTGAGAACTTTGTTTGGAAAGCTCATGCTCTTGCGGTTTGAAAGCTCGCCTCCTGCGATAACCTCGCAAATTACATCTCGACCGCTTATCTCGGAAACCTGAAAGATGACGAGACCGTTGTTTACGAGCACGCGGTCGCCTACGGCAAGGTCGTTTGCAAGACCGGCATAGTTTACGGAAACGCGCGTGTTATCACCCACCACATCTTCTGTTGTGAAGGTGAATTTATCGCCGGCAACTACCGTGACCTTGTCGTTTTGGAAGGTTTTTATCCTGTATTCAGGGCCTTTTGTATCAAGCATAATTGCAATCGGCAGATTAAGCTTTTGGCGGACGCGCTTTATCATATCAAGCTTTTCTTTGTGTTCGGCGTGAGTGCCGTGAGAAAAGTTAAGGCGGGCAACGTTAAGTCCTGCGCGGCACATGGCTTCAAATGTGGCATCGTCTGCACTTGCCGGGCCTATGGTACAAACAATTTTTGTCTTTCGCATATATAAATCTTCCTTTCCGGGAATAATCAAAACTTCCACCCAATATATCATATCACAGAATGGGCGGAAGATAAAGCAAAATTAATTTTTTCACAAGCTTTTTTATTGTGAATCAAAGAAACTTTAGCAAAACAGTCCCGGTGTTGAGAGATAGCGTGCGCCGGAGTCCGGAGCAATGGCAACGATAAGCTTACCTGCGTTTTCCGGGCGGCGTGCATAGCGCTCTGCTGCATAAATCGCAGCACCGGAGGTGATTCCGCAGAATATACCGTCAGTGCGGCAGATATCACGCGCGGCGGAATATGCATCTTCGGCAGAAACAGTTATAATCTCATCATAGCTTGCGGTATCAAGCGCTTTCGGAATGAAACCTGCGCCGATTCCCTGAAGCTTGTGCGCACCTGCGCATCCTCCCGAGAGAACGGGGGAGTCACACGGCTCGACTGCTATGACTTTGATTTGCGGATTCAGCTTTTTAAGTGCACGTCCGATTCCCGAAACGGTTCCGCCGGAACCCACGCCGCAAACAACGGCATCCACGCGCCCGTCTGTATCTTCCCATATCTCACGCGCTGTTGTTTCTTCGTGGATTGCGGGGTTTGCGGGGTTTTCAAACTGATTCGGAATAAAGCTTCCGGGAAGTTTGCGAGAAAGCTCTTCTGCTCTGCGTATTGCGCCATTCATCCCTTCGCTTCCGGGGGTGAGGACAAGCTCTGCACCATATGCAGAGAGAAGTGCACGCCGCTCTGCGCTCATTGTATCGGGCATTGTGAGAACAACGCGGTATCCGCGGGCAGCACCTATTGCGGCGAGCCCGATGCCCGTGTTTCCACTTGTTGGCTCAATGATAACCGAGCCGGGCGCGAGAAGTCCACGCTTTTCAGCATCCAGTATCATACCGAGCGCTGCGCGATCCTTTACGCTGCCGGTCGGGTTGAGGTATTCAAGCTTTGCCGCAACGGTTGCGGGGATTTTTCGCTCGGATATATAGTTTCGAAGCTCCAGTATCGGTGTGTTTCCGATAATGCTTTCTATGGACTTGTGAATGTTCACAGGTGCAACCTCCTAAATATGACCGAGAAGCTTTGCCTTGACAAGTGCAAAACCTTCACGGACTGCATAATTTATGCGAAGAATGGGAAGAGATGACTTCGCAGAGAGCATCACGGCAGGAAGACCTTGCTTTTTTGCAAGAAGCCGTGCGCGGAATATGTGATAATCGCTTGACACAATCGCCGCGCTCCCGCCGCCGCGTGAGTCGATTATTTCGCGTGAGTAAATCAGGTTTTCATTTGTGTTCGTTGCTTTTTCTTCTTTTATTATCCTCGCGCGGGGGATTCCGTTGGAAACAAGATACCTCTCCATCGCGAGTGCCTCGGTTATCGTTTCGCCGCTACCCTGAGAACCGCTTACTATTGCGATGCTCGCGGGGTATTCGGTCATATATGTGACTGTGCGCTGCAGCCTGTCAACGAGAGTGAGCGACGGCGTTTCTTTGTCAAGCCCCGCGCCGAGAACGATTACATAATCGCACGCTACTGGCGCATCACCGCTCATGTCTCGTACGACAATACCTGTCATTACTGCGGTAAACCCGATGCCGAGCGCGG
Organism: Eubacteriales bacterium; assembly: GCA_045537045.1. GTDB lineage: Bacteria > Bacillota > Clostridia > Oscillospirales > JAAYXM01 > SIG480. Next base: position 32,255 of record JAZSOS010000049.1, read on the forward strand.
CGAGGGCGACGACGATGCGCCGCAGAATGATAAGTGCACGATTTGTTATTCCGATGCTGAGCGCAAGATAGATAAGAAATGCGCCGAGAACGAAAATCAGAAATCCGGTAAAGCTGTATCCGACAAGGCAAAAGATAAAAACAAATGAAACGCAGAAGCAGAGCGCGGCAAAAAGAGAAAGAACCTTTTTCATATTACTCATTGATTTCGCGGAACATGTTCGTTGCGCGGCGCTTATGTGCGCTTCTTGAATGGTAACGATTGATGATTTCGATGCTTTCCGGCTTTCCTGTTCCGTTTAAAATGTATTCATCAATTTCGGCATACGTTACGCCCATGTCCTTTTCGTCCGTCTGCCCTTCATACAATCCTGCTGACGGAGCTTTCGTGATAACGGACTCCGGTGCGCCGAGAAAACGCAGGAACTCATAGACTTCACCGACAGTCAGGTCGGAGATGGGGTTGAAGTCACATGCGCCGTCTCCGTGCTTTGTGAAATATCCCATATAACGCTCACTGCGGTTTCCCGTACCTGCAACAAGGCGGTTTTCCGCTGCCGCAACGGTGTAAAGCGTCGTCATGCGAAGTCTTGGCGGGAGATTTACAAGCGCATTGCTATTAAGCTCGACCTCATCGCCCATCATTTCAAGCATAGCCGCACGGACGGGGGTTAAATCGAATGTGCGGTGCTCGATGTTAAATTTCTTTGCAACGGCAAGCGCGTCGTCCATATCCGAGCCGAAATTTTGCTTTGAGTGGCAGGGCATCTGTATGCAGACCGTGTTTTCACACGCCTTTTTGCAGAGAATGCCGACAAGCGCACAGTCCTTTCCGCCGGAGTTTCCGAAAACAATTCCCGAGGTATGGCTTTCCTCTATAAGATTTTTTATATAAGAGACTCGATCATTAAGCTCTTTTGCATAATCGCGCATAATAAAACATCCTTTCAGTATTATAGAAACAGTATACCACAAATTCCCGCTCTATACAAGAAAAAGAGCAACGATAAAAGAAAGAAACGTTCTTGCAGCGCAACTCCGCCGCAAGAACGTTTGCTGTTACAGATACACTATAAAAAGTAAATACATTAGTGGAATTGTAATAACAGACAGTGTGTGTGATATCATAGTCATTGATGCGCCGGTTTTTGTCTCTCCTCCGTATGCCGCAGGATAAACTATTGTATTAAGACCAAGCGGTGTTCCAAATGCAACCAGAGCCAGCGTCATAATTTCCTTGCTCGTTCCTATGCCTTTTAATATAAGCAAAATAACAGCAGGGATAACGACCAGTCTCAAAAAGGAAGCTATATATACTTTCTTGTTTGATATAAGCTCTTTGAAATTATATCCGCCAATCACAAATCCTGCCAGAACCATAGCAACGGGGCCTTGGCATTTTCCTGCACTGTCAAATGCATTAATCAAGAATTCCGGTACATATTGTGTTAAGTTGAGAAGTCCGAATAACATACCGATTATTAAAGCTATCATCGGTGGGGTCAAAAGTCCTTTTTTAAAATTATCAAAAATACTTGCGTTTTGTTCTTTCGGTATCAATATGTATAAGCCCCAGCTGCTGCACAAAATTCCAACCCAAAATACAAATAATGAGTATTTATAGAAAAAATCTGCTCCCCATACACCAAGGATTATAAAATTACCCATAAAGCCGTAATTCCCGAAAGTCATGGCATACTTATAAATATTTCTCTGGTATGCATTTTCGGATGACTCCGGATTTTTCCTTACAAAACATCTCGACAGCGGATAAGAAAGAATAATGGAGAATAAAACAATTACAAGCCCGTACAGTATGAGATTTGCATTTTCTGTAAAGGTCTCAACCGTACATTTGGTCATCTGGTTAAACAAAGAAAGCGCGGGAACAAAAATAAATGTTTCCATCTTCGCCATCACAGTTCCTGAATTTTCCGGAAACTTGCTTGTCTTTCTTAATAAAAAGCCCACTGAAATCAGGCTGAACATCATTAGCATTTGCTTTAATGTAAGATTAAAAATTTCCATATGTTTCTCCTGTGTTAAATGCGCAACAGCCGTTTTGCGTTTCGTGAAAAGATTTGTTCCTTTTCGCTGTCAGTGAGCAACGGGTCAAGCAGCACGCTTCCGATGAATGTGGCAGGGCTGCAGGTTGGGAAATCCGAACCGAAGAGGATTCTGTCTGCACCCACCTCATCAATTGCGCGCCGAAGCATACCGTAGCGGTGGGGTCCAAGACCGGAAATATCCAGATAATAGTTCTCAAACCTTTTCATGCGCTCGATATGACGCATGAAATCCGGATACTCACCCGGGTGTGCGCCGACGATGATAACATCGCGGTGGCAATTTAGCATTTCATCCATCGCATCGTCATAACGGTCCCAACTGTGAAGGCTCACAACCATATTATGCTTTGCAGCCTCATCAAGAAGATGCGAGAATTCTTCGGAGGAATAATCCTCCCATCCGTCAAGATATGGAACAAGCTCACCCACAAGCTTGATTCCGAGCTTTGCCATGCGCTTAATTTCAGCGATTGATTCATCAACATAATTGGGATTTATGTGAAACCCGGGGATATAAAAATCGCCGTACTGCTCACGGAGTTTCAATGCTTCATCATTGTTTTTTTGTATATCCGCCCAAGCTGTTTTTTTCGAAAGAGAGTTTACCGAACCGCAGATTTTTGTAACATTGAGGGAGGCGAAAATTCCCCGGGTGTTTTCAGTGCTCATTCTGCAAAAGTCTTTATGCGCGCAGATGTTTGTCTGCACATCCCAAAAGGGATGTGTGTGGAAGTCTATAATCTCAAAGCTCATCGCTTGTCTCCTCCGCAGAGTGTGATTTTCGTCTGTCGGTAGACTGCTTTCTGTATTCCTTAACCGTCATACCGTACTTGTTTTTAAAATGCCTTGTGAAATTCCGCTCATCTCCGAAGCCGACCATATCAACAAGCTCGCGAACCGAATAATTGCGCTCGTTTAAAAGGATTGCCGCGTGCGTAAGCCGCACATCAATGAGATGCTTTACAAGCGTTGTTCCGGTTTTGGTTTTGAATATGCGTGTAAGCTGTGCGTAGCTTATGTGAAGAAGCTGGGGCAGAGCATTCACGGTAAAATCAATGTTTGAATAGTTAAGCTCTATAAGCTCTTTTGCGTTGGCAACTATGTCAATTTCCATATCGGAAAGGGATTCCGGTGCAGAAGAAGACATATTCATAACAAGTATCTGCATAAAGGTTGAAAGCGTCATATAGTACCGCATAGAGATTGGAACATCGGCGGTGAAAAGCTCGGTTAAAAGATGCGTAACCGTCTGCGGGGATTTTGCCGTGCGAACCGGATTTTCTCTTGAAAATCCCATGGCTTTTGCCATGTCGCGTGCCGAATCGTGAATTATCGAGAACCAGAAATAACACCACGGGTCAGATTTGCTCGGGTAATACATATGCGTTTCATCAGGCGGCAGGAAGAAAAAATCTCCTGCGTTTATCTGATATGTTTTTCCGTTAAAGGCAAGTGTTCCGCGGCCTTCGCACACGTAGTGCAGCATGTACGTCGGCTGGACGCAAAGGAATTTCTGGTGATCGTTTTTCTTGCGGAAATCGTGGAATCCGATTTGCACAAAGTTAAGGGGACCGCGGTCTTCTTTATTAAACGAAAAAACAGTGTTTTTTGAAAGCGCCATGTGTATCACACTCCTTACATTATAAAATGCCGGTGTCTTTTAAAAATCCTCGGGGTCGGGAATTTCCATAACTGCGCCGCCGTTTTTCGCGGAAATATCAGCTATGATTCCCGGAATTGCCATACGTATACCAAGGTCAACATCAACCGGCGGTTCCGTATCATTCAAGATGCAGTCAACAAACGACAACACCATTTTTTTGTCTGCACCGCCATGCCCCTCGGCACCTACCGAGGTTTCCTCCGGATACTGAAGCGTTACGGGAACATCTATTTTAGCTTCAAGCGTACCCGGAACATCAGAAAATCTCGCAAAATAATGTGCGTCATCAAGACGCTTGGTTTTGTCCGTTTCCACGGTTCCGCGCGTACCTATAATTTCAAAATTATGGTCAAAACCGACGTATGCGCCGAAGCAGATGAGTATTCGTATAACTGCACCCTTTGCGGTTTTGAAAATCGCAACGCCGTTTTGTGCAGAGATTGTTTTATAAGGATTATACGAAACCTCCGGTACCATACACGAAACGCTTACGCATTTGTCGTCCAATATGTAGAGAAGCGGACCTAAATCATGCGTTAAGTATTTGATTGCGGGATTGAATGTGCGCCAGTGCCCGTCGGCAGGTTTTTCTTCTTCGAATTTAAGATAATCCGTTGAGTGGAGATATTCAGCCTCTGCATAGATTGCCTCGCCGAGCTTTCCGGCTTCATACATCTTCTTCCACGAATCAATAAATGCCCACCAGCAGCAATTCTCACCTGCCATATACTTAAGCTCAGGATGCGCCTTGACCGTCGCACGGAGCTTTTTTGCTTCTTCGACGGAGTTTACCGGCGGAATTTCGCTGAGAACATGCTTTCCTGCCGCCATTGCTTTTTCAACGTAAGGAACATGACAAATAGCGTCAGTATGTCGATATGTATGATACTGAAAAGGGATATGTTTACACCATTACACCCGGCCAGTCTGTGCGTATACCGCTTACATACAGCGAAGACTTTACACCGCGGTTTGAGCCGATGAACGATTCTGTTTCTGCTTCTGCCGGAAGCTCGGTTTCAGTCACAGTAAAAGCAACGAGCGATCTTTTGGAGAGCATAACGTATTCCGCAGAGACGCTTCCGCGCGGTGCAAGCCTTAATAGCACAACGGGAGAGGTAACGTGGAGACCGGATAACTCACAGGTTGGCAAAAACCACTTTGCCGTAACGGCAACTGATGAGTCGGGAAGGCAGTCAACCGTCCACTTCTATGTAACGGTTTACGGCTCGACCACAGGCGGAAGCAAAAATGAAGAGACTGAAACTCCCGGGACAGAAACTACCGACACACCTGCGGGTGGCGGCGGTGGAGGAGGCGGTGGCGCACCGACCGACAAACCCGATGATGAAACAAACACTGACAGCGGGGAGACTACCGACGACACTGAAAACGGAGATACAGAAAGCGCACCCGATACCTCGGGTGAAACGGAAAGTATCCGTTTCGCAGACATTGGTAACCACACATGGGCGGCGGATGCAATCAATACCCTTGCAACGGAGGGTATAATCCGCGGAACAAGCGAAACAACCTTCTCTCCGGCAAGCAACATAACCCGCGCAGATTTCGCTCTGCTCCTTGTCCGAGCGTTCAATCTTACAAGCGAAAATGCGGAGAACTTTGCAGATGTTTCGGCAACAGATTACTTTGCAACTGAGCTTGCGATAGCACGCAATACGGGTATTGTCGGTGGAATAGGTGAGAATAAATACGCACCCCGCAACAATATCACCCGTCAGGACATGATGGTTATCGTCTATCGCGCGTTACAGAACATCGGTATAGAGTTCGGAGAAAACGTTGAACCGCAATATGAGGACTTTGTCAGCGTTGCAGATTATGCAAAATCCGCCGTTTCTGCACTTATCGGCGCAGGACTTGTCAATGGTAAGAACGGACGTATCGCGCCGGTGGATTACACCACCCGCGCGGAAGTCGCAGTGCTTATAAAGAGAATAATTGATTATACAAACAAGGAGGACACATTACAATGAAAAAACTTATCGCGTTAATTCTCGCAGGAATTATGATTTTCGCGCTGTGCGCGTGCGGAACAGGAAACGGTATATCAGGTGACGTATCATATGATATTCCCGAAGGAAAACAAATCCCTGACGATGCTGTTGTTGATATAACAATAGCAAGCCATGCTTCATGGCCGTATGAAGAAGATTGGAAGGTGTGGGAGTATATTAAGGAGAGCATCGGCGGGACACTTAACATAAATGCTGTTCCGGCAACAGACTTTGCAACAAAATTCCCGCTTATAATGGCAGCTCCCGATGACCTTCCGGATCTGATACATTTTCAGGGAAAGCCTGCAGGACACGCAAATTACTGTGCACAGGGCGCATTCCTTGCATTTGATGATTACAGCGAATTTCTGCCGGACTATGAAAAGTTCTGGGAAAATGTTCCGGAAGATGAAAAATGGATGAAAGATGTTCGCAAAAGCTTTGACGGAAAGATTTATTATTCTCCGTCTCACGGACTTGAGCGGAGCACAAACATCCGTGCATGGCTTTACCGCAAAGATATTTTCGATAAGCACGGTTTGAAAGCACCGGAGACGATGGATGAGCTCTATGAAGTTTCCAAAAAGCTTAAGGAAATATATCCGGACTCTTATCCGTTTTCAATCCGCTCGGGATTGCAGAATTTGAACGTTATCGGAACATCATGGAAGCCGGGATTCTGCTTCAATGAGTACTACGACTTTGAAAATGAGAAGTGGAGCTACGGTGCGACAGAAGACGTTATGTTTGAGTTGGTAGAGTTCTTCAACAAAATGGTTTCTGAAAAGCTCGTTCCTGCGGATTTCTTCACAATAAACACAAGCTCATGGCAGGAGCTGGTTTCGACCAACCGCGGCTTTATTATGCCGGAATATCAGGTACGTATTGACTTCTTCAACAGTATGGCAAGAGCATCAAATCCGGAGTTTAACCTCACTGCAATGATGCCGCCACGTGCAGATAACGGTATGGGCGTAAATATGATAAACAAGTTCAATTTCGTACCGTCGGGATATTCTGTATGCAACACGGGAGATAAAGCATCAATTGCCAATGCTTTCCGCATAATCAACTGGTTTTACACAGATGAGGCGTGTGAGCTTGTTTCGTGGGGTAAAGAAGGAGAGACATATGAGGTTGTAGACGGGAAAAAGCAGTTTATAATGGGTGAAGAGTCTGAAACAATCCAGACGCTCTATGGCGTAAATACACTCGGAACACACACACGCTTTGCGCCCGATGCGATAGACGCATCAATTTCCGAAGAGCAGGCGGCAACGACCGATTTCATCCTTGAGCATACCTACCCCAACCTTCAGCCGAATCTGTATCTTGAGTTTTCAAGCGAACAGAACGACAGAATTGCAGATTTAAAAACCTCGATAGAGACCTTTGTGCTGGAAAACATCCAGAAATTTATTATAGGTCAGAGACCTCTGTCAGAATGGGATACCTTCAGTGAGGAGCTTTCAAAGCTTCCGGTTGATGAGCTTTTGGCTGTATTTGACGAAGCGTATCAAAGCGTAAAATAAAACAAAAACGTTCTTGCGGCGTATTCTCGCTGCAAGAACGTTTAATTTTTATTGAATTTATTTTATAAAAGGTTTTTGCGAAGTTCTTCACCGCTTGCCGGATGAAGATATGCCGGTGCGATATCAAAAACAGTTTTTGCACCGCAAATGCCTTCACGGTTTAAACGATACGCCGCGCGGGCATACGCCGTTAGCACGCTTGCGGTAAACTCAGGGTTAGAGTCAAGCTTTAAGCTGTATTCAATTACGTGAGAGTTTTTGCCGTTATTCGTTGTTCCCGTGCGGAAAACTCTGCCGCCGTGGGGGATACCTGCGTGGTCGCGGTTAAGCTCTTCCTGAGAAATGAAGTGAACGGTTGTATCGTAATCTGCAAAATAGTTCGGCATAGTAACGATTTCGCGCTCAATCCGTGCAAGGTCAGCTCCCTCTTCCGCTACGACAAAGCACTCGCGCGTGTGCTTCTGGCGCGTTGTAAGCGTCGGATTCTCTCCGGCGCGGACGCTCTCGAGTGCGCTTTCTACCGGAACGGTGTACTGGCGGGCATCGACAACACCGTCAATTCTGCGTATTGCATCGGAGTGTCCCTGGCTTACGCCCTTGCCCCAGAAGGTATAGTCATTTCCGTCCGGAAGTATTGCCTGACCGTAAAGACGGTTGAGCGAAAACATACCCGGGTCCCAGCCGACGGAGATTATGCTCACTTTTTTTGCATCACGGCTCTCTTTATCAACATTTGCAAAATGCTCGGGGATTTTTGCGTGGGTGTCAAAGCTGTCAATTACGTTGAAATGCTTTGCAAGCTCGGGTGTCTGGGTTGGAAGGTCATTGGCGCTTCCGCCGCAGAGGATCAGAACGTCGATATCATTTTTCATTTGGGCGGCTTTGTCTATATGATATACCGGAACATTTGTCACCGGCTTTACACTTTCGGGTGAGCGTCTTGTAAAGAGCGCACAAAGCTCCATATCAGGGGCGGCACTGACCGCACATTCAACACCACGGCCGAGATTTCCGTAGCCTGCAATTGCAACTTTTATCTTCATATTTAAAACTTCCTTTCGGGGTGATTTAACACTGCCTTATGATGAATAATTAAAACACAAAATCGCCTGAATGTCAATGTTTTGAGGCGGTTTTTTTGCGCTATAACAGTATTTTTACAATTATATTCAGTAACATACACGAGACTATGCCGAAAAGTGTCGGCAATGCCGCGGCGACAAGCGTCCAGAGAAAGCTTCCGCTCTCTTTTTTTATTGTCATCAGAGTTGTTGAACACGGCCAGTGCATGAGAGAAAAAAGCATAACGCTTATCGCGGTTTGTATCCCCCATCCGTTGCTGCGCAGAAGTGCGGAGAGCGTGCCAAGGTCGCTTATGTCCGTAAGCGACCCGCTGGCGGTGTATGCCATTATTATGATGGGAATAACTATTTCGTTGGCGGGAAGCCCAAGGATAAAAGCCATAAGGATAACACCGTCAAGGCCCAAAAGCCGCCCGAACGGGTCGAGAAAAGAAGAACAGTGGACAAGAAGCGTTTCCCCGCCGATTGCAATATTTGCCATAAGCCAGATAAGAAGACCGGCAGGCGCGGCTGCGCTTACTGCACGGCCGAGGACGAATAGGGTTCTGTCAAAGACTGAGCGGATGATAACCTTGCCGACCTGAGGGGCGCGGTAGGGAGAAAGCTCGAGTGTAAAAGATGACGGAACCCCGCGCAGGAGGGTTGTCGACAGAAGCTTTGACGCAAGAAAGGACATAAGTATGCCGAGAAGGATAAGGCAGGTGAGGGAAGCCGCTGCGAGTCCGGATTTTAAAAGGCCTCCGCCACGTCCGATAAAGAAAATTGTAAGAATGGAAATAAGCGCGGGAAAGCGCCCGTTGCATGGAATAAAGCTGTTGGTTAGCATCGCGATAAGCCGTTCGCGCGGTGAGTCTATAATTCTGCAACCGACAACCCCGGCGGCATTGCACCCAAATCCCATACACGAGGATAGAGAAATTTGGTATGCAAAAATAGGCACAGCAGTTGTATTGGTCATGTATCTTTAATTGAGTATTTAACGATGTTGAGTGTTGAATTGATTATACATCTTCACACCGCGGCACCAAAAAATATAAAACGAACAGTGAATTTAAGAAAACACATGCTATCAGGCAACCAAAAACGGCTTAATTACTATGTTTTTCAAAGCAGATTTTGTCTTAAGCCATTCGCGGATGAGTTCGACAAAACTAAGCTTTATCGCCAATTCCACAACTTTTTCAAATTAAAAAATTGCACCTTGTTTAACTTCAAAGTGCAATTTTTCTTTGTTTTATGCGATTTTGCCGAAATTAATAGTAAATTGCAAAGTGGAAACAATCACTTTCCTTACCAACAAATGTACAGTTACACTCTTTTCCTTTGTATCCAATAGGAGTAATTTGAAGCCGTTGATAAGCTATCTCATAGTTGTACTCTAAGTCTGCTGTTCTTGTTGGGAACTGCGGTCTTATAAGAAAAGGGAAAAAGCACAACTTACTTTCATTTACAAGCGGCTTGCCTCCCTTACCTTCCCCTAACTGAATTATCTTAGAAAAAGAGTCAACGCAATTAAACCACGCTATTATAAACGCTGACTTTCCTTTATTATCGTTGTTGATCTCACTTAGCAACCAATTAAAATCGTACTGTATTTCCTTCCACCCTTTACTGCACGAATACGTTCCTGATTGGGTTCTCCAGCTCCGCAAATACTTTAGTTCTATCTTAAAGCGTTTATTCTCAATGAAAATGTCATGATTAGTTTTACCTGAATCATCACTATCTTCTGTCTTAGTTGTATACCTTGCCATATTTTTAAAGGGATATCCAACTCTCATCATCATATCAGTTTCGCTAAAACTTTTGTCTGCAACTTTTTTCATTTCATCTGCAGAACAGTTTTTATAAGCTATATTCAATTCGTCAATGATAAGACTACAATTAGGAATAAGATACTGCTCTATTGTCAATTCCAAGTAGAACACTCCTGATGGTTATATATTTACATTTATTGTGTCCTACTTTTTAAAAAAAATACAAATTATGCCAATTATTTCATGCATCTTTTTGCCCGTATCAACGTACTCTTACTTATTCCGGTCATATTTTCCACTTCTTTATAGGTATGACTCTGCAACAGATCCATAGCAAGTCTAATTTGTTCACTATTAAACTTTTTAGGTCTGCCTTCTTTAAAGTTGGGGTTTTGCTTCGCTATTGCTTTACCTGACTGAGTACGCTCAATAATCATTGCTCTTTCAAATTCTGCAAACGCTAACAGGTTTGTGACTATCAGCCTTCCCATTGGAGTATCTTCTATAAGCCCCATGTTAAGGATATGAATACGCACGCCTTTATTCATGAGATTATCTATATAGGTTAACCCCTCTTTTGTTGTTCTGCAGAAACGGTCAAGCTTTGTTACTACAAGAATATCTCCGGTACGCATCTTTTCCAATAGTGCATTAAATAAAGGGCGTTCCTTTGCTCCTGAATAGCTCTCTATGATAATTTCCGACTCTGCATATCTTCCTTTAATGTTCTGAGTTTGTTCTTCTATGCTATTGCCGTCTAATTGTCCTTTAGTGCTTACTCTGCAATATCCATATATCACGAAAATGACCTCTCTTCATAAGTTACTTTTGACACCTAGTTTTGACACCATTCAAACACGCATGGATTCATACGGTAGATAAAAGTGTTAATTCTTTCAAGTTTTGACACTTTTAGTTTTTAATTATTGGGCGGTTGTTACACCGCCCTTTTTTCGTTAGTGGTTTGAACTCTGTACCTTTCCATCAAAAGCTCCGCGCAAATCTTTTTCCAGTGCGTTGATTTTTGCTTCAGCTATATCGCTATACTCTCTGAGTATGTATGCGACGTTTAAAAGCGTATCATTTGTAAATGCGCTTCCTTCCACAGAAAGTGCTTCTACTAATATATCAGCAATTGAACGGACTTTTGCAAATACATTGCCACAATCTTCTGCTTCTTCGGCTAATTGAAATAACGAGCAGCGCATAAGTTCAACAACTTCTTTGTTAGTCATCAAATTCAACTCCTTCCGTATTTTCCGCTATGTCACAAAAAAGTGTTTCATGAAAAACATCTGATGGTGGGTCGGGTTGAATGTCATCCGGTATTGTTTTTTCGGTGCTTATGATTCCCTCCCATTGCTTGTACTGCTCTGTTTGTAATATTTCCGGTGGAGTGAAAAGCATAAGATGCATAAGCTCAGCAACTTGTTCCATATTAAAAAACCTTGCGCCGTCTGTTACTCTTGCCGCTATGTAGGAGAGTGCAAATTCCTCTCGTGGAGTTATTTGTAGCTTTTCGTCGTTGACTTCTCTTAGCCAGTTTAAATAAACCTCATGGCTGTAATTCAACATAAGCACATGTTTTACTGCTTCGGATAAAATTTGTTGTTCGGTGCACTTATTGGGTGCCGGGACAACCAACTTTTTCAAATCCCATGTCCCTGTGTCTTTTGTTTCGTCGAAGTAGAGATTGATTCCCAAACTTTTCAACATATTCAAGTCTTCTCCGAAATCTAGACATTTCAATTTCCAGATATACTTTTGGGTGAGACGTTTGTTGCGTCGCTCGGCTTTACTCTTTTTCTTTGTTGTTCCCAATCGATCAATTTCTTTATTTGTCTGAGCCAGTTCTTTAACTAATCCGTCAGCCCTTTCAAGATATATCTTTCTCAACTCCGCTTTTTGCTTATTGGTCATCTTAAACATCCTTTTCTCCTTTATGCATACAATTTATTATGTATTGTCGCTGTCTGAAAACGTGCCAGTTCTGCAACTGTTTTACAGTCTGGAATCTTAATATTACGGATTCCAAAATCCTTCAATATTCGCCTCGTAGCCTTAATGTCTGCCGTTGTAGGTCTTGAATTAGCCTCGTGCTGTGTCATAATATAGATATTATCAAGTGAACTCATCTGCAAGCCCTCCTTTCCAGTAATTTAAGGCTTTTGATTCCGTAAGAGATAAGTAACCACGCAACAGCGAATTGCCTGATTATTTCTCTCATAGTGATGCTTCCGCAGTCTGATGCTCCGGCTGTTCCGAATAAAAGCAGAACCCCTGCACCGATAAACAAATAATATAGAAACCTCATTATTAAACATCCTTTCTTTTGTATAGTGCGGTTTTTCCGCAGAACCGCAAAACTGCTTATATTTAATACTCCGGTGGAAATAAAACAGTTGTTGCCGATCTATCGGCTTCTGTTATAATCCATATTTTTCCGCGGACTGTCGGATATGCTCCGACTATTCGCAAACCGTTTTCAAGTGCAAAGGCATTTTCCTGTGCATCTTCTTTTACGACATCGCCCCAATCACCGGTAATAAAACGCCTTATGGCATCGACTACGTCATATGAAAAACGCTCATCTTGTTCCATTGCCTTTGATACCCCGCAGGTAGCTGTTAATTTTCCAAGTTCAAACATATTTAAATCTCCAATCTTTATATTGCGGGTGCGACTGTTGCACCCCACTTATCAAAATATTTTTGCTTAATTTTCTTTTTTACATCATAGAATGCCTGACGCGAAAGATTGAACTCGCGCTCTATCTGTGTCGGTGTATATCCCTTTAAAAGTAGAGAAACGATTTCTGTTTGCTTTTTTGAAAGCTTGAGAGATAGAATCCGTTTAACCCTCTGCTTGTTTTCCTCTTCACGTTCCAGTTGGTCTTGTGCTTCTTCCAAATCTTCAAAAGGATTAACACCAATGTAATTATAAAGGCTTCTTTTTTCGTCTTGTTCTGCAGAATAGTCTGCATCAAGGCTGACGGTTTTCCGGGTTGCTTTTAGTTTTGCATAATTGCCAAGCTCTGAACGTATATCCCATTTGCAAATCGTTACTACACTATATTCTTGCAACTCCGGTTTTCTGTGCCATTTTTGAATGCCTTTTAAATAACCTATGGCTGCAATGTCGTAGAAATCCGAAACTGAATATCCATGCAAGCGCAAGAATGTATAAATATAATTATGATACTTTTCTGCATCAAGTCTTTCTGCATCTGTTAACGGCTGAAGTTTAAACATGTTAGAATACTCCTTTATCTTTATTTTTGATATGTGGGCGGGTGGTGTTCCCGCCCTTTCAATTAGATAACTTCAAGCTTTAATTGTGGCTGACTTGTAACCATCTGTGAGCCGAATAAATCTCTTATCTCGTCAAGCGTGAAAGTCTTATTATTACGCTTGCGGTAATTTGTGTCATGCAGATACCAAGCCGTCTTTGACTTGCTAAAGCGGAATTTTAAGTGCTTCAGTGTTTCACGGTGTGGGTATGTATTTCCCGACACCCACAGCCAACTACCACATATTTCCACTTGCACACCCTCAAGAGAAATTAAGCGGTTTATTATCTCTCTGAACTCTTCCGGCGTTTCGTCTGTCGCTGTCTTTGCTGTGTATGTCTTGCCGTCTGATGTGCTGTGAATGTTTTTGAGCCGTTCAAAGAGTATACCATATTCGGCATTTATTTGCTTCATATGCTCTGCATTGCCGCCTCTGTCAGGGTGATGCTCAAAAGCGAGCTTCTTATATTGCTTTTTAAGCTCTTCAACTGTCTGCGGATTATCAAACCATAACATTTCAAACCGTAACATTTTTAATTACTCCTTTTTATTTGACGTTTGGAGCGGTCAGTGATATAATAATGTATATGTAACCGCTCCTTTACTCGGTTCGTGTTACTTGCCTTTACAAACTGGTACTTTGTAAGGGCATTTTTATCACGCTATTGAAAATCTTTTCGATGTAGTTGTCTTTGTGAACTGTTCATATAAATCTGCGTATTTATTCTTAAATGCCGTGCTATCGAAACGAGTAGAAGTCACCTGCTTATATCGGACTTTATACTCATTTGTTGAAATCTCATCAACCTGCCGAAGCTCCATTTCTTTCTTGAGTTCGTCCTTAATGGCTTCTTGCTCGGCTTCAATCTCTTCTGCCCATCTGGTAAGCTCTTTTAGCTTTCTTACCTTCTCATTAATACTTATTGTTGTCATTTGTAACGACTCCTTTAATATTATTTGCTCTGGGGTGTTGCCCTTTGAGCTTGATATAAGTATACACCCATTTTGAGTGTATTTCAATTGACGGATTACACAAAGTACACACTTATTTCTTGTGTATATTGTACACTTGATATAAGTGTATGCAAAAATGGTGCTTATTGACATAAAAAGAATTGTTTGATATAATCACTTAAAAGAGGTGTATAACTTGATAAAATATAAAGTTGATGTTTTGGAGAAATTAAAAGAAAAAAATTTTTCAGCATATGTATTGCGAAAAGAAAAATTAATAGGGGAAGCAATGATACAAAAAATAAGAGCTAAAGATTTACCGTCATGGAAAACGCTTGATACTATATGCAGATTGCTAGCTTGCGACGTCGGAGACATTCTTGAATACATCCCAGACGACAAAGAAAAAACGCAATCCTAAAACCTAACAGAGCGGGCGTTCTAATACCCGTATCAGGCGCAGAATTGCGTTTTTAGAGTATAATATATTTAATATGTAAGTTTATGTGTTAGTGTGTACTATGCCGAGAAAAAGACAGTACAGGGCTGTGTTTACATTTATAACACCGTTGTTCTCTCCGGAATACGCGGTAGCACTTCTATCCACACGTCGAGTCAAAAATTAGAACATCGAAGAACAAAAAAACACCCTCACCGATTAAGGTGAGGGTAAATTAGTTGTAAGCTATAAGAATATCATTCGGCAATCAACTTATCTACCAAAGAAGGATCTTGCTCAATTAGATAGATTAATTTGCGTGCCGTAGGGGTTGGATTAGATTTACCGCATTCCCAAGCTTCAACTGTGCGACAAGAAACACCAAGAACAGAAGCAAATGATTTTTGAGTCATAGAGAGTGAGATTCTAATTTTGGATACATTCACATCAGGAAGTGATTGTTTTCTTGCGAAAGTTTCTGCGCTTGCTTTGCCTTTTTCATATGCCAAAGCTTCATTAAGACCATCCATTATACCGGAAAAGAAATCAATGTTTTTGAAATTATCTTCTATTTCTTCCATTGATAAAGAAGACTTAAAGCGTAATTCTTGCATACTATCACTCCTTTTTAATCTCATCTACTAAGGTCTTAATCGCTTTTTTCTGTTCTGAGGTCAAATCTTCTTGCACATTCTTAGGATATGCAAAAAGCAAATATAATTTCTCTTTTTCAAAAACATCAAGATAAATAACTCTGCCACCGCCACTTTTGCCTTTAGCATCAAGCTGTATGCGTAATTTTCGCGCACCGCCACTACCTTGTATGACATCTCCTCTTTGTGGATTTTCGAGCAGTATGTTTTCAAGTGTTTTTAAATCATCGTCTGTTAATCCCATTGCTTTCCAACATCTATGAAAAGGCGCAGTAAAAATAAATTCTCTTGTCATTTCATCACTTCTTCACTTTATGATTGTACGGTATTATCGTAGTTATATTATATACGATATTATCGTAGTTGTCAAGCGTTTTTGATTTTTTAATTAATTTAATTTAATATTTTTCATTCTTCTACATATAATTAAAGTGTACACTATTGACATAATGTACACTTTTTGTTATAATGGAGGTGCAAAGGAGATGAATGATATGTTAACTATGAACGCTACAGATGTACGCAAGAATTGGAGCGAAGTATCGGATAGCGTAATCAGAGAACGTCCGAGCTTTATTAAACGCACTCGTGACTATATGATGCTTTCCAGTCTTGAATTGATGAATGACTTGTTAGCTGCATATACTTTTACCGCTGAGAGATTTACAGAATCAGACGGTAGTATTACTTTGTCCTTAAATGAGATTGACTTAGTTGAGAACGCAGAGACCGAAGCTAAAGCAAAAGAGCAGCTTGCGAATGCCATTCTTGAATATGCTTATGATTACTATAGTGAGTATAAGGTTTGGTCAACTGCACCGAATAGAAAGGCTCATATTCCATATGTATTTAAGGCGATTATACTCGACGATGTTAAGCAGATTGGAGAGTGTATTCAATGCCGAGATGGAAAGAACTAAAGAGATTTTGCGAGCGGGACGGCTGGGAACTGTATAAAGACACAGACCACTACTTTTATCGCAAGCGGGATGAAGATGGAAACATCCGCATGACAAAGGTATCAAAAGGCAGTGGAGAGATACATACTCATATGTGGAGAGAAATACTAAAGAAGCAGTTACAAGTAAGCGAAGAGTATTTCAACCGGATGATATAATAAAATGACGATAACCGTTATCTGTAATGGGTAACGGTTATTTTTGTTGAAAAAGTTATTGACACAAATTCAATCATATGATACACTGTTCATAAATTTAAAAATGAACGAGGTGGGATTTGTGACATTTCATGATTATATTAAAAATCATACAAAATACGGGCGCGGGAATATAGATTTAAAAAAATGCTGTGCTTACAAGATCGACAAAATTTTAAGAGAAGAAAATTTCCCTAATCGATGCATCAGATTTAAACTTTACGGAAAAACTTTTGGTTTCCGAGCAGATTATAATCTCGATTTAGACCACGATATTCAAGCAAGCGCTGACAATTACATAGATATCTTTGATGAACTAAAACCTATGGAGGCAAGGAATCTTCTATGTTTTATGTACTTTGAATTCCGGGACAAGTATATTGAAATGTCCGAAGAGATAGAGAGACTTAAACAAAGTATAAGCGATCTCGAAGATGTTCAAAAACAGTTAAATGACATAAAAGAGAAGCGTTCACATGCGGGAAGACCTCCTATATCAGTTAAAAAAAGACAAAGGGTTTTAGAGTTGAGAGAGCAGAAAATGTCTTTTTCTCAAATCAGTAAAGAATTGAAAATAAGTAGAGGTTCTGTTCATAAAATAATAAATGAACAAAATGGCGGAAAAGCTTGATTTTGCATATTACAAAAAGCGTTTTTATGTTATCTTGGGGATATAACACCAATAACAGCAAATAAATATAGATTTTACACAATAATGCAGTTATTTATCAAGATGTACTCGAATTTTTATTTTCTGTATTTTAGGCTAAATATACGATATATATTAGTACCTATATATCGCGCGAAAGGAAAAACTATGTCAATATCTGAAGCACAAAAACGAGCAAGTAAAAAGTATTTAAAAACACATAATAAACAGATAAAGCTATCTATGCCAATACATGAAGCAAAAGCTCTTGAACGCTATTGCAAGAAGCATAATGTAACAAAGATGGGATTGATACGCAGTCTTATACGAGCTGAAATAGAAAGAGACTTCGGGAGAGAACATCGGGATTTCGAGCTTTGGATTTCGGAAAAATGGCACGAGGCAAAAGCAGAGGGGGTTGTTACACAGGAGCAAGAAAATGAGTTGAGCAATAACAACCGTAGGAGAGAAGACATCGAAAATGCCATTCCTTATTTGCATACACTAATGAGAGCGGGATATATTTCACTTGATGAAGACGGATATTTCAAGACTACGAGTATTCGCGATACTCCGGAAAGATTTGAAGAAAAACATAAGGCATCGTCAGGAATGTTTTTTGTTTTGAGATGATGTATCAAACAGATCAAAGTCATGATTAATTTCATGGCTTTGTTTTTTTGTCCATTTTTCAAAACCACGATGAAATCATAATTTCAACAACAAAACTCCACGCAAATCAAAACTGATGAAAATTCGCTCAAAAATTTTTTCAAACAGAGAATATAAGAGTAGGCAATAAATTTTTGCTGAAATTTATAAGATGTGGAGTTTGATTAATGAAGACAAAAGAAATAAAGACAAATGCAATTATCATCAACGAGGCAATCAATAAAGTAAAAAAAGAATTTAAGAGCGGGATTAATGTTTCTGAATTGGATATGTCCGAAATTGAGACAGTATTGGAACGTGTCAATGCGATACATAAACCGAAAGAAAGAGAGCGGGCGCTTAGAACCTTTGACAGAGCATTAGACAGATTTGCAGAGTACATAGCGAAACATTCAACAGATGAAGGTTTCTATACAGAGAAAACAGATAAAAACGATGTAGAATCTGAAGCTCAGTTAAAAGCGGGGCTGTACGACAAGAGGCGACCTGTTAACCAAACAGTATTTTCGGCTTTCTTATGCAATGGTGAAGACGGAAGCGAGTTTTACACATTTGAACTTGGAGAAGATGCAGGGCATCGCATTGAAAATTACACTGAGTTGCAAATCATGCTTGATGAAGCTTTTTCTCTTCTAAAAGAGGATGTAAAGCTTGTTGGTAGGTTGTACGAGAATGGATACACAATAGAAGAAAGTGCGAGGATTTCAGGTCTAACTCCTAAGCAAGTAAGAGGACGAAGAGATAAGTA
This sequence comes from Eubacteriales bacterium, assembly GCA_045537045.1. Taxonomy (GTDB): domain Bacteria; phylum Bacillota; class Clostridia; order Oscillospirales; family JAAYXM01; genus SIG480. The sequence continues at coordinate 50,935 of JAZSOS010000049.1, forward strand.
TTTAAATATGAGGAAAGATATTTTACAAAAAGTTTTATAAAAAAGGGCAAATCGTGTGGAGAAGTGCAACTATATAGTGTGAGAGTTAAGGTGAACGTGCTTCGCGAACACGATTGGAGATAAAGACGCACCTTCTTGTTAAGACCTTGCGTGGGTATTCTTTCCCGGAATGCCCTGTTACGTAGCGCAAACTCAACGGGATGAGATGCCGAGTTCCAACTCTTTAACTTTCCGTTTAGATATAGAGGAGGGGAGTAATATAGCTCCACACTATATAGTTAGTACGAATTCGATTAACGATGATATGTCTTCCCGGCTTCTCTCCTCTTGCTATTTTTTTAATCATTTAGGATAAACAGTATTTACCAATTAACTGAAAGGAGGTTTACCATGTTAAAAGATCGAGTAAAGCACTACATAGAGATAACAGGCATTCCTAAATCAGTGTTTTGCAAAAGGTTAGGTTTTACTGTTCAGTCACTCTATTTATGGCTGAAAGATGAGCGACGGTTTTCTCTTGAGACCGAAGAACGCATAAAGAAATATCTCGCGCAGTTTAACTTCTAAAAAGGGAGAACAATATATAAGGAGGTGATCGCAATGGAGAGAACCTAAAACTAACCATACAACACAAATGAAACAAAGGAGAGGATTTTATATAACAAACACAAACGAAAAGATTATAACGGTTATTGATAGTCTAATGGGTTCAGGGAAGACTCAGTGGAGCATCCAGTACATCAACGCAAATCAATACGATAATATCTTATACATAACACCGTTCCTAAAAGAAGTGGAACGCATAATCACATCGACCAATAGAAACTTCAAACAGCCAATTAACAAAGGCGAAGGTAAGCTTCAAAGCATTAATGACCTATTAGAGGGACAAGAAGACATAGCCTGTACACACGAGCTTTTCAAGCACCTGAACGAAGAAAGCAAACAACGCATTAAAGAAGGTCATTATACATTGATACTTGATGAAGTGCTTAATGTCATTGAGCCGTATGACGATGTTAAACAGAACGATATGGATTTATTAAAAAACAGTGGATGCGTTACTGTTGATGATGAGGGGTACATTGTTTGGAACGAGGATAAGAAAGATTATGATACAAAATATAATGAAATAAGAGACTTAGCGCAGAATAGAAGCTTGATTTACATTAATCAAAAGTTGCTCTTATGGAAATATCCACCTGACATATTCACCTTGTTTGATAAGATATATGTTCTTACATATTTATTTGAAGCAAGTATACTGAAACATTATTTTGATTTATATGGATTCCAGTATGAGAAAAAGAGTGTAATTAAACAGGATACTTGTTACGCAATAGTTGACTATTTTGTGCCTGATACAACACAGTTCAAGGAGAGAGTAAATATTTACGAAGGCATTCTCAATGATAACTTCAATCAGAAATTAACATCACTATCAAAAACATGGTTCAATGCCAAGACCAATACAAAAACTCAAATGAAAATCAAAAATAATATATATAACTATTTTCAAAATATAGTAAAAGCTCCTGCAAGCTCTATACTATGGACTACATTTAAAGCAGCTAAGTCGAAATTAAAAGGAAAAGGATATTCGAGCAAGTTCTTAGCCTGTAATTGTAGAGCAACTAACGAATACGACGAAGCATATAATCTCGCTTATTGCGTTAATATATATCTTCATCCGGCAGTGACTCAATTCTTTTATCAAAAAAACATCAATGTTGATGAAGACTTATTTGCTCTCTCAGAGATGCTTCAGTTTGTTTGGCGATCCGCAATTCGCAAAGGCGAAGAGATAAACATATACATACCATCAATAAGAATGAGAAATTTACTGATAAACTGGTTAAATATGTCGTTGAATAACCAAGCGTTAAAGGTAGCTTAGGAAATCGACCTTCCTAAACTTTTCAAAAAACATAGTAATCATGCGGGTTTCGAGAAATTTTCTTTAAAGAGAGGAGGTATTAAAAATATGATGAAAAATTAGATATAAATATTCACATTAGCCTTACGGCATTACACCAATCGGTTGTTTCACAACCTCATGGTGCTGTCAGCTTTTACTGGCGTAAAATCCGACAGGATTAAATCTTTAATCTCATTTATGGGCTTTGAGTTGTATGGGTCAACAGCTCAAGTACCGGGACTGAGTAAAAATAAATTAACAAAGGAGTAGGGAAAGACAATTGAGAACGAAAGGAAGTAAAAACAAGGGATTAACAGCAGAAGAATACAAAGAACTTTTTGAGAAGTACAAGGGCGATGTGTTGTTTGAAAATGAAGAAGCGAGACAAATGGTAAAGCATAAGCCGTACTTATTTATTACAGATAAGGGCAGAGTTCTCTCGGTAAAAAAAGACCGAATAAGAGTACGAAAACAAACACAGAGAGTGCAAAAGTATAGTAATGATACAAAAGGAAGCAACGAGAGAAAGCATTGTGTTTGTATCTTAATAGATGGCAAACCAAAAGTCTATTATACACACCTACTGGTCGCAGAATATTTTTCCGATAAGATTTCTTCATTTGTTACTGGAGATGAAGATAAAACTATCATTCATCACATTAAGGGATATGATCCAACATCAGATAGTAATAATAATGTGAATAACCTCATCCGAATGAATCCACGTACACACCTGTTGATGCACAGTATGGGGGTTAAGTCAACAGAGGAAGAAAGGCAGAAATGGAGAGAAAGAATATATAGAGTGATAGGAGATAAGCACTGTATGTTTTATAAATCTCCTGATGGGCAGTATTCAGGGGTTCTACCTTTGACAGACAAAGAGTTTGAATTATTATCAAACTCCGAAGAATATAAGAACAAATTTTTAGAAAATCACTTAGAAAAGAAAGGAATTATTTAATTATGATTATGAATAACGAAAGCAAAAACAAGAATCCATTTATCCAACTCGGCTGGATTGTAATGCCTGAAGATATAGATAATCCGGATGGAAATATTGATTATTATGGGCTGTATATGAGAACTGATAAGTGGGTGCGCTATCCATCAAATAATGTGCAGCAAAGCGAAAGCACTGAGACAAAGCGAATGTCTTTCGGAGAGAAACTAAAATGGGTATTCAGCAACAAATAGATAAAATCATTCGGAAGCACGACTTAAGATTAAAAGTCATAGCCGATAAGGTTATGACAGAGACAAAAGACGAGTTGATTAGAAGACTTGACGAAGATTTCTATAAAAGCTACTCGCCTTTGGATTACGAGCGCTCGTATGATCTGATATCTGCTGTTGACGGTCGTATAACCAAGAACGGCGTAGCAGACTATACCATCGAAGTCTACTTCGACGAGACAAAAATTCGTCCGAGAAGTCGAGCGGGCTTTAGTGCTCATATGGGATTTGATGGCAAACCGTTTGTGCATGGGATTGTTGAGGCGATAGAACACGGCTTTAAAAGCAAATATAACCCGCGGCACGGCGAAGAGTTTAAGATAATATCAAAAACGCAAAAAGATGCAGAAAAAATAGCTAATAAGCTATTAAAAAGTTATATAAAATGATTTTTAGGAGGAAAACAATATGGATAAGATTAATTACAAAGGAACAAGCCTTACAGAGCTTATAAAGCTCTCACTCATTGGTGCTGAGAATTGCACAGAGAAAAACGAAGACGGCATTACGGTTATAAATTCACTGAAGAAGCAGCTTTACATAAAGACAGTTGCAGTAGGTCGACTTCTTAAGGCTGTTGACATTAAGGAAGATGAGATGATGTCTATTTCTGATTTTGATAATTGCAATATTTCAGAAAGCAATGTAGGCACCGGGAAGAATCGCTTCATTGAGGATGTAAAGGCATTCAAGGCTATGCTTGATGATGAGATTCGCAACGTTATTACCCGTGAGAATGATATTATGACTCGCATTAATGAGGCTATCAAAACAGAAATTACACCTGAAAATATTGCGAAACTCAACGAGAGCAAAGACGAGCTGATAGAAAAGCTTGATGAAATGAAGACCGAAGCATAAGAAAGGAGTGAGCCATGAGCGATGATGTAATTAGGGTCAGGTTACAAATTGACCAAAACACAGCACAATCAGTTGAGGGACAAGTCAGGAATCTTGTCTCTCGACTTAATAACCAACGAATTACGCTGAGTTTCAATTCAAGCGCGATAAATAATTGTATATCGCAGTTGGAACGACTTGAACAGACCGCGCGAAGAATTCAGAATGCAAATATTAATATTAACGCGAATCTTAATGAGACTCAGCAGACATATAGATTGGAGACTGAGCGTATCAGGGCATTAAGTGAACAACAGCGGGTAGCACAGCAAGTTGCTGTTGAGCGGGAGCGAACTCTCCGATCTGAGAACAACGCAATAAGCGCATTAACTAGAGAGAACAGAACGTTAACCGTTAATCGCAACATTACCGAAGAGGTTACAAACAATGTAAGGCACACTCACGAGCATATCAGGAGAGCGGGCGATGCGACTAATGATTTTGTGGCGCATTTAGGGCGCGGATTACAGCATTTAATCCAGTACCGGATTTTCAGTGAACTTTTAAATAAATTCTCTGAAGGTTTCCAAGAGCTTAAATCAACGGATGATGCTATGGTGTCATTAAAAAAGGTCACTGATGAAACTGATGAAAAATACAATCAATTTCTTGATTCAGCAAGAGAAAAAGCAGATAGACTTGCCCGTTCTGTATCAAGTGTTGTAGACCAAACTGCACGATGGGCAAAACTCGGATTTAACGTAGAGGAAGCAGCTATACTTTCCGAAACATCTTCTATCTACGCTAATGTTGGCGAAGTCTCAGATGAAACCGCCGTATCAGATATTGTTACGGCAATGAAAGCATTTAATATTGAAGCAAAAGACAGTATTCAGATTATAGATAAACTCAACAATCTCGGCAATAAATTTGCAGTCAGCTCAGCAGGTTTGGGCGAGGGATTGTCAAAATCCGCTTCTGCTCTTAAGTTTGCAGGTAACGACATAAACCAAACTTTGGCAATGATTACAGGTGGTACTGAAATAGTTCAGGATGCTTCAATAATGGGCAATGCCCTCAAGGTTTTAAGTATGCGTATCAGAGGAATGAAGGGCGAGCTTGAAGAACTCGGCGAGGAGTATGAAAATGTCGAGTCAATTTCTAAAATCCAAACGCAAATCCTCAACCTCACACATGGTGCGGTAAATATATTTGATGATAACGGTAACTTTAGAAGCACATATAACATTTTAGAGGATATCGCCGAAGTATGGGAGCGCATTTCACAGACAGACCAAGCGGCACTTCTCGAAACTATAGCTGGGAAGCAAAGAGGTAATCAGATATCAGCATTAATTCAGTCGTTTCAGTCAGGACAAGCACAAAAAGCTCTTTCTGATGCTATCAACTCGAGCGGGAGCGCTCTTAAAGAACAGGAACGCTGGTTAGACAGCATCGAGGCGAAGCAACAGAAAGTATTCACCGCATGGGCTAACTACATTGCAGGGATGTCTAACGTCGAGACTATTAAAGGATCATTAGACCTGTTAGCATCTGCTATAGACGCGCTTAATGCGCCTGTAGGTCGGCTAATTAGCCAAATAATTCTTGTTAATACGGCTCTCGCGTTAACCGGGAGATTATGGAATGGTATTCGCGCACGTTCAATCATAGCTGATACTCTCGCTGTCGGTGTCGCTGAAGGCAGTCTCGGCACTGCAATAGGATTGGTTACTGAGCAGTTAGGTAGACAAGCATTAGCTTGGATTGCTTCTCCGCTTGGAATGGCAACAGTGGCGGCAGTTGGTATATATGCTATCGTCAAAACGGTCGATTCCCTCACCATATCGCTTGAAGAATCCCGCGAAGCACTTTCTAACTTAAAGTCGGAATATTCAAGTATAAAATCCGAATTGCAGGGATTGAATGACGAGCTTCAAACCACCCGACAGAGACTTGCCGAGCTTGAAAGTAAGGACAAGCTTACATTTACTGAGAACGAGGAACTCGAAACTCTCCGCAAGCAGAATAATGAACTTGAGAGACAAAATGATTTGCTTGAAATGCAAGAAAAAATCAAAGCAAAAGAAGTTAACGATAAGTTTGTTGAAACAATGGAATCTGATGCTGGCAAGATAGAATATGCTTCTGGTAATACAAAAAGAAAAGAGACTCGTGGTGGATATGCATACGAAGTAAATGTAACAGACATTACCGAAAAAGAGTATGCCTTTAACCAAATAAAAGAATTGTCTAAGCTGTATGCCGAAAGAGAAAAAGCGACAACAGAAGAACAAATAAAGGCAATTAATAAAAGAATAGAGACAGTCAACAAGTATATTCAAGACAAAAATAAAGAATGGTCAGAAGATGCCGAAGGTATAGAATACATTCAAAATCCAACCACAGAAGATGATAAAAAGGTTAATGAATGGATTGACTTTATAAACGACTTCCAAGACAAAATGGCTATTGCTATGGGTGGTACAGATGCTAAAACAAATGCATTTAACCGAATAGTCGACAACTGGCAGTTTGATGAAGCATTGCAAGGACTCCAAGACTTAGGTAAGCAAGGCAAGGTTACAGCAGAAATGCTCAAAGATCCTGCGTATGGTGACTTTATTCAAAAGCTCATTGATATAGGCTTTATATCCGGAAGAACCGACTATGATTTACAACAGGTGGCTAACGCCTTCAATGGAGTTGGACAATCAGCTCAGGATGCGAGAAAAGAGCTTACTAAGTATGCAGAGGCGAAAAACGGTGTAATTGCCAAAAAATTAAACACTGAAGATGATATACGCCAGCTCATAAATTTAGCGAACGCAGCGGGTGCAAGTGCGGATGCCTTAAACCGTCTTGAGATTATGCGGCAAAACCTACTCCCGGGAGCAAGCAAAGATGCAAAGCGTCGTGGTAACTATATCAAGCGCACAATTGAAAATGGTAGCTTTAATTTTGGTTTTATTCCGCTGAAGGCAGAAGATTACATAGACAATAGCGGTGGTAGTTCATCCGGTGACGATTCTTCCAAATCTTCTGACAAAGACAAGCCCGATAAAGCAGACCCGACAGATGCAATAATCAATCGCATAGCCGCTCCTGTCGAAGCACTTGAAAGACAGGGCGAAATCATTGATAATCAGCTTGATATGGTCGACGCCGAAAAAGAGTATGACAAGTATGTTGAACTCACAAATAAAGCTCTCGATAATAGGCTCAAGACCATTGAAGCAAGCAAGACTGCTCAAAACGAACTCAGTAAAGAAGCACAAAAGATACGAGATAAGTATAAAGGTATAGATGTTGACTCTTTCTTCCATGCTAACGGCGAATTTACAGAAGCATACAATAGTTATCATGATTCATTCGGCTCTAAGGCAAAACAAGAAGCCTTTGCAGACGATATGAAGATGATACAGGAGTTCAAAAAAGAATGGTTTGAGTATTACGATGACATTATGGGTCTTGAAAAGGAAGTCTTTGATTTACGCAAAGATTTACAAGATGCACACTATGACCACCTTTCAAGTCTTATCGACCAACTCGAACGCCATGCAGACCTTCGTGAGAAACAAGCCGAGGACGACAAAGAACATTACGACTACCTTATAGATAAAGAGCAAGCCCTTCTCGACATGAAGAAAGCACAGTTTGGTCTTGAAAATAAACTTTTGTCTGCAAGAAGAGAAGCAGAGAAAGCTCTTGCAACATCTAAGATAGGTTCTGAATATCTCGATGAAGAAACCCGCAATCTTGTCTACAACGAAGACGATTATAAGTTAGAGATGGACAAGATAAAGGAAATCTCTGGCGAGGTAGATGGACTTACCGAAGAATATATATCCAAACTTAATAAGTTGGGTGAAGAGGAGATATATAAAGCCGAGGAAATCACGGCACAGTATGAGCGTAGACTTGCCCTCAAAGAGAAAGAACTTGAAATTGTACAGGCTGAGATTGACCTTCAGAAGAAGCAAGATGCGCTTAATAATGTTCTTGCAGAAAAGAATATCCGACAAATAGTTGACGGCAAATGGGTATGGACACACGACACAGACCAGCTCCGTCAGGCGACTGAGGATTTAGCAGATGCGAAAGCTCAGGTAGAACAGCTTGAACGCGAGAAAACGCAGTTGGAGTATACCAACAGCTTAAAGGCTCGAATTGGTCAGTGGCAACTTGAACAAGAAGCTATTGACAATGCAATGGAAGACCTTCATGATAAGATTGAAGAGTTTTCTACTAAGGTAGAACTCCTCAAAGACCCGCTTGATAATTTTGCAGATATTGTAAACGAGCTGACGGCTGAATTAGGTAGCATTAACATTGAAAGCTATACAAGCAGTAGTTCATCAAATGGTTCAGGTTCTTCATCCGGTTCTTCTTCAAGCTCCGGCAGATGGGGTAGCGTAGACCCAAATGCTAATGTTGGTTCTGTTGTCCAGCAGATGATGAACAACTCTACCAAATGGCACGTTTCAGACAGCGCTACCAAGGCAGAGCTTCACGCGACAAACCAAAAGCTTGCGGCTTCAATTGGCGCGGATTATAACCCGTCAAACGGCAAATATTATCAGAATGGCAAACCGCTTTATGACAGTGGCGGTGTTCTTAAAGGACTTGGCGGAATAAAGGCAACCGAGAAAGATGAGATTGTTCTTTCTCCGAGCCTTACCGAAAAGATACTTACTCCCGAGAACAACCTTCTGTTTGATAGGTTTGCGAATAACCTTGAAACTATTTTTGATATGAATACGCTTAGACCATTGGCAGATATGTTCAATATCCCGAAACCAAATGTGGACTTCTCTAAGAATATTGCAGACAGAGCTGTAACTAATAATTACAACATGAACGGCAATGTGAATATCACGGAAGCTGATGACATTGAAGACACACTTAGAAGACTGCTCCACACAGTACAGGCAAAATCCCTCAATAACTAAAACACGAGCGGGCGGTTTAATCGTGCCGTCCGCTCACCCAAAAAACGAAAAAGGAGAAATGAATTATTGACGAATAATATAATAAATTATAATCCGCGAAAGATTTTAGTGTTTCCGTCGGTTGGAATTTCATATAATAACGACGGTGATGCTTGTATGAACGAGACTAATCAAAACTCACAGTACATAAGAGAAAATTCCGTTATTAACATCGAAAGATTTTTCACAACTAATAACGTAAATATAAATGACATATTAAAAATGTATGTGGTAGAAAATTTGGACAAAAGATGTTACAATAATAATACCAATACAACTGTTGTGTCCCACACAAAGGAGGTAAATGAATGAGGGAACAACAGGTAAAAAAAGTTTATAGGACTGCTCTATATCTAAGACTGTCAAAAGATGATGAAGGAGCTGGGGAAAGCTCAAGTATTACAACTCAAAGAAGCATTTTACAAGAGTATGCAGACAAACATGGATTGGTAGTTGTTGACGAGTATTCGGATGACGGGTTCTCCGGCACAAACTATGACCGACCAGAATTTAAACGCATGATTGAGGATATTGAAAACGGTAAGATAAACTGTGTCCTTACAAAAGACCTATCGCGGTTAGGGAGAAACAGTGCACGAACAACAGACTTACTGGATGAATATTTCCCTGCACACAGAGTACGTTACATATCCGTTATTGATGGTTATGATTCCTTTAATCTGACAAGCGGAACATCTATGACAGCATCGTTTATGACAGTCATGAATGAGATGTATGCGAGAGATATAAGCAACAAGATACGTACTGCGTTTAACGCAAAAATGGAACGTGGCGAATGCATAGCGAGCTTTGCACCATATGGTTATAAGAAAGATGTGGAGCATGGCAATAAAAACCGATTAGTTATCGACTACCAAGTTGCGCATGTTGTAAAAGAAATTTTTCAAATGGCAGCAGACGGAAAAGCACCAAGCGAGATTGCAAAACACTTGAATAATAAATGTGTTGCGACTCCGGCAGTGTACCGTTGTATGTCTCGACCATATCTTAATGTTGATAACTATACACAGCGCAAGGAATGGACTTCTGCTATGGTTTGTAAGATGCTGAAAAACGAGGTGTATTTAGGAAAGACCCTGCAAGGCAAGACTAACAAAATATCGTTCAAAAGCAAAGTAACACAAGCAAGACCAAGAAGTGAATGGATAGTGATTGAGAACACGCATGAGCCATTAATCACAGAGGAGATGTTCAACATTGTCCGAAATCGAAGTGTATCACGGCGTTGTTTGCCGACGAAAGGATTTACAAATGTTTTTGCCGGTATAGCCAAGTGTGCTGATTGCGGAAGAAATATGAGTCTTGCACCATCGAGGAAAAAGGGTACGACATATAATTTGTGTTGTGGCGGTTATAAAGCTTATGATTCCACCGAATGCAGTAATCACTTTATAAGTTATGATTTGCTCTATGATGCCGTTCTTCAAGAGTTGCAAGGTTGGTTGGCGTTATCTCAAGATGACAAAACCAAAATAGCAAAGGAACTTGAGCAAGAGAAAATGCACCGGACAGAAAACACAGGAGCAAATCAAACAATTGCTAACATGAAAAAGAGAGTTGACGAGCTTTCTTTTTTGATGAAAAAGCTGTTTGAAAACTACACATTTAACCGAATAAATGAAGCGATGTATGAAAAACTGTCTGCTGAATACAGTAATGAATTAACAGACCTTGAAAAAGCCATCGAAGATATCAGAGGCAATGTTAAAGTCGAACAAGACAGAAAAGACAGATATAATAATTTCTTTTCTCTTTTGGAAGAAGTAACCGATGTCAAAGAACTGACAAAGCCACTGCTTCAAAAGTTAATTGAGCGGATAGAGATAGAGCAGGGTGAATACTACAAAGAGGAAAACGGAAAAAGGCTGAAAAGGCAGACTGTACGCATATATTATCGCTTTATCGGATGTGTGGGAGAACAAGAAAAAACACCCTAAATTTCCATCTACACGTTGTCAGCCCCTGCTTTCCGCAGGCACCGCATTTTTTAAATATGCGGTCTAAGTTAAATGCAACGCGAGGGAGATATCCGAGGTCTTCCAAAAGTGTGAATAAAGGAAAGAATATTGCCATGGGCGGGAGCATTACGGAAACTACCCACGAAAGCGTGCGGTATACGCCGAAGACGAGCGCTTCGCACACCGGTGTTGGCAAGTGCAGGAAAGAAAGCAGACGGAAAATATCATCCTCAAGACCAAGCAGAAAACCGGACAAAAGTGAAGACGGGTAATTTGCACCCTCAATTGTCAGCCAGAATATTCCGAGAAGCATCAGGAGCATTATTGGAAATCCCAAAAGCTTGCTTGTAAGGATTTTATCTGCAAATCGTTCGCGGTACGAATAGCTACCAGAGTCCGGTTTCTTTACCGAAAGGCTGTAAATACGTTCGGCTTCACACGTAAGCTCTTCTGCCGAGTGGAAAGGAGTACGCTTGTGCGGCAAAGGGTCTGAAATAGCGGATTCTATGGTATCGAGAAGAGCATCAAGTCCCTTGCCGTCACGAGCGCGGGTTGCAACGACGGGAAGCGAAAGCTCCCGGGAGAGAGCGTCAAGGTCAATTTCTATTTTCTTCTTTTTTGCCTCGTCCATAAGATTTACGCATACAATTACGTTTTCGGCAATTTCTGCAGTTTGCAGAACAAGAATAAGATTGCGCTCGAGGCACGTTGCATCACAGACTACGACAACGGCATCGGAGAGACCGGAATACAAGAAATCACGCGCCACCTCTTCCTCGGCAGAGGAAGGAGAGAGCGAGTATGTACCCGGAATATCGATGAGTACATAGCCGTGTCCGTTTCTTTCACAGAAGCCTTGCGCATTTGTCACGGTTTTGCCAGGCCAGTTACCGGTGTGCTGGCGCAGTCCCGTCAGCTCGTTAAAAACCGTGCTTTTGCCGACGTATGGGTTTCCGGCAAGTGCAATTATGCGGTCGTTCGGGTTTCGTTTTTTTATAGTAAGCGTACTGTCCGCGGCACCTTTGCCCACGGAGTCACGGGTAAGTCCCAATTAAAATCACTCCATCCTTTCAATGAGAACATATTTTGCATCATCCCGGCGCAAGGCAATAAGTGCGCCGCGTATAAGATATGCCACAGGGTCTCCGAGCGGGCTTTTCATAATACATTCCACTCTTGTCCCTTTAATCAGTCCGAGGTCGCGCAGACGCCCATAGATACTGCTTTCCTCCGACAGGGAAAAGACGTGTCCGGTTTGCCCCGGAAGCATATCACAAAGACGGATTTTTCCGTGCATGATCAGTTCACTCCCGAAATGTGGTTTTTCATTTTACCTTATGCCCGAAAAGGACGTGGCGTTACACGAAATCACAGTGTACATAACCTCCAAACAACACTTATTAAAAATAAAAACGCTTTTTTACGGTTTTTGAAAAATATTTCTTGCAAAATGATGTAAAAATTGATAGAATATACTAGTATGATTGTGTACGTATAAAATTAATTTTGCATTTTACACTTATAAAAAGGGAGGTGGATTGTTTGCGTTTAAAAAGTCTTGAACTGCAGGGGTTTAAATCATTCCCGGACAAAACCGTCATATCTTTCGGCGACGGAATAACGGCTATCGTTGGACCTAACGGCAGCGGAAAGTCTAACATTTCCGACGCTGTGCGCTGGGTTCTGGGCGAGCAGTCCACCCGTACGCTTCGCGGAAGCAATATGCAGGACGTTATTTTTGCGGGAACGCAGAAGAGAAGCGCGGTCGGCTTTGCAGAGGTATCGCTGACCATTGACAACTCTGACGGCGTACTCCCGTGTGAGTATAACGAGGTTACCGTTACCCGCCGCCTTTACCGCTCGGGCGAAAGTGAATATTACATCAACCGAAGCTCTGTCCGTTTGCGCGATATAAATGAGATGTTTATGGATACAGGTCTTGGGCGTGACGGTTATTCGATTATCGGTCAGGGGCGCATTGATGAAATTCTCTCTGCAAAGAGTGGAGATCGCCGCGAGATTTTTGAGGAAGCGTCGGGTATTTCAAAGTTCCGTCACCGCAAGGAGGAATCGGAACGCAAGCTTGCATCAACAGAAGAAAACCTTATCCGTCTGCGTGATATTCTCACCGAGATTGAAGCGCAGGTCGGTCCGCTGAAAGTACAGGCGGAAAAGGCAAAGGAATACATAAAAATATTTGATGAGCTGCGCGGTCTTGAGGTTACCGTATGGACGGAAAACCTTGCTCGTGCAAAGGAAAATGCTCAGAAATACATAAACGATTATGAGGTTGTGTGCGCACAGTTTAATTCATCAAAGGCTGCGCTTGAAAGCCTGTATGCAGAGGTTGAAACGCTTGCTGAGAAGATGCGCGAAAAGGATGTCGAGGCAGAAAACGCTCGTGAGCAGGAGCGTGAAGCCGAGCGGGAAATCCACGAAATGCAGAGTGCAATCGCAACGCTTGAGGCAACTGTTGCAAACAACATAAAGAATATCGAGCGTATCCGCGCGGAGATAAATGATGAAACAACCCGCGCAGAGGACATTGCCGCGCAGATAAAGGCGAGAAACGACAGGGTGGAGGAGCTTGAAGCATCTGCCCGTGAAATAGAAAAGAACATTGAAGAGCTACGCGAGGCAGCCGCCGCCGCGACAGGCAAGAGTGAGTCAACTGAGGCGCAGCTTGACGATTTGCGTCTGCGTGAGCGTATGTGCGAGGATGATATAAGCAAGCTTCGCATTGCTATGTCGGCATCTGAAGCCGAGCTTGCGGGATTTGATACACGCCGCGTCGATATTGAGGCAGAGCTTCAGACGCGTGAAGCCGAGCTTGCCGAGTCCAAAAAGAAATTTGCCGTTGTAAAGGAAGAATTTTCCGAGGCACAGGAAAAATGCTCAAGTGCGGAAAATATGTTAAACGGCTTTGAAATGAAATACAAATCCCGCGGAGAAAGGTTTGAGCGGCTGAAAGAGAACTGTGGCAAGCTGTCATTAAACCGCGAGTCGCTTGAAAACAAGCTTCGCATGCTCCGCGAAATGGAAAGAGATTTGCAGGGTTATTCCTATGCCGTAAAAAATATAATGAAGGCAAAGGATGCGGGAAGCCTGGGCGGAATATACGGAACGGTTTCCCAGCTTATCCGTGTTTCCGAGAAATACACGGTTGCAATTGAAACCATACTCGGCGGTGCTCTCCAGAACGTTATCGTGGGGGATGAACGCGATTCAAAAGAGGCGATTGCATATCTCAAACGCACCGACGGCGGGCGTGCAACCTTTATGCCGCTCGACACTGTAAAGGGGAATGAGCTTACACAGAAAGGTCTTTCCGAACAGGCGGGCTTTGTCGGGCTTGCATCACATCTTGTAGAGTACGATGAAAAATTCTCTCCCGCAATCCGATATCTTCTCGGAAAGATTGCTGTTTGCGACAACATAAACAGTGCATCCGCGCTTGCAAAAAAATACGGCTACAGCTTCCGTATAGTTACGCTTGACGGGCAGATAATAAATTCGGGCGGTACGTACACCGGCGGTAGTGTGAACAAGACATCGGGAATACTTACCAGAACAAATGAAATTAAAAAGATAGATGCCGAGCTTTCCTCCCTTGCAGGAAAGATAGATGCAGCAAATGCCGAAAAGGCAGAGGCTGAGCGTGAATACAATGCGCTTACCTATGAAATGGAAGTCTGCCGCAACGATAAGCGCGCCTGCGAGGATATTCTTCTTAAGGCGGAAACGGAAATTGAGCATTATAAAACGCTTCACCGTCACCTCAACGAGCTTATCGACTCTCTTGGTGAAGAGCTTACGTCTCTTGCGGGAAAGAAAAGCCAGTCCGAGCGGATTATGCAGACCACGCGCGAGTGCATAGCCGAAAAGGAAGCGGAGCTTTCAAAGCTGCGTGAAGAGGAAGCGGCGCTTATTTCAGGAAATGCAGAGCTTGCAACCCGCAAAACGGAGCTTGCCGAGAAAATGTCTGAGCGCTCCGCGACGCTTGCAGCTATTCGCGCTGAGGCTGCGGAAGCTGTGCGTGCACGCGAGGAAATTGAGAAGCTTTCCGATGCTCTTGCAGGTGACCGTGAGGTAAAAGAGCAGAGTATTCGAAAGATTGAGTCAGAAAACGAAGCTCTCGCGAAAGACATTGCGGAGAAGAAGCTTGATGCAGAAGACAGGCGCCAAAATAAAGATAATATTAAAAAGAGAATATCAGGTATTGTAGAGGCCCGTCTTTCCCTTGAGGCTGAGCGTAACCGCAAGGACAAGGAAAGCAAAGAAAAGAACAACGAGATACTGGGACTTGAAAAAGAGCGTTCCCGCCTTGAAATGAAGAAAGAGTCTGCCACCCGTGAGGAACAGCAGATTACCGAAAAGCTCTGGGATTCTTATGAGCTTACGATGGGGACTGCAGATAAATATATTGTTGAGATTCCGTCTATCCCTGAGGCGACAAAGCGGATATCCGAGCTTAAGAGCGCGGTGAGAAAGCTGGGCGATGTAAACGTCAATGCCATTGAAGAATACGACAAGGTATCCGTGCGCTATGAGTTTATGACAAAACAGTGCGGTGACCTTGAAAAAGCAAAGACAGAGCTTGAGCGGATGATTGCCGAAATAACCGAAGAAATGCAGACGATTTTCGCTGAGCAGTTCAAGGTTATCAACAAAAACTTCGGAGAAACCTTCTCCGAAATATTCGGCGGCGGTATGGCAGAGCTTGTGCTTGAAGATGAGGGTGATATCCTAAACTGCGGTATTGAAATCCGCGTCCAGCCGCCCGGAAAGACGCTCAAAACGATAACGCTTCTTTCCGGCGGTGAACGTGCGCTCGTTGCCATTGCGCTTTACTTTGCAATTATGAAGATACGTCCGACGCCGTTCTGCGTGCTCGACGAAATCGAAGCCGCGCTTGATGATGTCAACGTTGCAAGATACGCTGAGTATTTGCGCCGTCTTGCCGCAACAACTCAGTTTATTGTTATCACGCACCGTCGCGGAACGATGGAAGAGGCAGACACGCTTTACGGTGTAACCATGCAGGAAAAAGGCGTTTCCAAGATGCTTGCAATAAGCATCTCCGAGGTTGAGCGCTCAATCGGCGTAAAGCTTACTTAAGCCGCGGAGAGGCGAACGGCTTGAGGGGTTCGGCTCCCCTCAGCTTAAAGAAATTTTAAAGAGGTTTTTTAAATGGGACTATTCGATAAAATAAAACAGGGGCTTGCGAAAACCCGCGCGGCAGTTGGAAATCAGCTTGCGAGTATTGTGCGCAGCTTTTCATCCGACCGCGAGGAAATGCTTGAAGAGCTGGAAGAAACGCTCATCATGGCAGACCTGGGTGTTGCAACTGCGATGAAGGTTACGGATGCTCTGCGTGAAAGCGTCAAGGAGAAAAAGCTTCATGATGCAGATGAAATACTTGCGGAAATTAAGTCAATTCTTCTTGATATCCTCATTGCAAACGCAAAAGAAAATGCAGGATCAAAACAGAAAGCTATTCTTATCGTAGGTGTAAATGGTGTCGGAAAAACCACAACGATAGGAAAGCTTGCGTCAAGATATATTGCAGAGGGAAAGCGCGTTGTTCTTGCGGCGGGAGATACGTTCCGTGCCGCGGCGGGAGAACAGCTTGATATCTGGGCAAAACGCTCGGGGGCGGATATCATCCGCCATGCCGAGGGTGCAGACCCCGCGGCTGTCGTTTTTGACGCGGCAAATGCCGCACGCGCAAGAGGGGCGGATGTGCTTATCTGTGATACGGCAGGGCGCTTGCACAATAACCAGAACCTTATGAACGAGCTTGCGAAAATCCGACGTGTGCTTGAGCGCGAGCTTCCCGATGCGGAGATTGAATCATACCTCGTGCTTGATGCAACAACAGGGCAGAACGCGCTTATTCAGGCAAAAAAGTTTAATGAGGTTGCAAATCTCTCGGGAATAATCCTTACAAAGCTTGATGGCACGGCAAAGGGCGGTATCGTTATCTCCATTGCCGATGAAATGAGCCTGCCGATAAAATATATCGGCGTTGGCGAGCAGATTGACGACCTTACCGAGTTTGATGCAGAAGGCTTTGTTGATGCACTTTTTGAGGTGGTATAAATGGAGTTTATAATCGCTACGAATAACAAAAAGAAATTGCGTGAAATGGGCGCAATTCTTGAAAAGCTCGGCGTACGTGCGCTGTCTCTTGCCGAGGCGGGAATAGAATCCGATGCCGAGGAAACGGGGACGACATTTGAGGAAAATTCGCGCATAAAGGCGCTTGCCGCGATGAGGGTTGCAAATCTTCCTGCAATAGCTGACGATTCCGGTCTTGAGGTTGATGCGCTTGGTGGCGAGCCGGGTGTGTATTCCGCACGCTACGGCGGGGATAAGTGCCGCGATGATGTAGAGCGTTATGAGTATCTTCTTGAAAATATGAAGGATGTTCCGGACGGAAAGCGTCAGGCTCGCTTTGTTTCCGTTATAACTTGTGTATTCCCCGACGGGCGTGAAATTTCTGCCCGCGGCGAGATTGAGGGTGAGATACTTCGCGCGCCACACGGCGAGGGCGGATTCGGCTACGACCCTGTGTTCTTCGTTCCCGATGAGGGCATGACCACTGCGGAAATGACGCAGGAAAGAAAAAACGAGATATCCCACCGAGCAAAATCTCTGCGTATTATGGCACAAAAGTTAGAGGAAATTCTGTAAATGCGAACGGGACTTATGGGCGGCACGTTCAATCCGCCGCATATGGGGCATATAAACGCCGCACGCGCAGCAAAAGATGAGCTGTCTCTTGACCGGATTATCTTTATTCCTACGGGAACTCCGCCGCATAAGCAGATAGCAGAGCACTCTGCGACTACGGAACAACGCCTTGAAATGACTTATCTTGCGGCAAAGACTCTCGGCGCGGAGGTAAGCGATATCGAGATAAAGCGCGAAGGAAAAAGCTTTACGGTGTATACCTTGCGCGAGCTTCACAAAAAATATCCGGAGGATGAGCTGTGGCTTATTATGGGAACGGATATGTTTTTAAGCCTTGAAACATGGTTTTGTTTTGAAGAGATTTTTTCTCTTGCCTCTGTTGCGGCAGTTGCACGCGAAAATGATGATAAGGAAAAGCTTCTTGCATATTCAGAGTATTTGAAGGAAAAATACGGTGCGAAAACGCGTGTGTTGGAGGTAGCGGCGCTTACCGTATCGTCAACAGAGCTTCGTCCGGGAAAAAATCGCAAAGAGCTTCAGAAATTCTTACCGCCGGAAGTTTATGATTATATAATCCGAAAAAATCTTTACGGAATTTCGGGGTGTGATAAAATTTGACAGAAAAAGAGATAGAACAGCGTGTAAAATCAGTAATGAGTGAAAAGAGATACCGTCACACGCTCGGCTGTGTTGATATGGCAGAGCGCCTTGCTGAAAAGTGGGGAGCGGATACCTCTCTCGCACGTCGGGCGGCACTTTTGCACGATATAGCAAAGGAAATGCCTTATGACAAGCAGCTTTCTCTGGTTGATGAACATGGTATTATATTAAACCGCGTTCAGCGTTCGGAAAAGATTATCCATGCTTTTTCAGGTGCAATCATCGCGTGGCGTGAGTTTGACGAGCCGGAGGAGGTATGCGGCGCAATCCGTTGGCATACCACGGCAAAGAGCGGGATGACGCTTCTTGAAAAAATAATATGGCTTGCAGACCTGACCGAAGAGGGAAGAAGCTTTGACGGCGTTTGTGAAATACGCAAACTCGCGTTTGAGGATTTGTCCCGTGCTCTTATTTCGGGGTTTGATACAACACTGCGCGTGCTTATTTCGCGCGGCTGTGAGATTGATTCAAATATGGTAAAGGCGCGTAATTTTGAAATTGCCGCCAACAGTTGAAAGGACTGTTTCACAAAAGATGAAAAAAATGAGACTCAGCAACAAGGCTAAATATACAATATCGGCAATTCTGGTCATCGCGGCGGCAATTATGGTTGCGGCGGCACTGGTGATAGATAACATCCGCCCACCGGCGGCAGAGCCGGTCAGCACTTCCTCCCGTGGAAGTGTTATCCGCGATGAAAAGATATCTATGATAGACCGCGAGCACAGAGAGGGTACATTTACGATGCTTGTCGTAGGAACCGATGCGGCAAGTATGAGCACAGACACCATTATGCTTGCAAGCTTTGATACGGTCGAAAAGAAAATGAACATTTTAAGCATCCCGCGTGACACTATTATAAACGCGAGACGCGCCACAAAGAAGATAAACGCGGCTTACGCGATGTCAAAGGGCGATATCTACACGCTGTTTGACGAGGTGCAGAGCGTTACCGGCATACGTCCGGATAAATATGTGCTTGTTACAGTGGATGCGTTTGTGTATGTTATTGATGCAATCGGCGGCGTCACGGTTGATGTTCCAATTGATATGCATTATAAAGACCCGACGCAGGACCTTGTTATAGATATAGATAAAGGTCTGCAGACTCTTGACGGCTACGACGCAATGGGTTTTATGCGCTACCGTGCAACGTATGCCGACGGAGACCTTGGAAGAATCAAGGTTCAGCATACCTTTGTTGAAGCTGTTATAAAGAAAATGCTCACTCCAGCAACGTTTGCCAAGATTCCGGAGCTTTCCGGCATAATAATAGACAATCTCGAAACCGACTTAACCCTCGGCAACGGCATTTGGCTCGGCAAGCAGATGCTTACGATGAATCTTGAAGAGGATGTAGAGATGCACACGCTTCCGGGGTACGCAAATTACTACGAAGGACTTTCGTACTACTTCCCCAAGGAAGACGAAGCGCTTGCGCTTATCAACGAATATTATAATCCGTACACAACGCCGATTGAAGAACTCAATCTGTTTAAAGTATAAAAATTTAACAAGTTTAAGGCTTGAGGGGTTCGACTCTCCTCGGCTTAAAAGGGAGGGAAGAAATAATGAATATAAAGGAACAGGTAAAATGCGCGGTTAGGGCACTTGATACAAAGCTTGCGCTGGACATAAACGTTTTAAAGATTGAAGAAATCACAACCTTGTCCGAGTATTTTATAATCTGCACCGGTAATTCAAACACACACGTGCGCACGCTCAAGGAAGCCGTTGAGCAGAAGTTTGACGAGGCGGAAATTGCACCGCACCATATTGAAGGTCACGGCGGTTCGTGGGTTCTTATGGACTACGGCAGCATAATAATCCACATTTTCACAGACGAAGGAAGAAGATTTTATCAGCTTGACAAGGTATGGGCAGATGCAACTGCCTTATCCGTTGAAGAAATGTTAAGTGAGTAAAGGGGTTTTACAAATGAAGTATGATTTTAGTGCAATTGAAAAAAAGTGGCAGAAGCGCTGGGAAGACGAAAAGGCATTCCACGCTGAAAATGGCGGCGACAAGAAAAAGTTTTATGCACTTGTCGAGTTCCCGTACCCGTCGGGTAACGGTCTGCATGTAGGTCACGCGCGTCCATATACTGCGCTTGATGTTATTTCCAGAAAGCGCCGTATGGACGGCTATAACGTTCTTTTCCCGATGGGATGGGATGCATTCGGACTTCCTACGGAAAACTATGCAATACAGCATAAAATTCATCCGGCAGAAGTAACAAAGAAGAATGTTGCATTCTTCAAATCACAGCTTACATCCCTCGGTTATTCCATCGACTGGGACAGAGAGATAAACACCACAGACCCAAACTATTTTAAGTGGACACAGTGGATTTTCTTAAAGCTTTTTGAAAAGGGACTTGCATATAAGATGCAGATGCCCGTAAACTGGTGCACATCCTGTAAGTGCGTGCTTGCAAACGAAGAGGTTGTAAACGGCGGCTGTGAGCGTTGCGGAAGCGAAGTTGTCCGCAAGGAAAAGAGCCAGTGGATGCTCAAGATTACCGAATATGCAGAGCGCCTTATCAACGACCTTGACGATGTTGATTTTATCGAGCGCGTAAAAATCCAGCAGAAGAACTGGATTGGCAAGTCTACCGGTGCAGAGGTTAAGTTTGCAACAACCGCAAACGATACGCTTACCGTATATACCACACGTCCGGACACACTTTTCGGTGCTACATATATGGTTATCTCTCCGGAGCATCCGTATGTTGAAAAGTGGAAGGATATCATAAAGAACTATGATGAAGTTCGCGCATATGCAGAGCTTTCCGCAAAGAAGTCAGACTTTGAGCGAACAGAGCTTGCAAAGGATAAAACCGGCGCGAAAATCGAGGGAGTTTCGGCAATCAATCCCGTAAATGGCAAGGAGATTCCGATTTTCATTTCCGACTATGTTCTCATGTCCTACGGCACAGGTGCAATTATGGCAGTTCCGGCACACGACACGCGTGACTGGGATTTTGCAAAGAAGTTTGACCTCCCGATTATCGAGGTTGTAGCCGGCGGCGATGTTCAAAATGAAGCATTTACCGATGTCGAAACAGGCAAGATGGTAAACTCCGGCTTCCTTGACGGTCTTGAAGTCAGCGAGGCAAAGAAAAAGATTATCGAGTTTCTTGAAAAAGAAGGGCTCGGCACACCGAAAACAAACTACAAGCTCCGCGACTGGGTTTTCTCACGTCAGAGATACTGGGGCGAGCCGATTCCGCTTGTATATTGCGAAAAGTGCGGATGGGTTCCCGTTCCGGAAAGCGAGCTTCCGCTTCGCCTTCCCGAGGTTGAGTCCTACGAGCCGACGGATAACGGCGAAAGCCCCATTGCAAACATCACCGATTGGGTGAACACCACCTGCCCGCATTGCGGCGCACCGGCAAAGCGCGAGACTGACACCATGCCTCAGTGGGCAGGCTCCAGCTGGTATTTCCTCCGCTATATGGATCCGCATTGCGATACCGCACTTGCATCGAAAGAGGCTCTTGATTACTGGGCACCGGTTGACTGGTACAACGGCGGTATGGAGCATACCACGCTTCACCTTCTCTATTCACGCTTCTGGCATAAGTTCCTCTACGATATCGGCGTTGTTCCG
This sequence comes from Eubacteriales bacterium, assembly GCA_045537045.1. Taxonomy (GTDB): domain Bacteria; phylum Bacillota; class Clostridia; order Oscillospirales; family JAAYXM01; genus SIG480. The sequence goes on from JAZSOS010000049.1 coordinate 72,867, forward strand.
ACGAAGGAGCCGTATGCAAAGCGTACAAGCCACGGTATGATTCTCGGCGAAAACGGCGAGAAGATGTCAAAATCCCGTGGAAATGTTATAAACCCGAACGATATCATCAATCAGTTCGGTGCAGATACAATGCGCCTTTACATTATGTATATCGGCGACTTTGAAAAGGTTGCATCATGGGACAGCCAGGCAGTCAAGGGCTGTAAGCGCTTCCTTGACCGTATCTGGAATCTTGCCGAGAATGCAGATGCGTCTGACGAGATTACCGCAAAGAACGAGGCGGCAATTCATAAGACGATAAAGAAGGTCGGCGACGATATCGAAAACATGAAGTTCAACACCGCGATTGCCGCTATGATGGCGCTTATCAACGACTTCAGCTCAAATGGCACAACCCGCGGTGAGATGAAGATTCTTCTTAAGCTTCTCTCTCCGTTTGCTCCGCATATGGCAGAGGAACTCTGGGAAAGCTACGGCGAGAAGACAATGCTTGCAAAAGAAACATGGCCTCTGTATGACGAGAGCAAGACCCGCGCATCTGAGGTTGAGATTGCAGTTCAGGTATGCGGAAAGATAAAGAGCCGTATAACCGTTCCGGCAGACCTTTCGGATGATGAAGTTATAAAGCTTGCATCTGCAGAGCCGAAGGTAGCGGAAGCGCTTGCAAACGGTAATCTCGTTAAGAGTATTGTCGTAAAAAACAGACTTGTCAACCTCATCATAAAATAAATTTTCAAATTCACGAATAATTTAAAATTATTATTGTTGACATAAAGCAACTTTTCTATTATAATAGTAATGTTAATATTTATTTTTGGTTCTGATCGCGGAGGGAGGGATAACAATGTCAGAAATCCGTTTAAAGGAAAATGAGTCTTTGGAGAGCGCTCTCAAAAGATTCAAGCGTTCCTGCGCAAAGTCAGGCGTTCTCTCCGAGCTGCGTAAGCGAGAGCATTATGAAAGCCCGAGCGTAAAGCGCCGTAAGAAGAGCGAAGCCGCACGCGCAAAGAAAAAGAGATATTAAAAAGAAAATCGCAAGGCAAATCTGCCTTGCGATTTTTGTAATATAAAAAACGGGTAATGAAAATGAGCTGTGACGAATCTCGCCACAGCTCATTGAAATCTTCGGGGGATTATTCCTCGGAGATAGCATCTACCGGGCAAGCACTTGCACACTCACCGCAGCCAGCGCATGCGTCCTTGTCGATAACGTACTTTGTATCACCTTCGGAGATTGCACCAAGGGGGCAAGCACCTGCACAAGAACCACACATTACGCACTCGTCGCTAATTACATATGCCATGTCAATAACACCTCCATCTTTTTCAATATATCTATTGTAACAATGAATAAGAAAAAAATCAATAGGGTAAACTAAAAAAATTTGAAAAATTACAAAAAAGTTTATATTGTCGAAAATGCTTATGTATAAAACACCGGATAAAAAGGTAAAATTTAATCTGTGGAATCAAAATACAAATCGGAGGAAACCATGTTTTTTGAGAACAGATTTACGCTTCGTGCGGAAAGCGTGCTTCGGTGTGCACATGAATGTGCGGCAGAACTCGGGCACGGATATGTGGGGAGTGAGCATATTCTTCTGGGGATACTTCGTGACGGAGAGGGCAAGGCTGCAAAATTACTGATTGCAGAGGGCGTTTCTGCAGAAAAAGTGAGAAGCTGCGTAATTTCCCGAACCGGCATCGGAAAAGCTCATAAAAATACGCTTCAGGGGTTAAGCCCGTGTTCTCGGAGAATAGTGAGATGTGCGTATAACAAATCAAAAAGCACGGGTGACGGTTTCATCGGGGACGAGCATTTGCTTGCCGGAATCATTTGCGAGGACTCCTGCAGCGCGAAAAAGCTTTTAAAAAGCATGGGAACGGATACGGAAAAGCTCGCGCGGCTTATTATGCCATCTGGAGGGGATAACGGCGCGGATTGCAGAAAAAACGCTGATAATCGCCGCAGTTCTGAAAAAAACGAAACAAAATTACTTAAAAACTACGGGAGAGATTTGTGTGAGCTTGTCCGTGAGGGCAAAACCGATCCGGTAATCGGGCGAGAGAAAGAGCTTCGGCACGTTATAGAAATACTTGCGCGAAGAACGAAAAACAATCCGCTTCTGATAGGAGACCCCGGTGTCGGAAAAACAGCCGTTGCAGAGGGGCTTGCAGAGCGCATTGTAAAAGGAAATGTGCCGCGCATTCTTTCGGGAAAAAGGATTTTTATGCTTGATATCTCCGGAGTTGTTGCCGGCACGAAATACAGAGGTGAGTTCGAAGAACGCATACGCTCGATATTGCGCGAAGTAAGCCGCGTAGGAGATATAATTCTATTTATAGACGAAATACACAACATTGTGGGCGCGGGAGCGGCAGAGGGGGCGATAGATGCTGCGAACATATTAAAGCCTGCACTTTCACGCCGCGAAATCCAGATTATAGGTGCGACAACGCACGAGGAGTACCGAAAGTATATCGAACCGTCTGCCGCGCTTTCACGCAGATTCCAGACGGTAGAGGTTGAGGAGCCTTCAAAAGAGGAAAGTACAGAGATTCTTGCGGGACTGAGGGAAAGATACGAACAGCATCACAAGATAAGAATTACGGACGAGGCAATAGCTGCCGCGATTGAGCTTTCAGAAAAGTATATCCCGCAGCGCCGCCTGCCGGATAAAGCAATAGATTTGATTGATGAGGCGGCAAGCCGAGCGAAGATATACGCATCGTCGCCGCCTCCGCGTATGCGCGAGCTTGAGGAAAATATAGTGAACGCTGTCGGTATGAAAGAAAAGTGCATACAGACGGAGGACTTTGAGGGCGCGGCACGTTTTCGGGACAGAGAAGAAAGCTTAAGGCGAGAGCTTTCTATGGTGAGTGAGAGCTGGCAAAAGGTACTTGAAGGGCGTGCTGAGATTGACTTTGACAGTATCGCAGAAACGGTGTGTATGCGCACCGGAATCCCCGCATCAAGGATAACGCGCGAGGAAAGCCGCAGGCTTCTTGAGTTTGAGGAACTTCTCAGGAAAAGAATTATAGGGCAGGAAAAGGCGATTGCGGCGGTGGCACGGGCGGTGCGCAGGGGAAGGCTCGGTTTTTCGGATCCGAGGCGTCCTATCGGATCGTTTTTGTTCGCAGGTCCCACAGGTGTGGGGAAAACGGAGCTGTGTCGTGCGTTGTCAGAGGCTCTTTTTGACGATGAGAACAAGATTATCCGTATGGATATGTCGGAATATATGGAAAAGCATGAGTTGTCAAAGCTTCTGGGCTCACCTCCCGGATACGTGGGACACGACGGTGGAACAACTCTTGCGGACAGAGTTTGCGATGCCCCGTATTCCGTTATTCTTTTCGATGAAATAGAAAAAGCGCATCCGGATGTGATCAACATTCTTCTTCAGATTCTTGAGGACGGGACAATTACGGATTCCCACGGCAAAAGGGCAGATTTTAAAAACACTGTGATTGTGATGACTTCAAATATTGGTGCAGAGAGAATGTGTGCCGCAAGCGTGGGCTTTGGAACCGGCGGGAAAAATGAGATTTCAGAAGTGACAAAAAGCGTGGTTGCAGATATAAAAAAGAGCTTTCGGCCGGAGCTTTTCAATCGCATCGATGATGTGATTGTCTTTTCAAAGCTTACAGAAGAAGAAGCGAGCCGTATCTGCGATATGATGATATCGACACTTTCTAAAAGGCTTTTAAAGCTTGGAATTGAGCTTGAAGTGACGGATGAGGCAAAGCACTTTATTGTATCGCACGGCTTTGATGAAAAATACGGTGCACGAGGACTTCGCCGTGAACTTCAGAACAAAGTTTCGGATGTCCTGGCCGAGGAATATCTAAAAAACGAGTGTGCCACAGGTAACTACCAGATATATTGTGAAAACGAAGAAATAAGAGCACGGCGTGCAGTGTAAATGTTACATTGCACGCTATGTTGTTGTAAAATCGTATCTTTTATATGGAAAAAGGTTGAAATTAAGGAGTGATGCATTGTTTTTAAGCAGAAAACGATGTATAATCGGAATGTGAATATATCACAGAAAGGGAAAATATATGAGTAATTTACATTATTTATGCATAACGCCAGACCTTGAAAAAGAAGGTGTTTCCGTTGTTCTTCATACGGAGAAAACAGTCACCGGTGCCGGCTGTAAAATTTTTGATGCCGAAGGCAAATGTGTTACGGAGACGAACGTATCTCCGGAGAACAATTCTTTTTCATATCAATTGAAAATCCTGTGCTGTGGATGATTGAAAATCCGTATCTGTACAGGCTGAGTGCCGAGATTACATATGAGGACGGAACTAGCGAAAGCGTTACCGATACGTTTGGCATGAGAAGTCTCGGAACATGTGGTCGCGATATTCTGCTCAACGGAAAGCCGTTTTATATGCGTGCAGTTATTCGCGGAACAATCTGCCACGACCACGAAAACATCCTTGATCTTGATGAAGAGGAGTTTTATGCAAAGTTTATCCGAACGGCAAAGGAATACGGCTTCAACACAATCCGTTTCCACTCGCGCATACCGCCGAAAGCGTGCTTCCGCGCTGCAGACAGGCTCGGTATGTTTATACATGTAGAGCTTCGCACAAAGGATGAGGAATATAACAACCTTGAAGAGATGGTAAATGGTGTAGGGGTGTATGTAAGTGACGAAAGAATCCGTGAGACTGCATATAACCTTATGAATCATCCGTCGTTTATGGTATATTGCATCGGAAACGAAATAAAGCATCCGGGCGATAATCCGCGCGTTCGAGAGATTGCAGCCGTTATTAAGGAAACTGACCCGTCGCGTCTTTTTATAGACACCTGCGCTCACGGGGAGTTTGAGCGTGATTACGTTGAGTTTGATGTTCAGCATATGAGCTATTTTTATCCGTTCGGCAAAAACTACGATATGTTTGAAAACACCGATAACCTTCTTGTTTTCGGCTCGTGCACGGGGCTGCAGACTGTCACGGGAGAGGATGGCGGAAAGGTTACCCGCACAATTGTACCGGAACGTCCGATTGTTGCGCATGAGGTTTGCCATTATACGGCATTGAGGGATTACGATACTCTTGCAAAGAAGTATGAGGCTGCAGGCAAGCCTGCTCCATGGTGGCTTGCGGAGGAAAAGAAAATGATTGCCGCAAAAGGCCTTACGGAAGATTACGCAGAGCTTTTCCGCGCAAGTAAGGCATTTCAGCTTATGAGCTTATTGATACAGACACCGGAGAGACGCTTGTTTCCGGAGGTCTTGACAATCTTGATATTGATAAGCGCGGATACTTTGAGCTTTGCAAAATTCATATAACCTTCCCGAAAACAGACAGGGCAAAGAATCTTCGAATCGTCGCACGGCTTATTGATGATTCCGATAAGATAATTCTTGATAATTTCCCGATAAAGGTCACTCCAATTTTCAGGGAGACGGACAAAAGCAGCCGTGACCGCTTTGATGCATATGCAAGCTCGTTTAATCTTCCTGAGCTTCAGTATGACCGCACGCTCCGTTTGTTCTCGCATATCTGCGAAATGAAGGTCGGATGTGGAAAGTTAATCATTACGGGACTCAACTTTACCGGTCTTGGAATCCAGCTTCCGGAGGTCTGCGGAATGTTTGAAGCGCTTATTAATTATGCAAAGAGCGATAAGTTCTGCCCGGAAGCGGAGATTGAGCTTGAAGCACTGAGAGAACACCTTATGCACAACAGTACGCTCGGTCCCGTGCGTGAGCGTATGATGACGCAGTATTGGCAGCTTGATGAAGAGCCTGTCGAGAGTGCACGATACTGGAAAGAGTCACGAGAGTATTGCGAAGAGGGAGATCGTCTCGGACAGAAACTTAACTGATGTAATTTAACAGCGGACAGAAAATACACGAAGAACCGTGCGGCACAACTGCCGCACGGTTCTTTGGCTTTATTTACTTAGATGATATCACATTTGTCGAGAATGTTATACATAAGCTGGATAAGCTCGGCTCTTGTAACGTTTGCCTTCGGATTAAGTCTTCCGTTGTTGTCGCCGTTTACAATGCCTGCCTGAACACACTCTGCAATGTTTACCTTTGCCCAGTTATCAACAGTTGCTGCATCTGTAAACTTTGAAAGGATGCTTGTTGCCTCGCTGAGCGTCATATCCGAGGATTCCGATACGCTCTTGCCGTTCATAAATCTTATCGCACGGGCAACGATTGTCATTGCCTCGGCACGTGTAAGGCTCTTTGACGGCTTGAATGTGGAGTCGGGGTATCCTGATATAAGCTCAAGAGAAACTGTTGACATAACGGCATCGAAATAGTTGTCAGTTGATATCATATCAAAGAACGGGCTTGCGCCTTCGCTGTCACAGAGGATGCCGAGCGTTCTCGCCATAATCGTGACGGTTTCGGAACGCGAAATAGCTTCCGAGCCGTTTAATGTGCTTCCGGGTTTGCCGGTAAGAATAAGGCGTGCAGCAAGTGCGTTTGTCGGAGACTGTGCCCAGTTGAGAGTCTGAAGAGTTCTTGAAGAGGAAATTGCTGCGTAATCGCCGTCGGAAAGCGTTTTCGCGATGAGATAAACAACTCCGCTTGTGATATCGGAAGAACTTGGTACAGGAACAATGCTTCCTGATTTTTCAATTCTCACGGCGGTGAACGCCGTTTTGTTGTTGCTTGGCTCCTTAATCAGGAAGCGCTTTTCCGCGAACAACTTGTGAGTGATTTCCGTGCTTGTGCCGGAGGCTGAGATAAGCTTTGCACTAAGATTCTTTGCGTGTGACTCGATTGTAAAGGAGTCAGAGGTGGAAGCGCTTGCAAGTGAGCTTGAAACACCTGATGTTGAATCGCTTACCGTAATTGAAAGTGTATCGGAAGAAGTGATTTCGGAAATGTTGCTTGTGGGGAGATAGTATGTTGCATTTCCGAGGGAAAGGGCCACTGTGCTTCCATAACGCTTGAGATTTTCAACGATGTCGCCGGTTAAGTTGAGCGTTGCGCTCTTTGCACTGTCGGCAACCTTTACAAGGAACTCAATTTGCTTTGCATAGGTGTTGAATTTGGAGAGACCGGAGACCGATATAACCGGAGAATCTCCGCTTGCCTGTTCTGAGGTAAAGCCTGTGACAACCACATTGTTTATGTAGGTTCTTATGTTTCCTTCTGCTTCGCCGAGAGGGAGCGTTGTAATTGCAGTGGAAACGGATCTGCCGTCTGCCTTGCGGAGTGCACCGGAAAGAATCTTAATCTGTGAGAAATATTCATCCGCGGGTTCTGCAAGAACGATGAGAAGCTCGTTTGTTTCAGTGTCAAGGCGCACATAGTCGTTGGAGGTAAGCGTTTCGAATCTTCCGCTTCTTGATATCTGGATTTTAGATTTCAAATCATCGAGTGAATCTTTGTTGTTATAAAGCGCTTCATCAAACTTAAGCGTAACGGTGTATAAATCTTCCGAAAGTGTAGCGGTTACATCACCGCTGTAATCTGCACTTCCGTTGCTTGTTTCGTCGGAAGAACTGCTTCCCGATACGCTGACGTAGTCAGTAACTATGGTGTCGTTTTGTACATATCCTGATTCATAATCGGCAAGTGTGTTCCCTGCAATTCTAAAACGGTTGCGTGTACCTTCAAGGGGAACGGTAAGAAGAATCGTAATTACGTTTGACGGGGAAATGGTTATTATATCGTTGCCTGAAAGAGATTCATACGAGCCGCCGTTGCGTGAGACCGTAACGGCATCGTGAAGGTCGGCTTTTGAAACCTTCTTTATATCTCTGTCAAAGTAGATACGCGCACGCTGTGCACTGCTGTCGTAAGTGATTTTTGTAAACTCGGGTGCGCTCTCATCGTCGTAATAGTCGTCGTTATTGCTACTGTCTGACATACCCGCCACAAGATAACCGGTAGTAAAGGAGGATGTAAGCTTAGCTCCTGTTTTTGACGAAACTGTGTTGCCTGTAACGCGGACTCTGTTGTACGAGCCGGTAAGTTCTTCACGGAGAGAAATGGTCATCATGTTGTCCGAGAACGTAACGCTGTCGTATGAAGAAAGTGTTTCAAAAGTGCCGCCATTACGCGAAAGGGTGATGTGCGAACGGAGTTCGCTTGTTGTCAGTTCTGAAATTTTCTGAACGGGAACTGTAAAATAAATAACAATTTTTTTATTGCTTGAAAGGAATGAACTTGCGTATGACGGTGCGGCAGAAGCGGAGACTCCTTTTGTTACATCGTCGGTGATGATGTCCGTCGCTATGATTTTTCCGTAGTAATCCGCAATTGTGCCGCCACTGATTTTGATGTAGTTTTTAGATGCGGAGAGCGGCTCACTGAATGTGATTTTTATGTAGTTTGAGCCTATGGAAACAGAGTCGTTTCCAGCGAGTGTTTCGTATTTGTTTGTGCTTCCGCGGCTTACCCAAATGTTGGATTTTAGAAGAGATGTTGCAAGTGTTGAGTTTACACCCGAGGTTGCAAGTCCGTTTTTGATTCTCTGTGTGAAATAGATGGTAACTGAGTTTCTTGTATCGCTTATGTTTGTGTAATCAATCTCCGGGGTTGCAGATGTTGTAGAAGCGTCAATTGCCGGAGTTGTAATTTCTGTAAGGTTGATGTTTCCACGAAGATTCTGAAGCTTGCCTGCGGCAATTTTGAACTTTGAGTATTTGCCGGAAAGCCACTCGTCGAGATAAATTTCAATCTCGCCCTTTTCGTTGTCGATTGTTATATGGTCTTCGGGGATGGTTTCGTTAAAGGTAGAACCATTACGTGCAAGCGTGATATATCCGTTTTTGAGTGATGCATCGTTGGGGTATCCGCGTACTCCGGTTTTAAACTTTATTGTAACGGTCTGGTCATCACTGTTAAGCACTACGTTGTTTTCTTCGGCAAGCTCAGGTCCGCGCGCGTCAAAAAGCGGAGTATCCACATCCTCTGTCTGACCTGAAAACGTACCATTTAATATCCTGAAAAAGTTGTCTGATTGGGAGAGTGAAGAGTCAAGCGTTATGTAAAGACAACTTCCTGAAACGGAATATGATGTTGAGGATGAAAGGTTGGAAAGAGAAGCACCTCCACGGCTGAGTTTAATCTTTCCATTAAAACTCGAGGGAGCCAGATTTTCGATATCTCTGTCGAATCTGATGGTTATGTGTGAACGTGTAGTGTTCATTGATACACCCTCAACTACCGGATTTGAACTGGTAACGGCAAGTGCTCCGAGCGGAAACACGGATAAAAGCAATGATACGATAAGTAATAAATTTACCGCCTTTTTTAATACATTCCTGGCTTTTCTCATAGTAACTCCAAAACCGAAATCACAAGATTTGCGGCACCGTTTTTGCGGCAAACGGACAGCCGAATTTTGCGCGCGTTTTCACTGGCAATTGTATATGTAAAAACTGCACAATACCATATATGTATATAATAAGCGAAAATCATCAAAATGTCAATGAGTGTTTACTAAAAATTAACTGATAAATTTCAAATCATTTTGTTGACTATACGGAAAAATAAAGTTATAATAATTATAAAAAAGCAGACTTGTACCGTATGCGGTCTGAAAGGAGTATAAAAAAATGATTAAACAGGGAAAAAGATTCTTATCTGCATTTCTGGTGTTACTTATGATTGCAAGCCTTGCGGGTGTTGCAGGGGCTGCAAATGAACTGCTTACCATGCAGTATACCGTTACACCGGTAACTGACGGCGGTGGTTACATACTTATGGTAAAAACGCAGTATGCCTTTGGTGAAAGAGTAGTTGCGCGCGCCGTACCAAATGACGGCTTTGCTTTTTATTCGTGGTCTTCGGATGAGCTTGTCAACAATCAGAGCTTCCAGACATATAAGGGAAATGATATGATTGAATTTTTTATGCCGGCACAGAATGTCACGCTCGGCGCGATATTTGCAATAAAGCAGCCGGAACAGCAGACTACGGTTTCCGTAACGTATGACAGCATGGGCGGCACGGATTTCGGCACTACATATGTTGATATCGGTTCTCCTGCACCGATGCCGTCAAATGTTCCCGTAAAAGAGGGCTACACCTTCCAGGGGTGGTATACCGACTCTACCTGCACACTTCCGTTTGACTTTACAATTCCGCTTTATGCATCTACCTTTGTCTATGCAAAGTGGGCGCCGATTCAAACTATCCCGACTGTTGAAAACGGTTTTTCCGATGTGAAAAAGAACGACTGGTTTTACAACTGCGTTATGACTCTTGCGGACAGAAATATCATTTCCGGTATGGGTAATGGAATATTTGCTCCGCAGAAGAATATCAGCCGTGCACAGCTTGCAACCATTCTTGCCAACCTTGCAAATGCAAATCTCGCAGACACAGCTACTCCGTTTGCAGATGTTCCGGCAGATGCATGGTATGCAAAGGCGGTTTCGTGGGCATATACCAACGGCATTGTAAACGGTCTTACGGAAAATACATTTGCACCGGATGCAAACGTATCCCGTCAGGATATGGCGGTTATGATTATGCGCTATGCCGATAACGTCGCAAAGGTAACGCTTGTTGAGTCAAACGCTCCGTCGGAGTTTGCGGATGATGCGTCAATAGCAGCTTACTCAAAAGAAGCTGTCTATAAGATGCAGCGTGCGGGAATTATCGGCGGAAAGCCGGGTAATCTGTTTGATGCAAAAGCATACGCCACCCGCGCAGAAGCAAGCAAAATGATTTATGTTCTTTTAAATCTCCTTGAGATGTAAAATGAAAAACAGATAAAGAGATACAGCCTTCGGATTTTTCAAGTCCGGAGGTTGTATCTCTTTATCTTCACTTTATCTTCATTCTGCCAAGACGAAGCGCATTTGTGACTACTGTGACGGAGCTTAGCGACATCGCCGCCGCACCTATCATCGGATTGAGAAGCGGGCCGCCAAAAGCGTAAAGGACACCTGCCGCAACGGGAATACCTATGACGTTGTACGCAAATGCCCAGAAGAGGTTTTGTTTGATATTGCGTGTGACAGCAGCGGAAATTCTTATTGTGCGAGGAATATCTGACAGGTCGTTTTTCATCAGTATTATATCCGATGTTTCTGCCGCAATATCTGTTCCGGACGATACCGTTATCGCAACATCCGATGCAGCGAGGGCGGGGGCATCGTTTATGCCGTCACCGACCATGCAGACGGTTTTTCCTTTAGCTTTTAATTCTGAGATAACCTTGGCCTTGCCATCGGGCTTTACATCGCTTATAACGTTTTTAACCCCGACCTGTGAGGCAATTGCGCGGGCGGTGCGTTCGTTATCGCCAGTCAGCATATAAACGTCAATGCCGCGGGACTGAAGCTCGGTTATGCAGTCTTTTGCACTGTGTTTTACTGCATCTGCAATGGCTATTATTCCAAGCGCGCCGGACTCATCGGAAACAAATACTGACGTTTTGCCTTCCTCTGAAAGCCTTGCGGCGTCTGCATCAAAGCGTTCTGTGTTTTTTATAAAGGACTTTTTTCCAACTGAAATCAATTGTCCGTTAAGCTTTGCGCGGACACCTTCTCCCGGTATATATTCAAAATCGGAAGCCGTTGCCGTAATAAGACCTTTTTCGTTGCAATGTGAAACAATGGCATCGCCCAGCAAATGCTCGGAGCCGACCTCGGCAGAAGCTGCAAGGCGAAGCAGCTCATCTTTGTCTATGTCGGAAATAATATCTGTAACAGCGGGGGTTCCGGTGGTTATCGTTCCTGTTTTGTCGAGAACAACGGTATCAACCTTTGATGCGTGCTCAAGCGCGGCACCGTTGCGAAAAAGTATACCGCGCGCTGCTGCAGTTCCGGTGCCGACCATAATTGCAACGGGAGTTGCAAGGCCAAGTGCGCACGGGCAGGAGATAACAAGAACTGAAATAAAAACAGATAATGCAAAGCTGAAGCCCTTGCCGGAGATAAACCATATTGCGGCAGCGATAAACGCGATTGAAATGACAGCAGGCACGAAATATCCGGCAACTGTATCTGCAAGGCGCGCAATAGGCGCTTTTGATGCCTGAGCCTCAGAAACTGTGCGTACAATTTGCGCAAGTGTTGTGTCGCGTCCGATACGTGATGCCCTGACGTGGATAAAACCGGTTTTGTTTATGCAACCGCCGATTACCTCGTCACCCGTTTTCTTGCCTACGGGCATGCTCTCTCCGGTTATCATGGATTCGTCGGTTTCAGTTGTGCCGAAAATAACCGTTCCATCTATCGGAATTCTTTCGCCGGGACGGATAACGGCGATGTTGCCGACCTCAACCTCCTGAATTTTTACTTCTGTTTCTTTTCCATCGCGGAGAACAATCGCCGTATCGGGCGTGAGTGACACAAGCTTCCGAACGGCATCGGAGGTCTTTTTAGTAGCACGCTTTTCAAGGAACTTTCCAAGCTTTACAAGCGCGATAATCATAGCTGCGGATTCAAAATATAATCCGTGTACGGCGTGCGCGTTACCGAGATACACAAGAACTGTTGAATAAATGCTGTACGAAAGCGCGGCGAGTGTACCCACTGCAATCAGTGTGTCCATATTCGGAGCACCACGGAATAGCGACTTAAAGCCTGAAAGGTAAAAATGAAAGCCACATATAATGACGGGAACAGTAAGAAGAAGCTGCGTTATTGTAAGAGCTCTTGGCTCGGAAAGCGGATTAGGCAGAGTGAAAAGTCCTATCATAGGGCCCATAGCAACAGCAAACAGCAGTGCGGAAAAAATGAGGGAGATAACAAGACTGAGCTTTTCGCGGCGAAGTGCCGATGTCTCTTCGTTCTCATCGTTTCCTGACGGAAGAGATGTGCGGAATCCGAGCCTGTTTATTGCAGATATTATTTGTTTTTGCGATATTTCGTCAGCGTTATAGGAAATTGCAGCCGATTCTCCCGCAAGGTTTACGGAAACGGACTGTACGCCTGTTAGCTTGCCAATATTTACTTCGACACTCCGGGCACACGATGCGCAGTGCATACCGCGCACTTTGAAAACGGTTTGAGTTATGTTCATAAAAAACACCTCTTTAATGTATGGGAATTATATATTTTGTCCATAATATGTATGGAAAAACTTACTTTGAAAGGATGAAAAGCATATGAACCTTACAGGAACAAAAACACTTATAAACCTTGCTCGGTCTTTCGCCGGTGAGTCTCAGGCGCGAAACAGATATCATTTTTACGCGGATAAACTCAAAAAAGAAGGATATGAGGCTCTTTACCGAACAGTGACGGAAATTGAGAATAACGAACTTGCGCATGCAAAGCTTTTTCTAAATTACCTCACGAACAATCCGGATTTTGGGTATAAAAATATTGATATTGACGGCGGATATCCGTACATTCTCGGCACACTCGGCGTAAATCTCGATGCTGCAGCTGCTGGAGAACACGATGAGGCAACTATAGTATACCCCGAATTTGCGAAAATTGCAAGAGAAGAGGGGTTTATAGAAATCGCGTCAACGTATGAGCTTACAGCACGGGTTGAGGCAGAGCATGAGAAGATTTTCAACGCTATGTCACAGCATCTTAAGGATGGAACTTTGTATAAAAGAAAAACTCCGACGAAGTGGAAGTGCGAAAACTGTGGTTACGAGTATACCGAAAACGAAGCATACGAGGTCTGTCCGCTGTGCAGTCACCCGGTAGGATATATGAAAAGCCAGCTGTAATATAACAGAAAATGGTCAAGGCTCACGGTGTTGTTTTCACAGCACCGTGAGCCTTGTATAAGGGGGATGAGTATGGGGATGCTTATCAGTAAAGCGTTGCAGGTCTTGTCTGCAATTTCGCCTCCTGAAGCCTGAAGGAAAGTGTTAGGCTCTGTCCGTTTCGGTATACGGTGAATGAAACCGTGTCGGAAACGCTGTGCGAATCAATGATTTTCTTGATATCTGCAAAGCCTGAGATTTTTTGTCCGTCAACCGCAATAACGATATCACCGCGGCGAAGGCCTGCGTTTGCGGCGTTGGAGTTTGAAGTAACATCTGCTATATATACGCCGCCGCGCGTCCACGCGCCTGTAAATAAATTAAAAGAGGTGCCCTGTTCTTTAAAGGTAAGCCCCAGGTCTATTCTTCCCGAAACATACCCTTGGCTGATTATCTGGTTTATAACATTTTTTGCCGTGTCAATCGGTATTGCAAAAGCAAGCCCTTCAATATCACTGCCGGAGGATTTTGCGTTGACAACTCCGATAAGTTGACCCTGTGCATTAAAAAGCCCGCCGCCGGAATTTCCGGGGTTGACCGCGGCATCGGTCTGCAAAAGTGTCATTTTTTCATTGTCAATCTCAATCTGACGGTCAAGTGCGCTTATTATTCCGCTGGTAACCGTTCCACCAAGCTCACCGAGCGGGTTGCCGATTGCGACTACCGGCTCGCCTACTTTGAGAGAAGCTGATGTGCCGAGAGCTGCGGCTTTGAGTGTGGTTTCAGATATCTTTATTACAGCAAGGTCTGTTTTTGCATCCTTGCCTATGAGAGTTGCATCGTATTCTGTTCCGCTTGCAAGCGTAACGGTTATTTTTGAAGCACCGTCGATAACGTGGTTGTTTGTGGCTATATACCCGTCCGCGGTGACGATAACTCCGCTTCCTGCACCCTCAGAAACAAACTGACCGAAGCGCTGGCTGTTCTGAACGCTTTCAGTTCTTATTTCAACAACGCTGTCAGAACAGGTATCGGCAACGGTGACTGCATTGAACTCTGAACCTGACAGCGAAACGGGAGTAGCGCTCATTGTGTAAGCTGCATTTTTGGGTTTTGAAATACTGTTTGCAATAAGGCCTCCGCCAAAGCCCATCGCCCCGGAAAGGAGAGAAACCGAAAGCAACATTGCGGCGGTTTTTGCACCGCGGCTTTTTTTATGCGGATATGAATTATTTTCCGATTTTATTATTCTAAACATCACGAAGCCTCCTTTGCTGTCTGTGCTTTTATTGTATCACGCATTTTTTGAAAAAGTTTGAAGTGTCTGTAAATAAATGAGAAATAAATAGTGAATAATATGTAAACGACAAATTTTTCTTGAAAAAGACGCTTAACGGGTGTAATATATATATATATATTATATGTATGAAGGGAGCGGTCTACAAATGATTAATGTAGACATCACGAGAACAAAGAGCCTTGTAACAGACAAAGAACTTTATTTGATTGCTCCGCGTCTTGCGGCAGCACATGACACACTTGTTGGCGGAACGGGTGCCGGTTCCGATTTTCTCGGCTGGGTACGCCTGCCGGATGAGATTGACAGGGAAGAGCTTGCACGCGTGAAAAAGTGTGCAGAGAAGATTAAGAGCGATTCCGACGTGCTTGTTGTTATCGGCATCGGCGGTTCGTATCTCGGTGCACGCGCTGCGATAGAGTTTATTAAGGGGAATACATACAACCAGCGCACAGGTGCATGCCCCGAGGTGTATTTCGCAGGCAATAACTTAAGTACAGACTATTTAAACGAAATTATTGAGATAATAGGTGACCGTGATTTTTCAATAAACGTTATCTCAAAATCCGGTTCAACAACCGAGCCTGCAGTAGCTTTCCGTCTCTTTAAAAATCTTATTGAGAAGAAGTACGGAAAAGAAGAAGCTAAAGGACGTATATATGCAACTACCGACAAGTGCCGTGGGGCGCTCAAGAACCTCGCGACGAATGAAGGATATGAAACCTTTGTTGTTCCGGATAATATCGGCGGAAGATACTCCGTTCTCACAGCAGTAGGGCTTCTTCCGATGGCTGTTGCCGGAATCGACATTGATGCTGCTCTTCTTGGCGCAAAGAAGGCTATGGATAAGCTTACCGTAACAAAGGACTTTTCAAATCCGGCATGGACATATGTCGGTGCGCGCAACGTAATGTATGAAAAGGGCAAGAAAATCGAAATCCTTGCATGCTTTGAGCCGAAGTTCAAGTATATGGCAGAGTGGTGGAAGCAGCTCTATGGAGAAAGCGAAGGAAAAGATAATGTAGGTATCTTCCCGGCATCGGTTGAGTTCACGGCAGACCTTCACTCAATGGGTCAGTATATCCAGCAGGGCGAGCGTATTCTTATGGAAACCGTTGTGTCGCTCGGTAAATCTGCATCGGATATTATAGTACCCGAGAATGCGGAGGATTTTGACGGACTTAATTACCTTGCAGGTAAGAGCGTTGATTTTGTCAACGAAAACGCATACAAGGGAACTGCGATTGCTCACGAAGACGGCGGTGTGCCGAATATGCTCATTTCGCTTTCAGGTTCAGATGCTGAAAACTTCGGGTATATGGTATACTTTTTTGAGTTCGCCTGCGGACTTTCCGGTTATACTCTCGGTGTAAATCCGTTTGATCAGCCGGGCGTTGAAGCGTATAAGAAGAATATGTTTGCACTTCTCGGCAAACCGGGATATGAAGACCTGATGAAAGAAATTTCGGAAAAGTAACAAATTTTTCAAAAAAGCCATTGAGATTTTTGTAGAAGTGTGTTAATATAGATATAGGACAACTCAACCTCACGGTTGAAATTCGGCAATCGCTTGCCGTGAAAGCGATAACCGCAGGGTTTTGCGGAGATAGGAGTAATTATGGTTCGCGTAATTATGGGACTTCAGGGCCATGGAAAAACAAAGCAGATTATTGAGCTTACAAACAAGGCTGCGTCCGACGATTTAACGGTTGCTTGCATTGAGCGCGGCACTAAGCTTACATATGATATAAGTCATAAGGCACGTCTTGTTGACGTTTCGGGATACTTTATCGAAAGCTATGAGCATCTTAAGGCATTTATCTGCGGAATGCATTCGGGAAACTTTGACCTCTCGAAGATATTCATCGACAGCCTTTATAAGGTTTCAAAGTGTGATTTCATCAAGCAGACAGAGGAGTTCCTTCTCTGGGCTGAGAGCTTCGGTGCAGAGCACGGCATTGATTTTGTAATCACAATCAGCGCTGATGACAAAACTGCAACCGACACAATCCGCAAGTTTTTCTAATTAACTGAATAAAAACCAAGCACCGCTTCATTTGAAGCGGTGCTTTTGGTATTCCAAAAGCGCGTGGTTTCCGCGCGCCTTTAAATATTTTACTTAAGCTTCCGATACGCCTACAACACCGGGTATGGAAATAATTTCACGGATGAATTCATTTCTTTCACCACGCATATCTGTATGTATCGTGATAACGGCCTTTTCGCTTGAGCCTTTGATTGCGATTATTTCAAAGTGCCGCTTTGCAAACTCTTCAACGTAGTCTGTGACCGTACGCTCGCCAATAGGCACGGTTACGTCAAAAGTAAGTGCGCTCGCACGGATTTTGAGGGAGAGGGGGCGCAGAACGTAAATCGTGAACATCATAAGAGCAACAATGGTCAGCGCAACTTCAAGAAAACCTGCGCCGATAACAAGACCGAGGCAACCAGTTGTCCAGAGCCCGGCGGCGGTAGTAAGACCGCGTACACGACTGCGGTTTACGATAATGCTTCCTACACCGAGAAAACCGATTCCGGATATAACCTGAGCACCGAGGCGGGTAACGTCAGTTATCGCGCCATTCTGCCTGGAAAGAAGCTGGCTTACAATCATAACGGATGTTGCGCCGAGGCAGACGATGATGTGTGTACGAAGGCCTGCATCATGTTTGCTGCTGGCACGCTCGATGCCGATGAGACCGCCGAGAACAACCGAAGTGACAAGTCTGAGAAGAACAATGAGATAAACATCAAAATTAATATACGACAGTGCAACTTCCATGATAAAACAGCTCCTTTGAATTTTTTAGAGAATAAGCAAAAAGACGCAGAGTTGATATCTGCGTCTCCGGCTTTTGCTTGTGTGTACTTATATCGCGCGCTGAACCTTACCGGAACGGAGGCATCTTGTACAGACGTAAATATGACGGGGGGAACCGTCAACGATAGCCTTTACGCGTTTGATATTCGGTCTCCACATTTTGTTAGAGCGTCTGTGCGAGTGGGACACTTTAATGCCAAATGTCACGCCTTTTTCGCATATTGCGCACTTTGCCATTTGCCGCACCTCCTTAAAATCTTGTCAATAAACAGCATCTAATATAATAACAGATTTGACACCAAAATGCAAGTGTTTTTTTGAAAAAAATAAAAATTTTTACATTAAACATTTTTTTAAAAACTTATTGAGGTAATAAATGTCCTAAATTCAGGCAAAAGTGCTGAAATGTGGAACAAAAACCTGTATTTGTGTGTTGCGCGACCGGGGAAATTGCGTTACAATATAGTGGACTATACCGGAAGGAAGTGGTGAAAATGAAAAAAATACTTATTTTGATGCTGTCGCTTATCTTGCTTATGCAGATGAGCTTTGCGGCAAATGTTACGATTGACGGAGAAAACTTTGAAGGCGCAAAGCTTGTGAATTCCGTTACATACGTTCCGTTGCGGACGTTTGCGGAAACCCTCGCCGAAGTTGAAGTGTCGTGGGATAACAATACGAAAACCGCAACGGCAAGGAATTCCGAAGCCGAGACGAGTGCGGGAATCGGAAGGGGATATATTGAATCCCGCGGGCGTGTGCTTTATTCTGGAAACGAAAATATTATCATCAACGGTAGTACTTATATCCCCGTGCGCCCGCTTGCAAAGGCACTCGGCGCAACTGTTACTTGGGATAACGGCACGAAAACCGCCGAGGTACGCTCCGGAGCAGAGACGCTGTTGTCCGCAGATGAATTTTATAATGCGAGTGACCTTTACTGGCTGGCGAAAATAATAAACGCTGAAAGTGAGGGTGAAGCACTTGCCGGAAAGCTTGCTGTGGGCAATGTTGTTCTCAATCGCGTGGAAAGCCCGGATTTTCCAAATACCGTTTACGATGTTGTTTTCGATAAGAAGGGCGGCGTGCAGTTTACACCCGTAGCAAACGGAAGTATTCATAAAGAACCGGGATGGGAAAGCTATCTTGCGGCAAAAATTTGTCTTGAAAGGTATAAGGTTACGGATAAGAATATTCTGTTCTTTTTAAACCCTGCAATATCGACAAGCACATGGGTTCCAAATAACCGGGATTTTGTAATGTCCGTCGGAAATCACGATTTTTACGCATAGAAGAAAAAAGGTGAAAAATACGCATTTTATATTCTGCCGGGTTGCTCGCCGGAGAATATCTGCATGCGTTTTTGAAAATTTAAAAAATTTATATTGAGTTATTGTCAAAAACAGTGTATAATATATATAATCTATGATTATGTCATTTAAATCTTACAGGAGGTTTGTATATGATATTAAACAACGACAAAGGCTCAATTGAGATAACAAATGAAGTATTTACGGCAGTTGCCGGAGATGCCGCGACAAACTGCTTCGGTGTCCGTGGAATGGCAGACAGAAGCGTCAAGGATGGAATTGTCCGTCTTCTAAAGCGTGAGAATATGTCCAAGGGCGTAAAGGTCACGTTTGAGAATGAAACGGTAAATATTGATGTTCATATAATTGTGGATCACGGTGTCAATATCACCGCAATCTGTGAATCTATTATAAATGAAGTCCGCTATAATGTAGAGCGCGTAACGCGCGTGAAGGTCGGCAGCGTCAACGTAAAAGTCGATTCTATAATGGCAGAATAACGGAGGTGCCGACAAGTGAGAGAACAGATTACCGCCGCGGAGTTTCGCCGTATGGTGATATCCGCTTCCGCGGCAATAGATAACAACAAACAGAAATTAAACGAACTCAACGTATTTCCCGTTCCGGACGGCGACACGGGAACAAATATGTCGCTTACTGCACGCGCCGCTGCAACGGCGCTTTCTCCCGTTTCTCCTGAAACGGTGGGCGAGGCGGCGAACACTGCGGCATCTGCGCTTCTTCGCGGTGCGCGTGGAAACTCGGGAGTTATCCTGTCACTTCTGTTCCGTGGATTTGCAAAGTCATGCGCGGGTGCAGAAGTTCTCGATGCAAGCTCTTTTGGTCGTGCGCTTTCCTCGGGTGTTGAGGCAGCTTACCGCGCGGTTATGAAGCCGGCAGAGGGTACAATCCTTACGGTTTCCCGCAAGGCGGCAGAAAAGGCAGTTGAGCTTTCAGAGAGCCTTTCCGACATTGAAGAAATATTTGCAGAGGCAATTTCTGCGGCGAAGGTCGCACTTGATGAGACGATGGAGCTTAATCCCGTTCTCAAAAAGGCGGGTGTTGTCGATGCCGGCGGTGCGGGCTGGGTGCTTGTGCTTGAGGCTATGCTTTCATCCCTGCAGGGAAATGACGTTGCGCTCTCTTCGGGCGAGGAAATCTCCGGCACATCTGCGGCTTCTTTTGCCGAGGTTACGGAGGAGATAACCTTTGCATACTGCACAGAGTTTATTGTAAATATAAGCCGCGAAGGTAAAAATCTTGATGTTGCAAAGCTTCGCGCTTTCCTTGAATCAATCGGTGACTGCGTTGTTGTCGTCGATGATGATGACATTATCAAGGTTCACGTTCACACCAACGAGCCGGACAAGGCTCTTGGCCGTGCGCTTACTTACGGTGAGCTTACAAATATAAAGATTGACAATATGCGCTATCAGCACAGCGAGAAGGTTGTTGCAGAGTCAAAAGAAGAGAAATCTGCAGAACATACTATTGCTCCTGCAGAGAAGAAATACGGCTTTGCAGTTGTCGGCGCGGGCGAGGGAATCCTCAGTGTTTTCCGTGACCTCGGTGCGGACACGCTTATCGAGGGCGGACAGACAATGAACCCATCCACCGATGATATTCTCGCGGCGGTAAATGCAACTCCGTCGGAAATCGTTTTCGTTCTCCCGAATAACAAGAACATAATCATGGCGGCACAGCAGACCGCACTTCTCACCGAAAAGCAGGTTGTTGTTCTTGAAACCAAAACCGTTCCTCAGGGCATCTCCGCGCTTCTGGCGTTCAATCCGGATGGTGAGACAGAAGAAAACGTTACAGCTATGATGGAGGCGGCGGGAAATGTTTCCACCGGTTCAATCACATATGCTGCAAGGGATAGCGAGTTTGACGGTTATTCCATCAAGGAGGGCGAGTATCTCGCACTTAACGAGGGCAAGCTTTCCGCATCCGGTAAGGACCTCGGTGAGGTTGCCGGAAAGCTTATTTCCGATATGGGAATAGCAGACCGTGGCTTTGTCACCGTTTTCTACGGCGCGGGCGTAAATGCGGACGATGCATCCGTTGTTGAAAACATCTGCAAGGAAAATGCAAAGGATGCCGAGGTTATGCTCCTTGACGGCGGTCAGCCGGTATACTACTATTTGATTTCAGCGGAGTAAAATCATATGATGAAGCCTGATTTTAACACGGGAATACGTTACCTGAAGGGCGTCGGTGAAAAGCGCGCCGAAGCTTTCTCAAAGCTTGGCATAAACACCGTGCGCGACCTTATCGGGTACTTCCCGCGTAATTATGAAGACAGGCGAAATCTCGTGAAAATTTCCGCGCTTTCCGCAGGGGATAAGGCGTGCATAAAAGCGTGTATTTCCTCAGATATCAAAACCCGCTCACCGCGCCGCGGATTTACCGTTTCGGAATTCCGCGCTGTTGATGAAAGCGGCGGAATAAAAATAGTGTTTTTTAACCAGAAATACAGTGTCAGCAAGCTTGCTCCCGGGCAGACCTATATATTCTTCGGAAAGGTAGAGGAACGCGCGGGCGGGCTTTGCATACTCAACCCGACGTTTGAAGAAGAGGAAAGCTCCGGTCAAAAAACCGGGGCTATTCTGCCAATTTACGGCCTTACTGCAGGAATATCGGCAGATGTGCTGAGATCCGCCGTGAGGTCTGCGCTGGCAGAGTTTTCGCAAAGTATTCCCGAGGTTTTGCCGGAGGACATACGGAGAAAACATTCTCTTGCGCACGTCGGATTTTCTTATCGCGAAATTCATTTCCCGACAAGCGAGGAAGAGCTTGAAATCGCAAAGCGGCGCCTTGTGTTTGAAGAGCTTTTTATTTTAAGCCTTGGACTTATGCACCTTCGCGGCAGGCGCGAGCACGAGATAGGAACAGCGATAAAGGATAGTGACTTTACACCGTATTTGAATTCGCTTCCGTTTGCGCTTACATCCGCACAGCGGCGGGTTATTGATGAAATAGCAACGGATATGCAATCCTCGCGTCCAATGAACAGAATCGTTCAGGGTGACGTTGGCTCCGGTAAAACCGCGGTGGCGGCGGCAGCGGCGTATCTTGCGTATAAGAACGGGATGCAGACCGCCCTTATGGTGCCGACGGAAATTCTTGCTGAGCAGCATTTTAAATCTCTTTCGGAAAACATGGAGAAGCTAGGAGTGAGATGCGCGCTTCTTTGCGGCAGTATGAAGGCTTCGGAGAAAAAAAGCATAAAAGAAAAATGCGCATCCGGTGAGATTGATCTTCTCATCGGAACCCATGCAATAATCAGCGAGGATGTAGAGTTTGAAAATTTAGGACTTATGATTGTTGATGAACAGCACCGCTTTGGTGTGCGCCAGCGTGCAACGCTTGCGGCAAAGGGGCGTAATCCGCACCAGCTTGTTATGTCGGCAACTCCCATTCCGAGATCCCTTGCTTTGATTATGTACGGAGATCTTGATATATCAGTTATAGACGAGCTTCCGCCCGGTAGGCTTCCCGTTGATACGCTTATAGTAAACGACTCAAAACGCGCTGATGCGTATGCTTTTATAAAAAAACAGCTTGATATGGGAAATCGTGCGTATATTGTATGCCCGCTTATCGAGGATAATGAGGATAGTGAACTCGAGCTTCGTTCGGTTGAGAAGTTTGCAAAGGAGCTCTCTGACACTGCTTTTTACGGCAAGAAGGTAGAGCTTCTGCACGGCAAGCTCAAGCAAAAGGAAAAAGATGCCGTAATGCGCCGCTTTGTAAGCGGCGAGACATCTGCGATTGTCTCCACAACCGTTATTGAAGTCGGAGTGAATGTCCCGGAAGCCACTGTAATGGCGATTGAAAATGCCGAGCGCTTCGGTCTTTCTCAGCTCCACCAGCTTCGTGGGCGAGTCGGCAGAGGAAACGCAAAATCATATTGTATTCTCTTTTCAAACGTCAGCAAAACAAGCACGGCTGCGGAAAGACTGCAGGCATTGCGTGACACGAATGACGGTTTTAAAATATCAGAGGAAGATCTGCGCCTTCGCGGACCTGGGGACTTTTTCGGCACGCGTCAGCACGGTCTCCCTGAACTTCGTATAGCAAGCTTTATGTCGGATATAAAAACGCTTGAGCTTGCAAAGCACGAGGCGTTTGCCGTTGCGGAGCGGGACAGAACGCTATCTCTTCCGGAACATAAGCTTTTGCGAGCGCGGATACGAGAAATGTTCAATGTGTCTGAGAACGGAAACTCGTTTAATTAGAAAGGTTGGAAAAACGTGAAAAGATGCCTTTTGTTTATTTTATCGGCTCTGTTTGTTCTTTCGCTTTCAAGCTGCGGAAAACGAGACACCTCCAATGTCGGCGGATATACGTTTACAGATGCTTTGGGATACGAAATAACTGTAAAGTCACATGACCGTACAGCTGCGCTTTTAGGCAGCTTTGCAGAAATCTGGATGAATGCAGGCGGAAACGTGTGTGCGGCAAGTGATGACGCATGGACGGATTTTGAGCTGTCGCTTCCGGATACTTGCGCAAACCTCGGCGGAACACATTCGCCGAATTTAGAGACACTTCTCTCTGTGAGACCGGATTTTGTTCTTGCAAGCGCATCTCAAAGCTCAAATGTGAATATGAAGGACGTTCTTGAGAGTGCAGGGGTCACCGTTGCATATTTTGATGTTGACAGCGTTGAGGATTATCTTGATATGCTGAAAATTTGCACGGACATCACCGGCAGAAGTGATCTTTTTGAGGAAAACGGCATTGCTGTGAAAGAAGAGATAGAAAAAATAAAGGATGAACACTTTTCATTAAAAATCCCTAAAGAAGAAAAGAACATCCTTTTACTCCGTGCGTCCTCCGGTGCAATTAAGGCAAAGGGGAGCGAGGGGACGGTGCTTGGTGAAATGCTCTCAGTGCTTGGATACAT
This sequence comes from Eubacteriales bacterium, assembly GCA_045537045.1. Taxonomy (GTDB): domain Bacteria; phylum Bacillota; class Clostridia; order Oscillospirales; family JAAYXM01; genus SIG480. The sequence continues at coordinate 96,827 of JAZSOS010000049.1, forward strand.
AAACATCGCCGACAGCGATAACACGTTGCTTGAAAACTTAAGCATTGAAACGATAATGAAAAACGAGCCTTACCGGATTTTTGTAGTTACAATGGGTGATGATACGAACAAAGCCATTGCAAACATAACAAGAATGATAAACGAAAACCCTGCATGGAAAAGCCTTGCGGCTGTCAGGGAAGGAAGACTTCACTTTATGGAAAGACGGCTTTTCAACATAAAGCCGAATGCGAGATGGGCGAAAGCGTATGAAGAACTCTGTAAAGTTTTGCGTGAAAAATAGAATAAAGCTTTTATATGCGATTGGGTTTCTTTTCCTTGGCGTGGCTTGTGTAGCTGGACTTGCGTTCGGAAGCTCTGAAATATCGATTTCCCGCGTTTTGTCGGAGTTTCGCGGTGAGGCTGGGCTTTCCGTAGATTGGCGCATACTTTTTTACGTCAGGCTCCCTCGGTGCGCGGCATCCATTGTCTGTGGCGCAGCGCTTGCAGCCTCCGGTGCGGTAATACAAGCTGTGCTTGCAAACCGTCTTGCATCTCCGGGGATAATCGGTGTAAATGCAGGTGCGTATCTTGCGGTTACGCTGTGCACGGCACTTGGTGTTTTTGGTGGTTGGAGACTCTCGCTTTTTGCGTTTGCGGGTGCTTTCCTTTCGGTTATGGCGGTAAGTATCGGCGCACGTAGATTGGGCGCATCAAGGGGAACGGTAATACTTATCGGTGTTGCAATGAACAGTCTTTTGGGTGCTGTCTCCGATGCGATAATAACCTTTATTCCAGATGCAGGCGTTATGAGCAATAACTTTAGAATAGGCGAGTTTTCATCCGTTACATATCACGGCCTCATTCCCGCATCTGTTCTCATTATATCGGCGATTCTCGTACTGATTACATTGTCGGAGAGTCTTGATGTCCTGACGCTTGGCGATGAAAATGCAAAGGGACTGGGGCTTAACGTATCTGCCGCGCGTGCGGGGTTTCTTCTTCTTGCGGCAATGCTTGCAGGCTGCGCCGTCAGCGTGGCGGGATTGCTGTCATTTGTTGGGCTCATCGTTCCGCATATAATCCGCCGTCTTGCGGGCGCAAGGTCGCGGCATCTGATTGCAATGTGCGCAATTTACGGCGCCTCATTCGTGTCTATTTGTGATACCGCATCAAGGTGTTTGTTTTCGCCTTATGAGATCCCCGTCGGAATAATTATGGCATTTCTGGGCGCACCATTCTTTATCTTTATCCTGATAAAGGGCAAGGGAGGGCACAGAAATGATTGAGATTAATAACCTAAGCGCGGGATATGGCGGACGGAGCGTGCTTTCCGGCATATCCATGAAGCTTTCCCACGGGGAAATTGTTTCTGTTGTGGGGCGCAACGGAGCGGGAAAAAGCACGCTCATAAAGACCATTGCGGGAATCCTGCCGCCAACCGGCGGAGACGTGACGGTTGACGGTAAGAGTATATCGAAATATAAACGGCGCGACCTTGCAAAAAAGGTGGCGTATCTTTCACAGGGGAAGAATACGCCGGATATGACAGTAGAGCAGATGGTTCTGCACGGCAGGTTTCCGTATCTTGAATATCCGCGCAGATATAGTGAACACGATAAAAAAATCGCCGCCGAAGCAATGGCGGCAATGGGAGTTTCAGAGCTTCGTGAACGGGCGGTATCATCTCTCTCCGGCGGTATGAAGCAAAACGCATATATCGCTATGGCACTGGCGCAAAGCACGGATTATATCCTGCTTGACGAGCCGACAACATATCTTGATATCGCAAATCAGCTCTCGTTTATGAAAACGCTCCGAGGTCTTGCGGAATCAGGAAAGGGCATTGCCGTTGTAATGCATGACCTTCCGCTTGCGTTTTCGTTTTTGGACAAAGTTGCGGTAATAGATAGCGGAGCGCTTGCGAGCTTTGACACGCCGGAAAATATTTGCGCCTCCGGCACGGTTGAAAAAATTTTTGAAGTTCCGCTTGTTCATTCCGATGGAAAGTATTATTACGACTGTAAATAAAAAAAGGACTGCCTCACTTTTTGGTGGGACAGTCCTTTTTTGGTGGAGGGGTAGTCTACCCGCGGGCTAAAAAGCCTGCCCCCCCCGGCAGCCTTTTTACGCACTGCGGTGCGCCGCCCTGTTCGCCTCTTCCACACCTCACGCATTAAAACAAAAACGCACCAACCTACGGCTGGTACGCTTTCGTTTTGGTGGAGGCGGGGGGAGTCGAACCCCCGTCCGAAAATGCATTCACATAAGTTTCTCCGGGCGCAGCCTGATGTTTAAATTCCCTTATACGGACGCCGACAGGCGGGCATCCGCATTCGGTAGCTTCATTTTACATGCCGCGCTCAAAGCTTTGCGCGGTCACGTTCACCACTGTGTGACACCTTGCTCCTGGGCCGTGGTCCTCCCGGGGAAGATGGCCGCTTATAATTTAAGCAGCAATAAGTTTATTGTTGTTATTTAATTTATAAAAATTAAGTTGCAGATTTTAAAGCGGCTCTGCACCTCTGCCCGCTACCCGTGCTTCAACATCCCCGTCGAAACCTTTACGCCCCCTTATTTATCAATAAACCTTGCGAGCCAACGCTCGCAAAGATCTATCCAGGAATTAATATGCAAATTTATCATATCACATTTGGTTGACTGCGTTTCTCTTGTGCCGAGAGAAAGACCGTGAATCCCGTCGGGATATATATGCAGCTCAAATGGGATGTTTACCTTTTTCATTGCACTTGCAAAAAGGAAAGAGTTCTCAACCGGAACACCCGCGTCAGTAAGTGTGTGCCAGATGAACGCCGGAGGAGTGTGTCCTCCCACCGAGTTTTCAAGTGAACATTTGTACATAAGCTCTTCATCGGGATTTTCGCCGAGAAGATTTTCAAAAGAGCCTCGGTGTGCAAACTCACCGCCTGTTATAACGGGATAGCAAAGAATCATAGCATTTGGCTTGTTCTCCCCAAATTCAATGCCAAGTTTATCCATTACAACGCTTTCATTCCAGAGCGTTCCGAGCATTGCCGCCATATGGCCACCTGCCGAAAAGCCGCAAATCGAAATGCAATCAGGTTTCACGTGATATTTTTCGTAGTTTCTTCTGATATATGCAAGCGCGGCACTCGACTCTAAAAGTTGAGTCGGATATTTTTCGTCATTCATATCCGCTGTTGAGTAGCGAAGAACAAATGCGTTGTATCCTCGCGCAACAAATTCAAGCGCAATTGGCTCACTTTCACGGTCACTCACACCACTGTATCCGCCACCGGGACAGATAAGAATGCTTGCACGCTTGCGGTCCGGCTCAATTGCCGGACTTGTTGAACGGACATATGTTGTAAGCGTTGCATCCGTTGTTATGCCGTCAAAGACATCTTTCAAGAAGATTTTCTCGTAAAGCATTGTCTTTATCCCCTTTAACGTCTTTGATCCTTAAGCGCTCTGTCCATCTCGCGCTTTGCATCGCGCGCTGCGGCTGCATCGCGCTTGTCGTGGAGCTTTTTACCCTTCGCAAGTCCTACCTGAACCTTCACAAGCGAGCCTTTCAGGTAAACGGATAACGGGATAATCGTATATCCGTCCTGCGCCTGAGCGGCGGCAAGCTTGCGGATTTCAGATTTGTGCATAAGCAGTTTTCTGTTGCGAAGAGGTTCCTTGTTAAAAATATTTCCTTTTTCATAAGGACTTATGTGCATACCGTGAACCATAAGCTCGCCGTTCTTGACCGAGCAGAACGAGTCCTTGAGGTTGCACGCACCCGCGCGGAGCGATTTGACCTCGGTTCCGCACAGAGAAATACCTGCCTCGAAAGAATCTTCAATATTGTAGTCGTGCCATGCCTTTCTGTTTTTGGCAATCTGGCGGATTGACACGTCTCCCACGCGGAACACCTCACTTTCTGCAATATCATAATGAACATATATAATTATGCCATATGTTTTTGTCGAAGTCAAGAGAAGAAAGGTTTCAAATGCATTACAAAAACGTAAATGACACCAAGTGAATATATGAAAAACAAAAACACACTGCATAAATGCAATGTGTTTTCCTTGGCAGGGGCAGAAGGACTTGAACCCTCGGCACGCGGTTTTGGAGGTCATGTCAAATTAAAAAGACCGTCCAAATTGTTCCCACCGCTCCGCCGTTTGTGCTACTTGCTCTTTTGAACCTTATGCCGTTTGATGCTTTATTGATGCTATCCAAAAATCTCCACTGTAAAGCTGATGCTCAATTGCCCAAAAACGACGCACTTAACTTTATTTTAGTATAACATAAATTCCATGAAATTGCAAATAGAATCAAGCGGAATTGCCCGTGTAAGACGACAGAATGAATTAAGGTGGAATTAGTCGAGAACTATTCTTAAAAGCCATATAAAACATTTTTGAGCCAATTACGGCAAATCATAGCTTAATTGCCATATCAAAATATAAAACACCTTAAAACAAAGAAAAAGAATTATCTTAACATAATCTTAATACAGAAGTTCAACCGTTAATGCCATCTTAAAAAGCATTATGCTACAATGATAGTAGGAAATAAGATACACTTGAATGGTGGTTTTGATTATGGAT
>JAZSOS010000045.1:0-15449 GCA_045537045.1 Eubacteriales bacterium
ACTGGAAAAAGTAATAGACGATGCTATTGCAGATGGGTATGTAACCTTTATAACGGGTATGGCAATGGGAACGGATATATGGGCAGCGGAGATTGTTTTGGAGAGAAAGAAAACAAACAAGGACTTGCATCTGATATGTGCTTTGCCACACCCGATTTTTGAGAGCAGGCGGAGTATGTCAGAAAAGATGAGATTTAATAAGATAATTAAAAAGGCTGACCTTGTAAAAGAAATCAATAACCACTATTTCACCGGATGTTATCAGGTGAGAAATGAATGGATGGTTGACAGGTCAAATCTTGTGATTGCAGTATTCAATGGACAGAAGAGTGGAACGAAGAATACGGTTGATTATGCGAAAAGAAAAAGTGTAAGTATAGTTAATATTCTTGAAAAATTACAGAATAATTGAAATTTCGACATAGTAATGTTATAATAGAAAAAACAATTAACCTGATTCGCGAAATTTACAAAGGATTGTGTGAAATAAATTTTATGGGGGTAATAATATGGAAACTAAAGAATTGATCAAGACGAAATGTGAGTTGGATAATGTTACATTACCTAAAGAAAAGAAACACTCAGTTGCAGTTGATAAAAGAAGGATAGCAATAATTGCTATACTAATATCTGCTATGTTATTTTCAATGTTTGTAGCACCATTTGTTGTTGGAAAAATACATATTATAGAAACTGCGCAAGAAACACTTGACGCAAAAAAGGATGCAGTTGTTGCGATAACTGCTACTGCTGCTACTGTTTCTGTAGCAGTTGCTGCAATGCCGGGAGATTCAACAACTCCGTTGGCGAATCAAATAGCAGAACTTGATATATTCTTCATCGTAGTTCTTATAGCAATTTATTTATTGAAAATACTGTTATTTGCATCAACATCGTTATCATTCAAGGTCTTGTACCCAATAGCTTGTGCGTTGCTTGTGGCTTATGTTTTATCAAATGTTAGTTATCTTAAAAGGTTAGCAACTAAACTAATTATCTTTGGATTAGTTATTTTTCTAACAGTACCTATTAGCGTTAAAACAATGAATGTAGTCGACACAGCATTAAAAACACAGGATAAGATTGAAACAGTCGCTATTGATGAAGTAGCAGGTGCTGAAGTGGCTGAAATAGAAGACGAAGAGAAAAATTGGTGGATTAAATTTTGGGATAATGTCGTTGAAAAAGTAGAACAAGTTTCAAATAAGGTAACAGAGGCAACTAAGGAAATGTATCAAAAGGCAAAAAATAAGTTTAGTGAGTTGGTGGATATTGTTGCATCACTTATTATTACATGTTGTGTAATTCCTTTATTAGTTGTCATTTTCTTGGTTTGGACTTTAAAGATACTTTTTGGTATCAATATCCAACCAAAAACGACTTATGATGAAATGCATAAAACATTACAAAAAATATTGATAAGAAGCTCTAATGAAGAAGAATAACGCTACCGCAATAAAGTTAATATTACTAAAATAGAATACATATTGAATAGAGGTCAGTCTTATGTCTGGCCTCTTATGCATTTAAAATCGATTTTGAGGCCGAGTTGCAACGGCTGTTAAAGGGGTTGTAAGACTAAACTCTCTCGGTTAGGGTAGTTACACCACCCAAGATATTAAATCGCAAATAAGACGGCTGTTAAAGGGCGTGTGAAAGAATAAATACAAATCTTTTGTTTCAATTCTTCTTGAAAGTTAGAATTATTAAGAATTCTTAAATAAATTTCTAAAAACTATTGACATTCTATAAGAATTATGTTAGAATTCTTATAGAATTTAAGGAGGCGTTGATATGAACTATGATAAAGTAATTGTGGAACTACTTGCGAGAATTCAGGTTTTAGAAGATCAAGTTAAACTTTTAATGTCAAAGGAAGATCTTTTTGAAGGTCAAACTTTACAAGAAAGGAAAGTTCGCGAAGTTGTAAAGCTAAAAACTCAGGATATTCGAGACTATATTGAGGAATTGAAGAGTAGTGCTAAAAAAGAAGGAGAGAACATCCTTATATTAAAAGCTGGCAATATTCATAGAGAAAAACATCTCAAATGCGCAATGCCTATGGTGTGCAATGCAATGAGACAGTGTATGCGAGAAGGAGATAAAGTTTTGCATGAAACCCCAAGTGGCTATTCATCTACCTTGGAAATTCAATATAGTTTATAATATATTAATGGATGGTGATATTTAATGAAAAAAGGAAGACGAATAGGGCTATTTATAGGCGGTGTTCTTTTTGGATTAATGAGGGGAATATTTTTCAAAAATAAATATTAAAGAGGGGATATAATGAGTTTTTCAACTAATAATCTTGATAAGAATATATACAATGTATGGGAAAATATTAAACGACATTCTGGTAAAACCTTTAAAACTGTAACAGGAATTCCTTATGACTTTCATGTTGATGGAGAGTATATCAGGTTACATAATACAAATTGGTCGATACCTAAGAAAGATGTTGAGAATGCTTTGTTGATTAAAGAGCCTACTGTTTCAAAATTAAAAAAAGCAGGTTTTCAAGGACCATCTTACTTATACGGAATAATTACAGATAATAGAATAATAAATTAAAGAAAAAGCGTGATGACAGTAAAATCATCACGCTTTTTGGAAGAACCAAATGGTTTAGATAATAGTAATTTTAGTCATCTTCCTCTTCATCCCAAGAAGAGACAAAATGAATTTCGCCTGAATCCATATCCATTGCCATATTATCAGACATTTTCATCATCATTTTTCCGTCTGAATCAAAGCCAATATTTCCTGATGTAGTAAATATTAAATCTCCATCATCAAAATCTAAAATTTGTTTTGACATTTTAGACCTCCTCAATTAAGTTTAATTATTGTGTGTTCTCGTGTACCACGAATTCTTTGCACTTGATAAAGACAATTATCAATCCAATAAGTGATTTTATCTTCTGCTTCATTGTTTGTGTGAATGTTTGTACAAATTAAATTGTGCTTATCGTTCGTTCCACCACAAGAAAGTGGTAAAATGTGATGAATATTCCAACCACAATAGATACGCTTGCCATAATGAAAGACATAGAAAGCATCATTACCATATCCTTCTCGGCACATAAGGTTGCCGTGGAAATCGTCAGCAAATTGAGAACTACCAAAAAACTCTTCCCACAATCGAAGTGCATTTGCTTTGCAAATTTTCATGTTATCACCTCCAACTCGGATCAAAAATAAAAGTCCATACACCACTGCGTGTATAGACTTCAATGATCCGAATTGAAACTTTACACGCATATCAACATAGACAATCACATATAGCAATTGTCTAAGCAGTATGGTGTAAAGCTTTGATACAGCATCTGGGCCCACATCAAAGGAGATAAAACCTCCCGGAGCCAATCTTGTGGGTTCTCAACGACGTAACGAGAATTTTAATCGGCGTTGATAGTATCTTAGAATTACAAATTTTTAAGTGTAGGCAACTTGACACCTTTGTTATTTTTCAGTTTTCTCGTCGCACTGTCAAACAAATTTGTTCAAATTTAGCTTAATCTACACGAAAATTATAGCAAAAAAGCTATTATCTGTCAAGAAGTTGACAAATAAAAAACAGAACAACATAGATTGACATCTAAATTGTTCTGTTTCGTTGGCGGACAGGGTGGGATTCGAACCCACGTGCCGGATTGAATACCGACAAACTGATTTCGAGTCAGCCCCGTTATGACCACTTCGATACCTGTCCGTGTGTATGTTTGAACTCCGATTTGACGGAGAAAAAACTGAGCAAATTATTAAATTTTGTTAGAAAAATGTTAGAAATGGCTAGAAAAACCGCTAGATAAGGGTGTAAAAACAAGGTTTGAACCTCGCTTAAACCCGCACGGTTAAGCCATTTGTAGGGGTACAGTTACAGTGTAACCGAGGGGATTTCGAGTCAGTCCCGTTATGACCACTTCGATACCACTCCAAATATGTTAAACTTCACTTAAAGTATAACAAGCTATTCAGTTTTCTACCAAACGGGGCCCCGTTATGCCCTGTTGCGGTGCCCGGAATTTTTGCCACCGCCGTGTCAAAATTCCGACCGCGGCCACTCCTTATGCCTCGCTTTATCTGCCACCGGCAGCGCTTGGCAACGTCCCCACTTCAATACCTCTCCATATATGTTAAACTTCACTTGAAGTATAACAAGCTATTCGATTTTCGCCGAGAATTATTATACAATAATTCCGTAGAAATTTCAACTGTTATTTTCAAAAAAGTTCAATTTCTTTTTCATTGCTGTAAACAGACGGAACGCAGTTGTCATTCCGTCTGTTCTTTTGCCTCTTTATACGCTTTTACGAAAGCTTCAGATGCCTTCAGAGGGTCATCTATATTCCGGAGCTTGAGCATAAGATATGGTTCCTGACCTGCATTGAGCAAAATTCTTCCTTTATACTCCTGCTTTGCACACAGCTTTGAAATAATATCAAATGTCGGGTCAACCATTGTTATCTTGATGCTCTGTCCTTTTTGAGTTATGTCGCATATGCCAGCTTCTGCGGCGGCAACGCGCAAAAGCGCAATATCAACAAGCGTCATTGTCTCGCGCGGTGGCTCGCCGAAGCGATCAATAAGCTCGTCTATAACGTCGTCTGCATCCTCGCGGTCCGAAATTGATGCAATACGACGGTACAAATCCATTCGGGTTTCGCTTGATGCAACGTATTTTTCCGGAATATTTGCAGACACGGTAAGATCCGCACTGCACACCGTAAGCGACGTTGTTTCCTCGCCCTTTTCTTCCGCGATTGCCGTTTCAAGAAGCTTTAAATACATATCGTATCCCACGCTCATCATATGCCCGCTCTGCTCCGCACCAAGAACGTTTCCCGCGCCGCGAAGCTCAAGGTCACGCATTGCTATTCTGAATCCAGAACCAAACTCGACATATTCCCGTATTGCCGCAAGACGTTTTTCCGCAATTTCAGATAGCGCCTTACCGCGCCGGTATGTGAGATATGCATATGCATGGCGTGTAGAACGCCCCACGCGCCCGCGAATCTGGTGAAGCTGAGCGAGCCCCATCTTATCGGCATCTTCTATAATAAGTGTGTTGACATTTGGAATATCAATTCCTGTCTCTATAATCGTTGTGCAGACGAGAACCTGAATCTCTCCCTCTCCCATTTTCCGCATAACCTCAGAAAGCTCACCCTCACCCATCTGTCCGTGACCTACGGCAACTGTAACATCCGGCACAAGCCGTGAAATACGCCCTGCGCATGCCTCGATTGATGATACGTTATTGTGGAGATAGAACACCTGTCCCCCGCGCGCAATTTCCTTACGGATAGCATCTGCAATTATCTCACGGTCATGCTCAAAAACATACGTCATAACGGGATGACGGTTACGCGGTGCTTCCTCCATTATTGACATATCACGGATGCCGGAAAGCGCCATATTGAGCGTTCTCGGAATCGGCGTTGCGGTAAGCGTGAGAACGTCTACCTCTTTCGTCATTTCCTTAAGGCGTTCTTTATGTGACACACCAAAGCGCTGTTCCTCGTCAACTATAAGCAGACCGAGTTTTTTGAAGCTGACGGTCTTTGCAAGCAACTTATGGGTGCCGATAATCATATCAAGCTCACCGGTTTTCGCTCCGCGGAGAGTCTCTTTGTTCTGTCTATCAGAACAGAAACGTGACGTGAGACCGATTTTTATCGGGTAGTTTGAAAACCTGCGACACGCCGTCATATAATGTTGCTCGGCAAGCACGGTGGTCGGAACCAAAATAGCAACCTGCTTTCCGCCAAGAATGCACTTCATTGCCGCACGGAATGCAACCTCAGTTTTTCCAAATCCCACATCGCCGCAGAGAAGTCTGTCCATAGGATAGCGACGCTGCATATCGCCCTTTATCTCTGCACTGCATCGAAGCTGGTCATCGGTATCCTCAAACTCAAAGCTTTCTTCAAACTCCTTCTGCCAGTCGCTGTCGGCCGGGAATGGTTCACGCTCAAGAGCCTGACGTGCGGCGTAAAGCTTTATAAGCTCCTCGGCAAGCTCCTTTGCCGCACCTTTTGCGCGAAGTTTTGCCTTCTGCCATTCCGCACCGCCGAGCTTTGAAAGTCGTACACCGCTCTCTTCCCCGCCGCCGATGTACTTTGACACCATATCAAGCTGAGTGACGGGGACATAGAGCGCATCCGTGCCGAGATACATTATTTTTATATAATCCTTCTCGACACCGTCGGTCTTTATCTTTGAAATCCCTGCGAACCTTCCGATGCCGTGTAGGTCGTGAACAACAAGACAGCCGGGGGTAAGGTCGCGGTAGTTGCTTATTTTCTGGCTGTTCTTCTTATCTCGTTTTATCCTTCCTCGTTTTGCCGCCGTGCGCATAAGCTGACCTTCGGTGAACAGCACAAAATCATCTCCGGGGTATGAAAAGCCCGAGGACAGCACACCCTCACCGATTATAACACACGGTTTTTTCGGAAGAGATGCAAGCATAAAATCAAGGCTCGCTGAGATATCCCGTTCGCGCAAAAGAACCTGCATATTCTCCGCACTCTTGCGGCTTCCCGTAAGTATCATAACACGGTTGCCGTCGGCAAGATGCTCTGAGATTTCCGAACAAGCAAGCTCAAGATTTCCGCCGTAGCTCGGAAGCGTTCTTGCAATCATAGACAGCACGGCTTTCGGTGAAATGCCGTATTCTGCGCGAACAAAAGCCTCTAAAAATACACTTTTCCGCTCGGCAACAAACCTTTTGACAAGCTCAAAATCTTCGCAGAACCCGTCCGTTTCCGGCAGAAGAATGCCACCGAAAATAAGGCTCCTAACGTCATCCATCTCGCGCTTTCTCTCACGCCCGGCGGCATCGCGGATGCGGTAATAATCGTCAACAAAGATTATTGTATCATCAGAAATATAGTCCAGTGCGCAGTGATGTTCCGGATAAATTAGATTAAAATATCTGTCACGCGCCCGAACGGGAAGCCCGTTTTCAATAAGCTCTATATCCGTTTCGAGCGTTTTTATCATCCGTTCATTCTTTTTCTTTCGCTTTTGCTCAGAGACCAGCGCGTCACGAAGGATATCTCCAAGCACCGAATACGCATCAGCACCAAGGCTTGCCGCCGGAAGCAACCGCACGGCCTTTGCATTTTCTATACGTCGCTGGGTGTCTGACTCAAAATATCCCATAGAGTCAACTTCATCGCCGAAAAACTCTATACGCACCGGATTTTCAACACCCGGAGAGAAAATATCCACAATTCCGCCGCGAACGGCAAACTGCCCTTCACTTTCCACTATATCCGTTCTTGTGTATCCGTAAGATAAAAGCTTCTTTATAAGCTCATCCTGCGAATACTCTTCACCAAGCTTTACCGTAATACTTTTACCGGCAACCTCAGCCGGCGGTGCTGTCCTCTGAAGAAGTGAAAACACAGGTGCAAGCGTTATCCCCGACGTTCCGTCTGCCAGCGCTTTAAGCGCAGCTATCCTCTCATGCTCAAACTCGTGAGACGCGGAATCCACATCGTGGAACGACCTCTCAAGCGCCGGCAGAATACGCGCCTCTTCGCCACACATAACGGATATGTCGCGCGCGGCGCGACGCGCGTCAAGCTCGTCGGCGTATATGCACACAACAGGCTTTTTCGTTATCATGCGCACGGCTGAGATTATGTGCGCTTTGTGTACGGCAGATAAGCCGGAGATTGCAATCGGGCATTCTCCGGCTTCAAGCTTCTGCAAAAGAGCAGAAAAATCTTTATTATGTTTTAAGCATTCGGTCAAAGCAAGCATAAAAACGAACCTGCCTTAATTGTACTTTCCGGCGGCAGCGGCACACCCACCGGTCATTATTTCTTCCGCCGCCTTGCACGCGCGGTCTATCGCATCAGCAAGAACGTTCTGTTCCTCTTTTGAGAACGAGCCGAGAACCCAGCCGACAAGCTCACCCTCTCCCTTCGGTGCGCCCACGCCGATTTTTATACGCGGGAACACATCCGTACCGCTGCGCTCAATAATGTTTTTAATTCCGTTATGCCCACCGGCGCTCCCTTTTGCGCGGACGCGGATTTTTCCGACAGGAAGAGATATATCGTCATATATCACGATAACCCTTTCCATCGGTATCTTATAAAACGCTGCCGCCGCGACAATCGCATCGCCTGAAAGATTCATAAATGTCTGAGGTTTCAGCAGAAGAACGCTTTGTCCTGCGATTTCGCCCTTTCCGCAGAGCGCTTTGAATTTAAGCTCGCGCACATCCGTTTTATTTATGCCCGCTATTGTATCAAGTGCCATAAAACCCGTATTGTGGCGCGACATATCGTATTCCTTGCCCGGATTGCCGAGACCGGCAATAATCCATTCCGGTTTTCCGAGCGGTTGTTTTCTTTCGCTTTCTATCTTTTTAAAAAGGTCGAATATCGACAACTTCATCACCTGTTATCCTATAATAAAATCTCCGTCTTCAAATATGCGATCAAGCAGATATCTTCCGGCTCCACGCGTTACCGGATTTCCGTCAACCGAGGAAAACTCAAGCGAAAAACGCTCCATATCCACCGCAAACATTATCGGCGCAAGTTCCTTTTTTATCTCTTTCAGAAACAGCTCGCCTAGACAGGAAATTTCTCCGCCAATGACAACCGCTTCGGGGTTTATCATATTTATTATGTTATTTATTCCGGACGCAATGTATCTGCATACGCCGCGAAGTTTTGCAATGCTTTTTTCATCCGTCGTATCAATTTCCGAGAGCTTTTCCACCCCCGCCGCCTTGCATATTGCAGGAACATTTGCAAGCCCTTCAAGGCATCCGCAGTTTCCACATTTACACTTTTCTCCGTTGATATCGACAGAAACATGCCCGAACTCACCGGCGTTTCCAAATGCACCGGTAAAAATTCTGTCGTCAAGTATTATACCTGCACCGATACCGATATTTATGTCGATATATACAAGGCTGTGTATTTCTTTTTTCTGTGTTTTTTCAATATACGCACAAAATGATGATTCGTTACCAAGCTTTACTTTTATATCAGGGAAACGTGCACAGATAACGTTGAAAAAATCATTGTCGCGGGTAATGGGAATAAGCGTTGACAAAACGCGCTTTGTCTTTTTATCAATAACACCGGGAACACCCACGCAGATTCCCAGAAGACGACCGAACTCACGGCACTTTTTCGAAACCTCATCGGCGATAATATTTCCTATATCACCGTAATCTGCTATCTCCCTGCTGCAATACAGAACGCTTGCACCCTCAAGGTTGAATATTTCTAAGTTAAACCCGCCGTCGCGTATCTCAACTGCGACAACGCACCCTCCGTCGCGCTTTACTGCGAGCAGAATGGGCTTTCTCCCACTTCCGGAAAGCTTCCCCACTCCCGTTTCTTCAACCATATTCTCAAGGATAAGCTCATCCACAAGCGAAGAAACGGTAGTCGGACTCAAGCCCGTAGCGTGAGCTATTGAGGCTCGCGATACGGGCTGATTCTCATTTATCAAGTTAAAAACAAGAGTCTGGTTCGACTGCTTTACAAGCTTTAAGTTAGCCGTCTTGTGGTTTTTTTCAACCTTCATCACCATTTTTTGTTTACTTCCTGTTTTCTTCTATGAATTTCTCAATTTCCGCATAAGGCACAATGCCTGTGGTTGCGCCGACAGCCATAATGATGTGTGCTCCGACGGCATTTCCGATAAGGCAGGATTCTTCCATCGTCTTGCCCATAGCAATACCGTGAAGGAATCCCGAGCACCACGAATCTCCGGCACCCGTCGTATCAACGGGATTTTCGCGGATAAACGGAGCGATATAAACACCCGCAGAATCCCTGCTCTCTCTGCAGTAGCATCCCTTTTTACCCACCTTGATTGCGACGTGTTTTACCCCGCAATCAAAGAAGAAGTCAGCAATTTTGTCGTGGTCTGTTTCACCGCCGGCAAGCTCAATAGCCTCTTCAATGCTGGGGATAAAATAGTCAACATACTGGAGTGCGGGCTTAAGAACGTTCATCCATCGGCCGCTGTCATCCCATGCAGTATCAAGTGCGGTAATTTTGCCCATTTCCTTTGCACGCTTCAGCATGCGGGCGCAGTCCTCACCGTCAAATGTACTCATAAGCATTGAGCCAGCAACAAAGACAATGCGCGAATTTTCGATAACATCAAAGTTTACATCATCGTAGCAGAAAGTGTCATTCGCTCCTTTGCAGTGAAGGAATGAGCGCTCACCACTTGAATCAACGACAACAACTGACGCAGAAGTATCTCCGCCATCCTCTACAACAAGGCCGTCAATGTTGACTCCCTTTTCTACAAGAACAGATTTTAAGTATGCACCAAACCCGTCATTTCCTATTTTCCCTACCATAGCCGTTTTAGAGCCGAGAACAGACATATTTATTGCTGCGCTCATTGCACAGCCACCGTTATAAAGCTTAACGCTGTCTATAAGGGCGAGCTTGCCCTTTTCGGGAAGGTTGTTGACTTCCTTGCATATTGCATCCGCAACAAGGATTCCCACACATGCTACATCATACATTTTTCTTACCACCTTTATTTTTATATATATATTTTAATAAATTTTTCCTTGTTCGTCAATAGTTTTGGCACAAAAGATATATAATTTCATATAAAAATAAGCGAGACAGCTTTCTCATTTCTGCAGTCCCGCTCTCCCCGTATATATCGACATTATGCTTAATTATGCTTTTACCGCAAAATCTTCTGCAACATCACGCAAGTGAACCGGACTTAGTTTTAACCTGTTGCACTGCATACAAAGCTTCCGCACAGGGATATATGTACATCCGATATCTGATACCCGCGCAGTCTCACGTCCGTTTTCAACTGCCTTTATTCCGTATGCAGTATATTTCCTGCCGTCTTCGTTTATCAACCGTTCTTTTATAACTTTATACTTTACCATCACTTCTACCCTCTCGCAACTTTTAAAGTTAGTAATCAGTCAAAAAAAAGCTCAGCGGGGTTCTCAATGCCAAGTTTTTCTGCTATATACTCCGCCTCAACTATCCCTATTGTATTTTCTTTAAGCTTTTTATCTAACGTTTTCACAGACAAACCCAGCTCACAAGCCATTTCTTCAAAGCACAATCCCTTTTCCGAGATTGCTCTTTTAACTTTTGCGACACTCATCCAGCTGACACATCCTTGCGTTGTTTTTTTATGTCAACTATATCATAACACATTTTACCCATCCTTTCAAGTTATTACAGCAAAGTTTATCATTTTTCTTGCAAATCATCAGAAACTATGTTACAATGTATTATGTAAAAGTGGGTGATATAATGGAAACAACAGGCGAAAGAATAAAGCGCTACAGAGAAGCGGCGGGTTTAACCCAGGAAGAGCTTGCAACCAAAATCAAGACCTCTGCACAAAACATTTATAAATATGAAAAGGGCATAATCCGCAACATACCTTTGGACAAAATACAGGCTCTTTCCGACATTTTCGGCATTACCCCGACGCAGCTTGTCGGTTGGGGACTCGATCCCTATGCGCAGTTCAAACAGCCTGCACCCCCGATTAAAGCCATTAAGCCTGTTGAAATTAAGACTCTTTCTGAGGATGAAAAAACACTTATCGCTCTGTATCGCCAAAAAAAACCCTCTTATCAGAAAGCGTTACTACGTATTATTGAAGATAAGCCTCAATATGAATACGAACCCAACCGCGAAAGCGAAAGAACTATCAATCCACTATCCCTGAAGCTTGCTTCAACAATGCCGGAATACAAATTCCGCGAAGATAAAAAAGACGAATAGTGTATTAATACCAAAAGACCCTGTTAAAGGGTCTTTTTTGTTCTTTGACAACCTGAGAAACAGGGCTCTTTCGAGCCCTGTTTCTGCGCTTATTTAACTATCTTACAGTACGCGTTTGCCGTTTACTACGGTCATTTCCGCGCGGATGGCGGGGATTTCTTCTTCAGGGCAGGTAAAGTAGTTATTATCAAGCACTGCAAAGTCTGCAAACTTTCCCACTTCAAGCGTGCCGAGCTTATCTTCGTCAAAGCAGACGCGCGCCGCATCGCGGGTGTATGCAACAAGTGCGCTGTTTCTGTCTACCGCAGACTCTGCACCATATGCCTTGCCGTCGCGTGCACGGCAGGTAGACATATTGTACATACCGGTAAACGGGTTATATGGGTTTACGGATTCGTTCGGGTCGTGCTTTACCATATGGTCGCTTCCCGCCGCGGCAAGGTCAGCCTTAAGGATAGTGCTGTATTTCATAAATCTGCAGCTATCACGCTCGTCGAGTACCAAATCAAGCGCAGGGGCATCCATATAATGCCAAGCCGGCTGGAAAAGGACCGAAACCCCCATTTCATTTGCATCCGCAATAGATTTTTCATCCATAAAATCAGCATGGATAAGCGCATGGCGCTCCCCTTTTACCGAACTTTCTTCATTTACAATTTTATACGCTTGGAGAAGCTTCTTTGATGCTCCGCTTCCCACGCAGTGTGCGCCATACTGCAGCCCGTATTTCCTTGCCATTCGGATGTTCGTGCACAGTGCATCCGTATCGCACTGTACAATGCCGAATTCATCTTCGCCGTGCGTGTCTATTCCAAAAATATTTTTAAGACTTTCATTTTTATACGGATATTCCATATATGCAGTGCCTGTAAGGAAGCCACCGTCAAGAAGGTTTTTCGCAAAACAGACGCGCGAAAAATCGCGGTTTCCCGTATCTGTATTAACGGCATCTTTGACGATATTCTCAATAGCCAGCATAGTATAGCGGACTCTGATCGTCTGCTCCCCTTCCTCATATATTTCTTTTAAAAGATTGATGTTTGAAACTGTGCTCATTGCCTCAACGCCTGTGGTTATTCCGCATTTGTTGTATTCCCGCATGAGTTTTTTTACCGCTTCCTTTTCCGAACCGTTCCCGAAATTGACAAAGCTTGTAATATACGGGTTTGCACACTTGAAAAGCCCGGTCATGCTACCGTCTTCCGCATACTCAATTGATGCGCTCGCGGGAAGCAAGCTAAGGTCAATGGCGTTTATCGCTGCGGAATTGAGCTGTGTTGAATAGTAGCCGTCAACAGATACGGGGTTATCGGGGGCGGCCTCGTCAAGTTCTTCCTTTGTGGGATAACGAAGTTCCGAAAGACGAAGTGGATATGTATTTTTATATACTACCCATTCGCCGGGCTTTAAATCCTTCACTCTCCCGCGGAGATTTTCAAGAAGCTCCTCAACGCTTTTCGGTATGAAAAGCTCACGTGTTTTTTCGCTGAATGCCGATGCAAAAACGTGTGTATGAGAGTCAATAATTCCCGGAATAACGCACTTTCCGCCGAGATCAACTACCTCTGCATCCGGATATTTTTTCATTAAAGCTTCGCTCTCTCCCACATCGGCAATTTTTCCGCCGTCCTCAAGGAGAGCGGAGAAAACGCGCAGCGACTTATCCATCGCGTGAAATTCGCCGTTTATGTAAAGTTTCATAATCTATTACCTCAATTATATACCACATCGCGTGCGCCCTTTTATAAGGTGCGCACGCGAAAGGTTATTCAAATCTTAAATTATGCCTTGATACCGAGGTCAATCATCTCGATATTGCCGTTCGGGCAACGGTTGTAGCACATTCCGCAAGCAACGCACTTATCCTTGTTGATCTGCATTGTGTCATCAGCGACAACGTCAACAGCGAAGTCTGTGCATATTGTCTTACAGAGCTGGCAACCTTCACCGCATCCGCACTTTAAGCAACGGGAAGCTTCCTTAACAGCTTCATCCTCTGTCATTACGCGGCGGAATGTATCAAAGTTCTTCACGCGCTCTGCGCCTGCCTTT
Organism: Eubacteriales bacterium; assembly: GCA_045537045.1. Lineage (GTDB taxonomy): Bacteria > Bacillota > Clostridia > Oscillospirales > JAAYXM01 > SIG480. The sequence goes on from JAZSOS010000045.1 coordinate 13,827, forward strand.
GTATCGAGGTCAACAGCAGCGTTATCTGTGAAGTACGGGTTACGACGGAGAACTGCGTACGGGTCAACCGTATCTGCAATGTTAACAACCTCGATTGTCGGGTTACCACCGGAGAGGTCAAAGTCGATGCAGTAAGCTGCACGGCGGCCGTCAGCAACAGCAGAGATGATGTTGCGAACCTCAACAGCGTCACCACCTGCATAGATGAATCCGTCAACGGAGTTGCACTCGTCAACTTTGAGCATGCCACTTCTTGTTGTCTTGAGGCCTTCTGTTGCGCAAGTGCACGGAATCTGACCGATAGCAGCAACAACAGTGTCACACTTGAGTGTGAACTCAGCACCGCAAACAGCTTCAGGACGACGTCTGCCGCTTGCATCGGAATCACCGAGAACCTGAGTTGTCATCTTGATAGCGGAAACCTTGCCGTTCTTTGCGACGATCTCTGTCGGAGCAACAAGGTACATAATCTTTACGCCCTCTGCCTCTGCCTCTGCAATTTCTTCTGCAGTTGCCGGCATCTCGTCGCGTGTACGACGGTAAGCGATGTAAACGTTCTTTGCGCCAAGACGGCGAGCTGTACGAGCAGCGTCAACAGCAGTAAATCCGCCACCGAGGATAACTACATCATCACCGATAGCAATCTTCTTGCCATCATATACATCCTTAAGGAAGTCAACAGCGTTGAATACGCCCTTTGCATCCTCACCCGGTACGCCCGGAAGACGTCCTGCCTGAGCACCAACACCCATAAATACGGATGCAAAGCCATCTGCCTTGAGGCTCTCAGCTGTGATGTCCTTACCGTACATAACGCCTGTCTTGAACTCTACGCCGAGCTCCTTGAGAACTGCGATCTCATCATCGATGAGGCTCTTGTCAAGACGGAAGTTCGGAATAGCAAAGCGGAGCATACCGCCAAGATACTTTTCTTTTTCGAATACTGTTACACCGTAACCTGCTTTTGCAAGGTAGAATGCAGCAGAGATACCTGCCGGGCCGGAACCGATAACAGCAATCTTCTTGCCGTTTGCCTTTGCCTTAACGAGGTCAGGCTTCCAGCCGTTCTTCTTTGCCTGCTCAAGAGTAAATCTCTTAAGGTCACGGATCTGGATTGCACGGCCTGTGATGCCGCGAGTACATGAAAGCTCACACGGATGGCTACATACAACGCCGCAGATTCCCATAAGCGGAGCAGCCCCGACGATGAGCTCGTATGCACGCTTGTAATCTTTATTTGCAATCATATTTACATAAGCCTGAGCCGGAACGTTTGCCGGGCAAGCAGACTTACAGGGAGCAGCAAGAGTTCCCTTGATGTGTGAATAGCCCTTGTAAAGTGTAACGTCAGCAGCTGTGCGAACGTGCGGGAGAATGAGGTCGCGCATTTCGCGTGTGTTGCTGTAGCCGTGGCTATCCATAAAGTCACGAACGCCATCGATAACATCACCGATGAAGTTGTAACCGGAGATAAGTGTCTCAGAGCAGATACCGACAAGGTCAGCACCGGCCATGAACATCTCGCAAGCGTCACGCCAGTTGCGTACGCCACCTGCCATCATGATCTTCGGCTCGGGACCGTTGACCTTACGGATTTCATATGTATCACGGAGAGCGAGAGGC
>JAZSOS010000007.1:0-6859 GCA_045537045.1 Eubacteriales bacterium
TTCCTTTTTTCGATGTATAAAAGTCGAATGATCAAAAGCAAAACACTCTCGATTTTCTTGAGATGAATTCTTCCGGTTCCTGCGGGATTGTTAAGACCTGTAACGCCGTTTTGCTCATCTATGATTACCTCGTATCCGAGAACCTCAAAATACTCTATAAAGGCATCTTTGTTATTCAAGATATAATTGTAGCCGGAGGCAGTATCCTTATGGTTTTTCAAAAGGAAGCATTCACCGAGCAACTTATTGGCTGCACTTCTGAATTTCTCTTTTGAAACATGCTCAAATACATTTGCAATTTCCATTATTTTGACCTCCTTTTAATTTCAAAATCTCGGAATCTAAATCCCTGAGACGATATAATTTCTTCTTTGGTTTTCACAATATAATCAGACTTCGCAGAATGTCCATATAGGCTGATAAAAATGATACGAATCAAGTCTCGCTTAGTTTCAATCGGGATATCCGATGCAGACAGGTATTCCTTCTCCGAAAGCAATCCCGACACAAATTCTTCAACGTTCTTTTTAGAGAATCTATTTTTGTTCTTTTCGGAAATCGCCATCTTACGCAATTCTCGTTCTTCATCTGTCATACCAAGTGGTTCAAAAACATCCTCAACTTCGGTAATCTTTCGAGATATGGCGACTGCTTTAAGCGATTCACCACTAAGAAATCCCTGCGGGAATATATTGAACAGCGAACAAATATCATCAGATGCGTCTTCTAACAAATTGTTTTGCTCTTCCTGGTTATAACATTCTGCCATATACTGAAGAATTGTGGATATTTTTCCTTCGATATTGTTCGTATTGAGCAACAAGAATTTTGCTCTCTCAACAGCATTTTTGAGATATTTAGAGTGCTTCTTGTCAATCTCAGAAACAATATCGTCATAGGATCTAAAGCTATCAATAATAGCGGTTATTTGAGCTTTTACTTCTTCCTCTGCTGTATAATAATCATTTTCATTTTCGATATTTTGATAACCCTTTACAGTCTTTTCAAAGGTATCCGGATCATTCAAAATATCTCTTAAACGGCCGATTATTGTGTTGCGAAAGCGAGAGATATTTTCCTCTGTCTTGATTCTGTGATATGCTTTTGAACCAATCTCGTCATGATAGTTAAAGAAATCATGGATAATTTCTTCGGATGTCTTGTCCGCAGTGATATCCTCGATATACTTTTTAATGCTTGTATTAAGCTTTTTAAGACCATCAAACAAAGCACGGGTTCTTTCAAAGACAGGTCGTAAAACTTGAGGATACGGACGCTCCAATAACTCTTCATTAGTAAGCGTAGAATATATTACTGCAATCTCACTTTGATATTCCATTTCTTTAGGATTAGAAATATCCAATAAAGTTTTTACGATTGTAACCGCATGATCTGGCATAATGACCCTTGCCGTCTGATTGTTTGAGATCTCATATTCAATCCAACCAAAATCCTTAAGCTTTCGCAAGAATGTTGTCGCCTTCATACGCGAATCTTTCAATATTTCCACTTCATCTTCAAATTCAATATCAGATATATTGGAACGCTCAAAATAGTCCGAAAGCTTTGATACGAGTATCTCTCGATCTATACCATATGACAACTCCGAACGGTAGGAGTCATAAATGATTGTGAGACAATTAAGATATAAAATTTTAAATTGACTTGTTAAAGGCTTGAAAAAATTCTCGCCTACAACATCAAAAATGTTCATTCATGGCTCCTTTTGCAATTATATTTCTTCAATTCCTAAACTCTTTAAGTATTGATAAGTTCCATCGTAGAACTTAGGCAAACGAGTGCTATCCTCCCAAAATCCACTTGGATTTTTATTGGGATTACCAGTTGGAACGCAAATCACCATGCCAGCCCTTGCTCTTGTGAGAAGAACTCGATAAGCATTGAGCATGTATTTGATCTGCTCTTGCTTATTCTCGGTATCAGGTGTTTTTTCGTTCCACGCCGTTTTGCCATTAAACGTGTAATAACGCCATTTGCCGTTGTCGCATCTCATATCAGCATCCCACAGCACGCAGGTATAATCAAGCTCCAAGCCCTGCACTTGAATTTCGGTAGCCGCATCTTCAAGATAGTTGGATGCTCTTGTATCAATTTTATCTTCAAGGAACCAGTGAACTGCGTTTTCATCTCCTGAAGGCAAAATATGAATGCCAAGCGGTTTGAAACGTGCGGCTTCTTTTGTTACAAGCACTCCTGTGCGCTCTGTTCCTCTAACCTTGCTGTGAAGCCATCTTTTTGCCTTTTCCATATCCCTGGTCAATACGATAGGATACCTATCCTTTATCTCTCTGTACAAATCACCAGCATTCGGATTAAAAGTAAGCAACGAATGAACAAATGCAGACAGTTTTTCAGCTCTATAAGAACGCAGAGAAACGCCCAAGTGGAGGCTTTCAGAATATTCTACGTTGTTATTTTTAGCAAGCAATTCGTTGACTTTCCCTTCTGCGTACTCCGGCTCTGTGAGCTTAGGAGAAATATATACCTTCCAATGAGGAAACTTATCGTTCAAAGCGTTAATCCATTCAGATATGCCTGCTTCTCCGGTGTTAATTTCCTGCCCACCACCGACAAGACAAACAATGGTAGCCCAATCTTCTCGTTGATCAAGTGACCAAATCAAGAATGCAGCCTCCGACATTGGGAAATTCGGAACCTTCAGTTTGTTTCCGTATGTTCCGCCTCTCTTTAAGTAGTCGGCAATTCTTTTATGTGTCCATGAGCGCTGTGCCTCGTCAAAAATCGCAACATGTTCAACTTCGCCATAACCCGATTCCGCCAATTTTACAGCCTTTTCAGGATCAATTTCCAGCACTCCGTTTTCAACGGGATTCTTTATTTTTGCTAACATATTATCGCGGTAACGATGGATAATCTGAATAAACTTTCCGACCTCGCGTCGAGAATCTGTCAGATTTTTCTTTTCGTTTCTATCACGACATTTCTGATAATTATCTTTTGCAAGAGCTTCTGTCAATACAGCGACCAACGGGCCGTTTCCGGAAAGATATACTGCACCCTCATCTTCAACGGGCTTATCACTTCCCTGATAGGTTTGCTTAACAGCTACATCGAGTCCGACGAGCGTTTTGCCTGCACCGGGCACACCTGTTACAAAGCAGATACTTTTCTCACCGTTTGCTTTACTCGTCTGTATCACATCAAGGATATATTTAATTGTTGCATCGGTAGATACCTTGTCTGCTTCGTGACGAGTGATATCCTCTACCGAATGACTTTCGTAAAGTGTTTTGGCAGCCTCAACAATGGTCGGTGTTGGAGCATAGGGGCTGATAACCCAGTCCTTATGAACAGGCGATTCATTCGGGAATTTGCTAACGACATTCTGTATCAACGCAAAAATTCCGGTCTCTCCTGTTACGAGAGGATTGATAACCTTATCATCGTATACCGACATTTAGGTATAGTTGGGATCTGCCCGATTTGAAAGGATAAGATGATGACCAAGAAAGATAAAAACGACAGAGCCTTGCTCAAGGAAATCCTATATAGGCTCGATAATTACAAAATGAAATCGTTTTATGGGATACTGGTACACTGTTGGGCAAGTCAGAAAGCATTTATAAGCACTCAGAATTTTAGAAATCTTTGGTGTGAGCTGAAGTATCTGTGTTCCATGGCAGATGAAGTTTTTTTCCGAACCTTATGATGATTTCGAATTATTGAAATCGTTTGTGATTAACTCATACCTTCCCACAACCAAATCAGCAATGACCTGAGATTTCACCTTCATATTAAGCTTATCAAGCACCTTGCGAACCGTTTCTTCGGTAACTTCCGGGATGTATTTGCGATAGCTCGGATACTCGTCCATAAGATCGTTAAACAGTGAAATCAGCATATCTTTTGACCCCGGTTTGGACGGGTATCCGCGCGAGATCAAAGCCATATTGTTGTCGTAGTTCGGGGCAAATCCGAGCAGTTTCCCGGTTCGGGTGTTGCGCAAGAGTCCGAAATTGTTTGTATGTCTGTCTGTCAGGATTCGCGCAGATGGTATCCATAAAAATCATTCTGATATAATCGGGAATTGCATCGGGACAGAGTTTTTCAAGCGCCTTGACCACGTCGGAATAATCCTCATTATCACCCATAAACGTCGATGCGGGTTCAAAGTTTACGGTCGCGGCATCGGTAAAGTCAAGCGATTTAATGCATCCCTCACCGCGCTCGTAAATTGCCATGTTCATGCCAAGAGCTACTCCGAGCTCATAGATGAATAACTCGGAGAACATCTCGTTGTGTGTGGCTTTTTTGTACATCCACCACTTTCCTTTTCGAAGCTTCCAACACTTTTCAAAGCTTCCTACGTTGGTCAGTTCGGGAGTCTTGGAGCGCTTGCTGTTTGCCGCGCGGTTAAAGCTATTGTAGTTTTCCTTTAATGCGAGGTTGGAAAAATAGTCATCGGAGAATTTTACATCATCGTAGGTAAGATCCGAGCCGATGGGACGAATCCAATAATTATCGGTTATTGTGGAACCGTTTACATGGATAACCGTTGATACATCGTCTTTTTCCGCAAGCCGCAGGGCTTTCTTCAAAAGGCGGGAGTTAGGGCGTCGGCTGTCAATGGCACGTGCGGCAAGCCACTGATCAGCATTTTGATTTCTGTAGAGATATAACGGCAACAGACTTTCGTTCAAAACAGTTAGTTTGTTTTCTTTCCACAGCGCAACGAGAGTATCGCCGCTCATAATCTCATGATTTCTATCAGGCATTATCTCGCGCTCCTTTGCATTACATTATCGGGGTATTCGATTTATCGGTTTCATACCCACTACTAGATGTATTTATTGTACTATAATAAACAGTCCTTTGGCGTGGGCTCTTCTTTGTTTTGCGTATCAAATTCTTACTCCGGCATAGTGCATGATCAGCAACGCTCTGAAAGTAATATCGCAAAGTTTTCTCGTTTCGGTTTTCCAATCGACTTCAAGCTGTTGTCCACCGTAAGTGCTGATTCCTTTGAGTTGATTTTCGTCAATCGAAGCTCGGCAGATGCCGGTTTCGTCGATGGATTTTGCGAGAAGCTCTACTTCTGCTTGAAGCTCGCGAATATACGGTGCAAGACCGCAACGGCAGAGCCATTCAACACGGTCGAGATATGTATGGTGGATTCCGTCTTTATCATAGCCGAGAGTGTATCCCTCTTTCAAGCATCCAACCGTGCCAAGCACGTATCCGACCCAACTGTCGCCGCCGATCTGACACTCGGGACGGTCGGTTCGCATCAGCTTTTTGACAGCTTCCGCAAGCATTTTGGTATTGTCCTCGGATTTCCAAGACGTCGTGTGCGCAAGGATATCAAGATTATAGTAACAAGGCCATTTCTCATAGTCGTTGAAAACGCGCTTCTCTTTGCCGCTGACTTTCTTTATGCGCGTAATATCCAAAATCGAATCAACGTCAAGAACACGCTTGAATGAGTCAAGCGCCAGCTGTATCTGCGGTTTTATGTCAATGATGTCATCATAACCCGCACGTGCGATACACGCGCAACGGATAAGGTTCTGACCGTTGGCAGCATATCGGAACTCGTCAAAGTGTTTCCCCTTGGTGCGATAGCATAAATCGGTTAGTTCGGTAGTAACAAAAGCATCCATAGCCCGCTTCAAAACGGGATCGTTCTTACCAACTGCCTTTTCTGCAAGCCATTTCGTGCCGACCTCTTGATTTTCATAAGGACCGGCATTCTTGTTCGGACCGTGAAAACCATTTCCGAGCCAGCCGTTTTCTTTTTGACAGTTCGCAATGAGTTTGTATATCGGTTCTTCTTTGATCTGAGCTATCAGTTCGGCTTCTTCCTCTGCGGTAATACTGCCGAGGATTTCTTTTTTCACGCGAAGCTTTATCGACGGATTGCCGTTTTCGAGGAGGAAATCTATTGATTTTTGATATTTTTTCATTTTACAAAATAACAATAATCCAGTATGACATTTCCCTTATCATCAGGAGTGGTATATCTCGGGCAGGTGCAGTTTTCAAATGACCATACACCGCCGTTCTCGTCCGCCCACAGTTCAAGTCCAGCGTCAAGAACCGCGCCTTTACAAGCCTTGGTTTTATGGACTTCCTTTTCGGTTCCGTAGAGCCAACACGTACCGAGCCCGATTGCAGGGAAATCGATATAGGCGAAGCCTTCGGGAACGGGAGTGTTCGCGGGCGTGAACATACCGATCCAATATTCGAAGGGCTGTCCGTCCGCGCGGCGTTCAAGTCCGACGTATCCTCCGCCGTTCTCCCAGATCGCGGTTATTTTATCGACACCGCCCATCGCTTCCTCGAGCTTATCGAACCAACCGTTCGCAAACCACTCGCCCCACATCGGACCGAAATTCGGATACTTTTTGCCGATGAAACGCATCGCGGGGATTTCTTCTTTGAATGTTTTAATGATTTCTGCCATCTTTATTACCGCCTTTATTACTTCATGTTTTCAATGATGTGCAAAAACTCAACCGCCCAAAATGTGAGCTCGCACCAGATCGCCGTGTCCTTTTTGTGATCGGGTTCAAGTCCTATCTCGGCATAAGGGTGTCCACTGCGGAAATTGTCCTTGAAGCGACTTTTTTCATAAGACGAAGCGAATGTTGTGCGAAGAACACCGTCCTCGGAAAGCATCTCTTTCAAAGTTTCAACCGATTCTTTGACCACTTGAGTTCTGTCGCCGCAGACTTGCGCAAGCGCGGTCAGCGTCTTTCTGTGATTAGGCGCTTTTTGTGGGAAGGAGAGGGGAAAGAACGGATTCATATACGCCCATCCGGGACCGACCTGCTTGCCGTTGATCTTTACGGCAAAACCGCCGAAAGTCGGAGGCCAA
>JAZSOS010000009.1:0-51332 GCA_045537045.1 Eubacteriales bacterium
GGGCATTCTTTTCCGCATAGCTTCATTGCAAGAGAAAGCCCCGCCATAAGGCCGGAGGATGCAGATTCAATATATCCCTCAACACCGGTCATCTGACCTGCAAAGTAAAGGTTTGCATCGTTTTTCACCGAATAATCGGAATTAAGAATTCCCGGAGATTTTATATACGTGTTCCTGTGCATTACGCCGTATCTCACAAACTCCGCATTCTGGAGTCCCGGAATGAGCGAGAAAACTCTCTTCTGCTCTCCGAATTTCAGATGCGTCTGGAAGCCTACAAGATTATACAGCGTTCCCTCACGGTTATCGCGCCGAAGCTGAACAACGGCATACGGCGTCTGTCCCGTCTTCGGATCGCGGAGCCCCACAGGCTTGAGCGGTCCGTATCGGAGCGTATCATAGCCGCGCCTTCCCATAACCTCAACAGGCATACATCCTTCAAACACCTTATCATCCTCAAAGCCGTGAACCTCTGCACTTTCGGCAGAGACAAGCGCTTCAAGGAAAGTGCGATATTCCTCTTCCGTCATCGGACAGTTGATGTAATCCGCCGTTCCCTTGTCGTAGCGAGATTTGAAATATGCACTGTTCATATCAATGCTCTCATACGTCACGATGGGCGCTGCGGCATCAAAGAAGCCGAGAAATTCACCGCCGCCAAGATGCTCGCGTATTGAATCGCCAAGCTCAGGTGACGTGAGCGGTCCCGTAGCAACGATAAGCGGTCGCTCGTCGGGAAGACTCTTTATTTCTTTCTCAACAACAGTTATGTTCTTATGTGAACGTATTTTTTCCGTTACATACGCCGAAAAGCGTTGTCTGTCAACGGCAAGCGCTCCGCCCGCCTCGACGCGCGTGTTATCTGCCGCCTCCATAACAAGAGAAGAAAGCCTTCTCATTTCCTCTTTAAGGAGACCTACGGCATTCTCCACACCTGCGGCACGAAGCGAATTTGAGCATACAAGCTCGGCAAAATCCGGCGACCTATGTGCGGGCGTGTATTTTTCCGGTTTCATTTCATACAGCGTTACGGAAACACCGCGCTCGGCAAGCTGCCACGCCGCCTCGCATCCGGCAAGTCCCGCACCTGCGACATATGCTTTATTCACTCTTCTTCCCCGCTGTCTTCTTTGTTGTTGTTTTTTTAGAAGTTGCTTTCGCTGTCTTTTTTGCGGTACTCTTCTTAGTTGTCTTCTTTGCAGATTTCTTTGAAGAATCCTCTTTTTTCTTATTCTCCTGCGGCTCGTATCTCTCACAGTCCGGATTTGCGCAGAACATCTTCTTTGAGCCGCGCCCAGATCTCTTGTACATCGTCTTTCCGCAAACCTCGCATTTTGCTTCCTGCGGCACATCCCATGTCATAAACGTACATTCAGGGAACTTTTCACAGCCGTAATACCAGTAGCCATTCTTTGACTTCTTCTTTAGGATCTGCCCGCCGCAAACAGGGCATTCTCCCGGCGTTTTTTCAACAATGGCACGAGTGTTCTTGCACTCAGGGAATCCCGGACATGCAAGGAACTTCCCGAAACGTCCGGATTTTATAACCATTTTTCTTCCGCAAACCTCGCAGATTTCATCGGTTTCTTCGTCCGGAACTTTAAGCTTCTTGCCCTCAAGTGCAACTTCGGCAGCTTCAAGCTCCTCGGCAAACGGTCCATAAAAGTCTGAAAGCGTTTTCTTCCAATCCTTGTTACCTGCTTCGACGTCATCAAGCTGCTCTTCCATATGCGCGGTAAACTCAACGTCAACTATATCGGCAAACTGCTCTGTCATAAGACCGTTCACGACCTCACCAAGTGGTGTCGGCTTTAAGCTTTTGCCCTCTTTTATGACATATTCACGATTAAGGATTGTGGAAATGGTCGGCGCATACGTACTCGGACGTCCCACTCCCTTTTCCTCCATCGCCTTGATAAGACTTCCGTCCGTATATCTTGCCGGCGGAGATGTGAAGTGCTGTTCGCTCTTCTCCCCTTCAAAGGCAAGCTGCTCATTCTCGAAAAGCTCCGGAAGCGCATTCGCTTCTTCCTCTTCAAGCTCTGCCGCCATATCCGAATATACTGCGGTATATCCGCGGAACGCAACGCGCGAGCTTGTTGCACGGAAGATATATTCTCCCGCACCGATATCCACGCTCATAGTGTCATATACCGCGCTTTCCATCTGACATGCAACAAAGCGCGACCATATAACGCGGTACAGCTTATACTGATCCGGCGTAAGGCTCTTCTTTATCTTCTCCGGTGTAAGGAAAACATCCGACGGGCGGATAGCTTCGTGCGCATCCTGTGCGCTCTTCTTTGTTTTGAATACGCGGCGCGTACCGGGAAGAAAGTTTTCTCCATAAGCTTCCGTTATATACTTGCGCACATCAACAATTGCCTCATCTGCAAGGCGGAGAGAGTCGGTTCTCATATATGTGATAAGACCGGTCGAGCCGATTCCCTCAATGTCAACACCCTCATAAAGTTGCTGAGCAATTGTCATTGTTCTGCTCGGCGACATACCGAAGCGGCGCGAAGCTTCCTGCTGGAGCGTAGATGTGATAAACGGCGGCACGGGCGAGCGCTTTTTCTGACCGCGCTTGATCGTCTTTACTGAAAACTCTGCACCCTTTATGCTGCTTATTATTTTATCCGTCTCCTCGGCAGATGCCGGCTCAATTTTCTTTTTCTCTGTGCCGTGGAATTTTGCCGTGAAGCTTCCGATATTTGGTGCAATACGTGAAAAGTTTGCATCTATCGTCCAGAACTCACGCGGAACAAATTCACGTATTTCGTTCTCGCGGTCGATTACAAGACGTGTTGCAACAGACTGAACGCGCCCTGCGGAAAGACCGTAACGAACCTTTTTCCAGAGAAGCGGAGAAAGCTTATATCCTACTATTCTGTCAAGAAGGCGGCGCGCTTGCTGTGCATTTACGAGATTTTCATCTATATCACGTGGGTTTTTAATCCCATCAGTAATTGCCTTTTTTGTAATTTCATTAAATGTAACGCGTTTTGTCTTTTTCTCATCAAGCCCCAGAAGCTCTTTCAGATGCCATGAAATAGCCTCTCCCTCGCGGTCGGGGTCAGTTGCGAGATATATTGCCTCGCTTTCCTCCGCAAGAGAGCGAAGCTCGCGGATAAGCGCGCTTTTTCCGCGGATAGCAAGGTATTTCGGCACAAATCCCCCCTCAATATCTATTCCGATGTCACTTTTCGGAAGGTCGCGAAGATGTCCCATAGAAGCTTTTACCGTATATTTGCTTCCCAGATGCTTTCCTATTGTTTTAACCTTTGTGGGAGACTCCACTATTACAAGATATGACATATATTTGCTCCTTTTCTGCCGCTTTCCCCCTTGCGGCTTACCTGGTTTGAACTTTTCCTTTTTTAGCCGAGGGAAGACGAATCCATCAGCTTACTCTGGCGTCACAGAACGTTTCTGTATCTGCCGCCGGGAATCTGCTTTACCAATCCCCGTATCTCAAGAAGCGTCATAAGTGACAAAAGCCTTTGCATCTTAACTCCGCTTTTCTCCGAAATATCATCGGCGCGAAGCTCCTGCCCGCCTATCGCTTCAAGCACTGCACGTTCCTCCGCTGAAAATTTATCAAGATATCCGTCAGGGAACGAAAAAGCTTCACGGGTTTTCTCCGGCATATCTAAGCTTTCCTCGTTTTTGCACTTTACAAGTTCATCCTTGGTCTGCGCATCGGCACATATACCGTAATTACCCTCATACTCTGCCATAACGTCATACCCAGACATAACCGGTATCGCACCTGCACGGATAAGCTCGTTTGAGCCCTCTGCCGCAGTTTCAAATATCCCGCCCGGCACGGCAAACACATCGCGGTTCTGCTCAAGCGCAAGAGACGCGGTTATCAGCGCACCACTCTTCTTGGGTGCTTCAACAACCACCGTTCCAAGGCTTATACCGCTCATTATTCTGTTGCGTTTCGGGAAATTATACTTTGAAGGTTCTGTTCCCGGCGGATACTCCGAAATTATTGTTCCGGACTTTTCAACCTCTGCAAAAAGACGTTTGTTTTCTCCCGGATAACAGATATCCGCTCCGCATCCGAGCACTCCGATAACCTTCCCACCGGCACGCAAGGCGCCCCTTGCCGCACACGCATCTATCCCTTTTGCAAGGCCTGTAACGACAACACCGCCGCACGCGGCAATCTCTCCGGCAATCTTTCTGGATGCCGCCTCACCGCCGGAAGATGCTCTGCGTGTTCCGACAATCGCAACAGCCGCTTTCTCATCAACACAAAGCGGCTCGCCCTTTAAGTAAAGAACTGCTGGCGGGTTGTCCGTATGCCACAGCCTTTCCGGATATTCCGCATCGCCCCAGGCTGTTATCCTGATGTTTTTCTTTATACACTGTGATACTATCTTCTTTGCCTCGGTAAGGTCTTTATTCGACAGTGCCTCTATTTCCTTTGAGAAAAGAGAAAGGCATGCGGCTTTGATTGTCTCACCGTCCGATGCATACACTGCATCTGCCGAGCCGAAATGTGATATAACTCTCTTTATCTTCAGCGACCCGAATGGAAGCGCCAGAGACAGCCATATCCACTTTTCCGGATTCATCAAAAGCCTCACCGCCCTTCCGTCGGATTTTTATCAGTTTTCGCTCATCTTATACATAAATATCGCCGCCGCAACAGAAGCGTTAAGCGATTCAGCTCCTCCGCGCATGGGGATTATGATGCTGGCATCGCACACCGAGGAAACTTCGTGTCTGACGCCGCTTCCCTCGTTTCCGATAACTACACCGGCACGTGAAAGGTCGGTATCCGATATGCTTTTTACTTCTCCGTAAAGCTCGGAGGCATATATTTTCATTCCCTTCTCACGAAGCTTCGGGATAAGCTCTGTGAAATTCGCAGAAATCACGGGGACTCTGAAAAGAGAGCCCATTGCCGCGCGGACTGTTTTAGGATTATATATATCCGCGCAACCATCCTCAAACACTGCATCAATGCCCAGCGCGTCCGCCGTACGTATTATCGTGCCGAGGTTTCCCGTATCCTGAAGCCTGTCAAGCAGGATGATACGTGAAAGCGGCTTTTCTTCACGCTCCTTCATGCGGCAGGTAAATATAACATCCTGTGCGCTTTTGAGCGTTGTTATGCTGTCAAGCACATCCTGAGAAACACGCAAAACCTCCGCACCCGGAATTTCCGATACTTCGCTGTACTTTTCAGCAGAAAACAGCGCAGTTGCAATCTCCGCTTTTTCAGCCATTGCCTCACGCAGAAGCTTTTCGCCGTCGCACACAAACTCTCGCTTTTCTCGACGTAGCTCCCGCTCACGCGAAAGCGCACGGATGTATTTTACCGTCTTATTCTGACGGCTTGTTATAATCTCTGTCATCGTTTCTTCTCCGCGGTATTTTACTTATCCGAAAGGATGCCCGAAAGAACATCCGCCGCTTTTTCGTACTTCTGGGCTATTCTCTCTTTTTCGGCACGTGATGGAGTTTTTATCTTTATTGCGGCGTAAATGCCATCGCGGTGAATAATACCGATTTCTTCTATGCGCGGAAGGTTGTCCACGCGGACGAAATATTCATTCTCACCGCCGATGCCGAAGCTTGAAAGAGACTCAAATGCGCCTTCCTTTGCATACCACTCAGCATAACGCTTGTCAAAGAGGAACAGAAGAATTTCATCATCCGCCATACTGACGGAGATTTTATCAATGCTTGCGGCATTGTACTCGTCAATGGCAAGCGCCTGATCACCTGTACCCATAACGCTTTCGGTGCAGAGCATCTGGTGCCCCACCTTTGCCTGCGTGACTACTTCATCATCGGGATTTTCATCCGGTAACTCTATGAATGAGCCGAGGTATTCGGAAAGCTTACCCATCTGCTCGGTATTTGCAAATACCGCACCGCCAAGGATATAATCAAGGTCGTTATACTCACGGTTTGTTATATCCGAAATAATCATACAGCCCATAACCACGGCAACAATCGCAATAAATGTTGCGGTTCGGAAATGGAACCAGTAAACATTAGAAAACCAATACTTAAGCTTCTCCCAGAAGCTTGCATTCTCCATAAAACTACCCGGCTTGAAAACCGCGAAAACATCGCGGGAGTCACGGCTCTTTTTCATGCGATTACTCCTTCTCGGTCTTCATCGTGGGGAAGAGAAGAACGTCGCGGATTGCCGCGCTGTCAGTCAGAAGCATCGTCATGCGGTCAATACCGAAGCCGATACCGCCTGTCGGAGGCATACCGATTTCAAGTGCATTGAGGAAATCTTCATCCGTTGTATTAGCTTCATCATTTCCCTGAGAAAGCTGCTCCTCCTGGTCGCGGAAGCGCTCACGCTGGTCAATCGGGTCATTGAGCTCGGAATAAGCATTTGCCATTTCCCAGCCGTTCATAAAGAACTCAAAGCGCTCAACATACTCGGAATTTCCCGGCTTTTTCTTTGTAAGCGGAGAAATTTCAATCGGATGGTCCATAACAAATGTCGGCTGGATAAGATGCTCTTCAACAAACTCTTCAAAGAAGAGATTGAGAATATCGCCCTTCTTGTGTCTGTCTTCAACCTTGATGTGTTTTTCCTTTGCGATTGCGCGCGCTTCCTCAAGCGTTTTGATTTCATCAAAATCAACGCCGGAATACTTCTTAACCGCATCAACCATAGTTATTCTCTCAAAAGGCTTACCAAGATCCATCTCAACACCGTTGTAAACAATCTTCGTTGTTCCGAGAACCTCCTCGGCAACATGGCGGTACATATTCTCGGTAAGATCCATCATGCCGTGGTAGTCGGTATATGCCTGATAAAGCTCCATAAGCGTAAATTCAGGATTGTGGCGCGTGTCAAGACCTTCGTTTCTGAAAACGCGGCCGATTTCATATACACGCTCAAGGCCGCCGACGATAAGGCGTTTTAAGTAAAGCTCAAGCGAAATGCGAAGCTTAAAGTCCTCATTGAGAGCGTTGAAGTGGGTTTCAAACGGACGTGCCGCAGCACCGCCGGCATTTGAAACAAGCATCGGTGTTTCCACCTCAATAAAGCCGTTTGAATCAAGATAACGGCGGATAGAGCTTATAATCTTCGAGCGCTTTACGAATGTATCCTTAACCTCAGGATTCATAATGAGGTCAACGTATCTCTGGCGGTAACGAATATCGGTATTTGTAAGACCGTGGTATTTTTCCGGCAGCGGCTTGAGCGATTTTGAAAGAAGCGTAAGCTCCGTTACATGAACTGAAATTTCCTCTGTTCTTGTCTTGAATACGGTTCCTTTCGCGCCGACAATATCGCCGATATCATATTTGCGGAACTTTGCAAAGTTCTCCTCGCCGATGTCGTTTATGCGGATATAAAGCTGAATTCTTCCCTTTAAGTCCTGCATATCACAGAAAGATGCCTTGCCCATTCCGCGGCGGCTCATAAGACGCCCCGCCACGCAAACCTCTTTTCCCTCAAGCTCGTCATAATTTTCAATAATATCTGTTGAGTGATGCGTCTGGTCGTATTTAACAATCTCAAACGGGTTTTCGCCCGCCTCTACCAGATTTGCAAATTTTTCGCGGCGAACGCGCAAAATTTCGTTTAAATCCTCAACCGGTGCTTCGTTTACCTTGATTTCTTCCGTTGCCATTTTTAAGTGTCCTCCATTTTTTATCTTATGCCCGGCAAAGAGCCCTTACATGCCCTATTGCCAAATTCCAACGCACCGGGACGGAGTGCAAAATGCACTCTGCCCCGGGCGAAAAAAAATCAGTTTCCAATCTCCATGATTTTGTATTCAATTGCCCCGCACGGTGCTTCGACGCTTACGATGTCGCCGACGTGGCTGCCAATCAGCGCGTGGCCGAACGGTGATTCGTCAGAAATTCTGCCCTTGTACGGGTCTGCTTCCTGCGAGCCGACAATCCAGTACTCTTCCTCAGAACCGTCGGAGATATCCTCAACCTTAACGTGTGAGCCTGTGTGAACCTCGTCGGTGCTTTCGGAAATCTCAATAATCTCTGCGTTTAAAATGATGTTTTCTATTTCCGCCTCACGTGAGAAAAGCTTTCCCTGCTCGTTCTTTGCTTCGTCATACTCAGCATTTTCCGAAAGGTCTCCAAAGGAACGTGCTTCCTTTATGAGGTCTGCAACCTCTTTTTCGCGCACATTTTTCAGGTAGTCAAGCTCATTTTTCAGTTCCTCCAGGCGCTCTTTGGTAAGTTTGAATGTTTTAGCCATTTCCTGTCCCTCATTTTCCTATTGTATTTTTCTTTTCTACTATATAAAATAAAAATGTAATTGCAATGTATCATATTATAGTGATATAAGTTCAAAATGTCAAGCAAAAGATTTTAAATTTTGAATTTTTATTTCAAAAAATATTCGACTTTTATCTCTTTTTTTCTTAAAAATCCGCATATTTCGAGCGTTTGGGCAAGTTGCGGAATTATTTTTGCAGGAATCCCTTCTGAGAATATTTCCGGTATCGTGACCGCGATATCCCGGAAATCCGCAAACTTTTCTCTGAAATTCAAAAAATGCCCCTCCCCCGCGAGATTCACTTCGAGAAAATTTCCGTCCCTGCACTGTCCGATACTCACACCAACATCGCGGTATATCGTTTCGGCTATGTCCTCAAATGAGGGACTTCGGACATATACGCTTCTGCGCGTTCTCAGTATCTGCTTTGCGCTCTCCACCACTTCCGAATAGCTCCCGCCGCATATCACAATGTCAGCACAAATTCCGTTTGCCTCCGCGAAGCTCTGCGCGGCAAGTCCCGCCTTTTGTCTTATAACGCGCTCACCACTGCAGACAACGGTCATTTCTCCGGTACGCAGACGTGCAAAATCAGCTTCCGCAGCACAAACCGATATTCCGATATCCGAAAAGGTTTTTATGCATTTTTTCAACTCGCGCGTAAAACGGCGTTTTCCGGCGTTTTTGCAAAAAGATGCCTTGTATATCTCGACCGCGCCGAATTCCGCCGTTTTGGCAATTCCAAAGCCGTGATTTTGCACCTCATCCTCTGCACACATCACTCCGATTTTCAACACACACCTCCGTTCCGCCTTTCTTATTGATATGATATTATATTTTTCCGAATATATTACACAAAAAAATATATTTTAAAAAGGGGGTTCTCTTGCGAACCCCTTAAATAAACCATATACGAAGTAGATGGAACAACAAATGCTTGGGAACGTGAAGAGCGAATGTCACATGTAAAAAAAGCTTTGCAGGATATGCGCATTGTTTATTTGAACCAAAACTATGACAAATACAGTGCCAAACGTGATGCTGCATTGCAAAAACTTCTAAGCGAACAATAATCCAAGTATTAAAAAAGTGAGTTTATTCTTTCAGATAAACTCACTTTTTTGCTAACAGATTTCTTCGCAATAATTACACATTCGGATATATGTGTACGGAAAAAACGCAACCGACCAGGATTAATTTATAGATCCCGGTCGTATTCACACAGTTTCTGCAAATGGTCTTCTCTGTATTTTTCCATCTTATCCGACGGAATATCCACAGAAATATACTCATTGCACAGACCTATTTCGTTGATGGATATACTATCCAGAATACAGGTATCTTGTTTCCAGTAAACACATAAATCATTATAACAGTCCATAGTTAAGTCTCCTTAAAATAAAAAAGTGTATGACTCAAACAGAGCCATACACCGAAAAACGCATAACTCTATTTGTCGCCAAACAATCACACTTCGCATATTCCTAAAAGAGTACGTGAAACGGAGAGTATGCATTTTTGCCGTAAGACAAAAATACGTACTCAGTTTAGGAATAAACTATTTGATTTATAAGTGTAATTATTTGGCAGCTATTATTTTATCATAAACAATGCGCCCTGTCCATCTTTTTTTATTATTTTCTCAAAACGTGTACAAAAATGGATTGTAAAAAAGTCAACAAACTTTTTACAATCCATTTTTAACATTCACTTTATTTTATTCTTCTTCATCGGTCACGGCAGGTGCGTTTTTGCGCTCATTAACTGCCGCAATTGCCGCCTGAAGCTGTCTGTCTTCTTTTTCACTGAGAAGATAAAACTTTTTCTCTTCCTCTTCCGTAAGCTCAACGGGTTTATCCGGCTTTATACCGCCGGTGTCCTCAAGGCTTGAGCCACGCCCGGTGTAATACTTGCTGACAGATAAAATTATCCCCGAGCCGTCGGATAACGGAATCTGACTCTGTGCAAGTCCCTTTCCTGTGGTAGGTTCGCCTACTACGGTTGCCTTTCCGCTCTCCTGCAGTGCCGCGGCAAAAAACTCTGCTGCGCTGATTGAATACTCATTGGTAAGCACAGCCATCGGGAGATTAAGCTCATTTGCATCGGAATAATGCGTTATCGCCTTGCCGCTCTTATTTTCCTCACGGATTATAACTCCCTCAGGAAGAAGCGGGTCAAGCGCATTTACAAGCACGTTGAGAAGTCCTCCGGGATTGTTGCGCACATCAAACACAATACCCGTTACATTTGCCTTTTTAAGATTTGCAAGCGCCGTTGCAAAATCTTTATCTACATTTGCATCAAAGCTTGATATTTTTATATAGCCTATGTTTCCGTCAAGGATTTTCGCCTTGACGCTCTGCACATCGATCTCGCGCCGTGTTATGCTCAAATTTATTGGCTCCGCCACACCCTCACGCTCTACTGTAAGCGATACAGCCGTTCCGACAGCGCCCTGGATTTTTTTCACAGCGGCATCATACCCTATCTGCGCTACCTCGATACCATCCACTCCGACAATCCTGTCAAAAGGCAGAAGCTTTGCATACTCTGCCGGAGAGCCTTCGTACACGTCAAGAATAAGCACCGCACCGCGGTCTGAGTCATACGAGGCATTGACGCCGATGCCTACGATTTTTCCGTTCGTGGAGTTCACAACGGAGGCAAACTGCTCGGCGGGAAGATAATATGACCAGCGATCTCCGAGAGATGCGACCATTCCGTAGAGTGCACCGTCGGTGATGCTCTTATCCTCGTAGCCTTCAACGAAATACTTGTCAATATACCCGCGCACCTCGGCGATTTTTGCATACTCCGCCTCCCTCTCGGAAAGTCCGGCAAGCTTTGCGTTATACTCGCGCTCTGACGCGTAAAGCGTTATGCAGTATGTCAGCGCCGCGGTAAGCAGCATAAGTGCAACAGTTGTCATCAGTTGTTTTTTTCGCATAGGTTACCTCCCATGTTGTCTTTAAAATCGAAGGGGCGATGCTGCCATCGCCCCATTGCGAACTTACGCCTTGTTAAAATAGTTCATTGGATTTGTGTGTTTGCCGTTTATAAGTATCTCAAAGTGAAGGTGCGGTCCCGTTGAATATCCGGTCGAGCCGACAAGACCGATAACGCTGCCTTTTGTCACCTTTGCTCCCTTTGACGTTTTTATCTTGCTCATATGTGCATAAAGCGTGGACCTTCCGCCGCCGTGGTCAATAACGACATAGTTTCCGTAGCCTTTGCTTGACCATCCCGCAACAACTACCGTACCGCTGTTTGCAGCATATATCTCTGTGCCCATACCTGAACCGATATCAATACCGGTATGCATTGAGGTTTTCCTCGTTATCGGGTCCTTACGCGTTCCGTATGCCGAGGTTATTCTTGTCGCCTTCGTCGGCCAGCGGAACTCGCCGCCTACATACTTTGAAGAACTTGAATTTGAAAGAAGCTTCTGCAGGGATGCGCGCGCCGCATCCATTGCTTTTTCCGCTTCATTGAACGCCTTTTCATATTCAGCTGCCGATGTATTAAGGGATTTAAGCAGTGCGTTTGCATCCTTATACTGGTTTTCAAGAGAGTTTTGTTTTGCAACGAGATTTTTCTTTGCAGATGCCTGCTCTGCACGTGCGGAATCAAGCACCGCCTTTTTGCTTGCTAATTCCTCGCGCGTTGCCGCAAGGGTTGCAACAAGCTTTTTATCTCCCTCGACAACACTTCCGATAAGTTCAGTTCTTGTAAGCATATCTGAAAAGCTGTCTGCCGCAAGAATTATACCGAGCATGGATGCCGAGCCTTCCTCTTCCATAATTCTCACGCGCTTGAGGAAATCATCCGTCTGCTTCTGCTCCTCCGCCTGCGCCGCCGAAAGCTCTTCCTGTGCTGCCGCAATCTTCGTATCAAGCGCGGAAATTAAATCGTTTATAGTGTCAACTTCTTTTTCCGTAACATCTATCTGTTGGTCAAGAGCCGCTTTTTTCGTCATTGTAGACTGTTTTTTGGATTCTATCGCCTTTAGCTCTTTCTGGATTTTTGATTTTTGTTTTTCAAGGCTTGAGAGCTTGCTGTTAAGGCTTGAAACACTCTCTGCCGCATCTGCGGAATTTACGGAAACAAGCTCTGCAATAAACGCAAATGCAAGAGAAAAAACTATTGCGCCCGCAATCACTGCGGATATTATGCGAACTGCTTTTTGGCTCACAGAAAAGCCCTCCTTTTTATTATATCCCTTTTGGGGCAGATTTTAGACCTTTAAGAACTTATGCAGAGTGATTGCGCTTCCCACGCCGCCGACAAGAATGCCGACACCGTAAAACATCATAAGAATATATCCGATGATGTCACCGAACGACACATTCGGCATAAAGCTTATCGAGGATAGCGCCGCCGCAACGACATACTCATACACTGCCCACTGCAGAAACAGCGCAAGCGTAGCCCCCGCAATGCCTATAAGAAGTCCTTCTATCACAAACGGAATACGGACAAAACCGTTTGTAGCACCTATCATCTTCATTATGGCGATTTCCTCACGCCTGTTAAACATCGTAAGGTTTACTGTGTTTGATATAATAAACACTGAAACAAGGGCGAGGATGAGAATGAGCACCGCGCAAATTGCAGTTACAACATCCCTTACCTGAATTATCCTGTCGGATATGTCGCTTCGTGCGCGGACATTTGCAACACCCTCTATTCCACGGAGAGCCTCTGCCGCACGCTTTGTGGTGTGGATATCGTGAAGCTTTATGGTAAAGCGGTCACGCAGGGGATTGCGCTCTTCAAGACCCTCAAGAATACCGCTGTCATCACCGAAATCCTTTTTGAAGTTGTCAAGAGCCTCTTCCTTCGTCATATAGACGGCAGACTCAACCTCATCCACCGCGACAATCTCGCTTTCCAATGCACGCGCCTGCTCGCCGGTATAGCTCTCATCAATAAATACGACAATTTCGTTTTTGTTTTCTACGTCTTCAAGCACCTTGTCGATATTCACCGCAACAAGGGAAAAGCTTCCCATAAGCAAAAGACACGCCGTTATAACGCTCATTGCCGCAAAGCTCATAAGGCGGTGAGAGAAAATGCTTGATATTCCTTCACGCAAAAAATATGTAATATTATAAAGTCTCATTCTGATAGTACCCGCCTGTTCTGTCGCTCACGATACGACCGCTGTCTATCGCGATAACGCGCTTTGAAAATTCGTTTACGAGTTCACGCTCATGCGTGACAACGAGCACGGTTGTGCCAAGCTCATTGATTTTTTCAAGAAGACTCATTATCTCAATTGACATTTTCGGATCAAGATTCCCCGTAGGCTCGTCCGCAATTATCATACTGGGGTTGTTGACAAGCGCACGAGCAACCGCAACCCTCTGCCGCTCACCGCCGGAAAGCTCGTTGGGAAACGACTTCATCTTGCGCTCAAGTCCGACAAGCTTTAGCACATACGGAACGCGGCTTTTTATAATCCGCGGCGGCGCACCGACGGCACGCATTGCAAATGCCACGTTTTCATACACCGTTTTCTTGTCAATAAGGCGGAAATCCTGAAATACAACGCCTACCGTACGTCGAAGCTCCGGCACTTTCGACGGTTTTATTCTGTTTAAGTTAAATCCATTCACAATACCTCTTCCCGAGGTCATTTTCACTTCACTTGTAAGTATCTTTACTATAGTTGATTTTCCCGAAGCAGATGAACCGACGAGAAATACGAATTCGCCGTCATCTATCTTCAGGTTTATGCCCGACAGCGCAGGTGTTCCGTTTTCATACACCTTGCAAACATCGAGAAGCCTAACCATTATTACACATTCCTTTCCGCAAAAAGCAGGTATGAGCACAACATTTTAAAATGCCGTGCCCTGGATTGATAAGTATTTCTTTACCATAAGGGCAACCTTGAAAATAATTGCGTGGTCAAACTCGCGAAGGTCAAGCCCTGTTATTTTCTTGATTTTTTCAAGGCGGTAGACAAGCGTATTTCTGTGAACAAACAGATTACGCGACGTCTCCGACACATTCAGGTTGTTTTCAAAGAATTTCTGTATCGTCATAAGCGTTTCGGAGTCAAGCTGTTCAAGAGAGTTTTCCTTGAACACCTCCGAAAGGAACATCTGACAAAGCGTTGTCGGAAGCTGATAAATAAGTCTGCCGATGCCGAGGTTTTCATAGCTCATAACATCCCGATCGGTGTCAAACATCTTTCCGACGTTTATTGCCGACTGCGCCTCCTTATACGAAACAGCAAGATCCTTAAGGGACGGGGCAATCTTGCCTATTCCGATTTCGGTTTTTGCAAGAAGCTCGGCTTTGAGCGTGTCGCGGATACTCTCCGCAACCTTTATAAACTCCTTCGTTTCAGCGTTTTCCGTAGTCTCGCTTATTACAGCGATTTCGGTTTCGCTTACGCTTACAACATAGTCTTTATCCTTATCCGGGAACATATTTGATACAATATCCACCGCCGCTGTGTCCGCACCGTCAACCTGTCGTATGAGATAAACAATATGCGGAACATCCAGCGGAAGGCGAAGCTCGTTTGCTTTCATGTATATATCACCGGAGAGAATGTTATCCAGTATTATGTTCTTGATAAACGTTGTGCGGTCATGCTTTTCGTCGTAATATTTTTTCGCATTTCCGACCGCGAGCGATGCCATAACTGCAAGGCTTCTGGCATATTCGTCCTCACCAGAAACAAACACAACGTACTCAAACCTTGCTCCGGGCGTTGCCACGGGCTTATATGTATCGCCGTCAAAAACAATATACGAACCTATCATCTCCTCAAGAGCATCAAGCGCACTCTCTCGGAAGCCTCCCTTAAGGCTCTGATCGGTACATGCAACAACCTCACCCGTAACGTTCATAACGCCAATCGTGCGGTCAGTTGCCTCCTTCATCTGAAGTATAGTATTCTGAAGCATTTTCCAAGCCATATATTTAACCCGTCCTTACAAAAACATACTGTGTCGTATTATATTGTACCAAATTCCGTATGTAAAATCAATGACTTTTCTGTAAAAATATCTAAAAATCTGTCTTTGCTATCGCGACATCCTGACTTATACGGTCACGAAGTGCCTCAATCGAGGAAAATTTTTCCTCCGCTCGCATAAACTTCACAAGCTCGAGCTTTATTTTCTGACCGTACAAATCGCCTGAAAAGTCTATGATAAACGTTTCGGCGCGCGGACAAACTTTCTCCGATACCGTAGGGCGAACGCCGATATTCGTCACACCCTTATAAGTTTTACTCCCCACAGTCACACGGGATAAATACACACCATGCTTCGCGCACAGAACATCTTCATCTATCGCCTGATTTGCCGTGGGGAATCCCAGACCTTTCCCAAGGTGCGCACCGTGCGTTACCTCACTCATTATACAGTGGTAATGCCCCAAAAGCTCACGCGCCGCTACCATTTCTCCGGCAGCAATACATTCGCGTATGCGGGAAGAGCTTACCGGCGCACCGTGAAGTTGCACCGCATCAACTATATCGCATCCGATTCCGTTATCCTCACAAAGTCGCGCAAGGTCTTCCGAGTCACATCGTCCGCCCTTGCCGAAGCGGAAATCAAACCCCGCAACAACATGGCATGCCGCAAGTTCCTTCTTTATGATTTTTTCCACAAAAGTTTCACCGGAAAGCGATGCATATTCTTTTGTAAATTCCTTTACGATTATATCGGATATACTGTACAGCTCGCGTATGAGAGCGCACCGTTCCTCCGTCGTATTTACAAGCTTTACAGTAGCCGGCGCAACGACGGATGACGGATGGTTTGAATACGTCATAACTGCGGCAGATGCACCCTTTTCCGCGGCTCTTTGCACCGTCATTTCAAGCAATGCACCGTGCCCGATATGTACCCCATCAAAAAAGCCGAGCGCAACAACTCTTTTTTTCATCCCTGCACCTCAAAAAAACTTTTCACCGTCACAAGAGCACCGGTCTTGTCTCCACGCGCAAGCATCAGAAACTCGCCGTTTTCGGAATAGACGCGGTATGTCACTCCGTCTTCCGCATTTCCGGGAACCGGCGCACCGTTGCGGCACTTTTTTTCGCCTTTGGCATCAATCGTTACCGGGCTGTATTCAGAAAACATAAAATCAACCGGCAAAAGGGTCGGCTCCGCTTCCGTTTCTTCTATCGTTTTTGCACGGTCTATCGTGAAAATACCCGACTTTGTTCTGCGGAGAGCTGTCATTGATGCACCGCATTCAAGCTTTTCACCGATATCGTATATCAGCGTGCGGATATACGTCCCCTTTGAACAGGAAACCTCAATTTCATACTCATTATCCCCCACATAAGACGGATTTACGGAATGGATTGTAATTTCCCTCGCCTCACGCTCTACGGTTTTGCCCTCACGCGCAAGCTTGTAAAGCGCAACACCGTCAACCTTCAAGGCGGAATACATCGGCGGAGTCTGTAAAATTGTTCCCTGAAAGCTGCGGCACACATCAAAAACCTGCTCCTGTGTTACATCCACCGGTCTTTCTTCAAGCACTGTTCCCGTTATGTCCTGAGTATCCGTAACAACACCGAGGCGAAAACGTGCAATGTATTCCTTTTCATCGCATAATGCAAACTCACATGCACGCGTTGCCCGCCCCACAAAAACGGGGAGAACGCCCGTTGCCATAGGGTCAAGTGTTCCCGAATGACCCACGCGGCGCGTGCCGAATATTCTCCTTATGCGCGAAACCACGCCGTGAGACGTAATTCCCGCTGGCTTGTCTATAATCACAATTCCGTTCATTTGCTACCTCTTTTTATGTAGTTTTTGCGGAACACAAAGAGTGTTCCGCAAAAACTTAAAATAATTCGATTTCCTCTAAATATGCGTTGATGAGCTTTTCTGCATCATCAAGAGACACGTCAAGCGTGCAGCCTGCGGCACGCTCGTGCCCGCCGCCACCGAAATGTGCGCAAAGCTCTGCACAGTCGGCGCTTTCATCCGAGCGCATGGACACCTTTGCCTTGCCGTCACGCTCGTGGATATAAATCCCCAAAGCGACACCGCGCGCAACACGCGCAAGTGCAGATATGCCGTCAAGGTCATCCTCCGTTGCACCGATTCTTTCTATTGTCTCATTTGTAAGCTTAATAAAGCACACCTTGCCGCCGAAAGTAAGCTTCATACTGCCGAGGACTTCCGCTTCAAGCGCAATTCTCTCAGGTGTTTTTTCAATGAAAAATTCGCGGTTTATTCCTTCAAAATCCGCACCGTGCGCTATAAGCTCTGCCGCTTTTCTGTGAGTTTCCGGCGTGGTGTTTGCGTGCAGGAATCTTCCCGTATCCGTTGCAATTGCAACATAAAGGGCATTTGAAAGCTTTTTCGTAAGCTTTATTCCCATCTCCGTGGCAAGGTCGTAAATAATCTCTCCGCATGCCGCCGCATCGGAAATGACGCAAGACAGGCGCGAATACGTGCGATGCGTTACGTGATGGTCAATAACAAGCTCTACGTCGTCTGCAAACGCTTCGCTTTCCTTTGAAAGAAGCTTTTTGTCTGCACAGTCAACCGCAATGACGCACTTCGGAGAAAAATCCTCCGGCGCAAGATACGGACGCACAACCTTCGTAAGCTTTTTATTGAACTCCGGATTTCTGAAAATATACGCATTTTTCCCCGCTGCGCGCAAGATAAGTGCAAGAGCTGCCGCACTGCCCGCAGCATCGCCGTCAGGGCTTTTGTGCGTGAGAATCATTACATCATCACGCGTTTTTAAAAACTGTGCCACGCCCGCAACATCAAGCGTGCGCTTTTTGTTGGCCTCACGCGTAACGTTCTCGATAAGCTCCATTATATGAGTGCCCGTAACAATGGAGTTGTCGGCAATGAACGTAAGCTCCGGCGTATGGCGCAGAGCAAGGCGCTTTGCCGCCTCACGGCGCAGATATCCTGATGCCGAAACAAGACCGCGGATGCAATCACGCTCTTTTGCTTCATCGCCGAGAACGCTTACATAAACGCGCGCACTTCCGAGATCCGATGCTGTTTCAACACGGACAATGCTTACAAGTCCGGATACGCGCGGATCGCGCACCGTACGGATAAGCTCGGAAAGAACTCTCAGCATTTCATCGTTTACACGACCTATACGTACACTTCCCATAAATAATTAATCCTTTACTTCTACCATTTCATAAGCTTCAACAACGTCGCCTTCCTTGATGTCGTTGAAGTTTTCAACGCTTAAGCCGCATTCATATCCGGATGCAACTTCCTTCGCATCGTCTTTAAATCTCTTGAGCGATGCAAGAGTTCCGTCGTATACAACAACGCCGTCACGGACAACGCGGACGCTTGCGTTTCTTGTAATCTTACCGTCGGTGACGTGGCATCCTGCAATCGTTCCGATTTTGGAGACCTTAAATGTCTGACGGATTTCTGCATGACCGAGGACTTCTTCGCGGAACTTCGGTGCGAGAAGGCCTTTCATAGCAGCTTCCATTTCCTCGATGCAATCATAAATTATGCGGTATGTGCGGACATCTGTTCCCGATGCCTCTGCACTGTCGCGCGCACCTGCATCCGGACGGACGTTAAATCCGACAACGATAGCGTTTGATGCGGATGCAAGGAGAATATCAGACTCGTTGATAGCGCCGACACCCGTATGGATAACGCGTACGCGCACTTCTTCGTTTGTAAGCTTTTCAAGAGATGCCTTGACAGCCTCGGCAGTACCCTTAACGTCTGCCTTTACGATAACCGGAAGCTCCTTGATCTCACCCTGCTGAATCTGGTCAAAGAGGTCTTCAAGCGAAACCTTGCGCGTTGCCGCCTTATTTACCTCATCCTTCTCAGTCTGCTTACGCTGCTCGACAAGCTCTCGAGCCATGCGCTCATCATCTACGGCGTAGAAGATATCGCCTGCGTTCGGAACTTCGGAAAGACCGATAATCTCAACCGGAACAGAAGGACCTGCATTCTTTATCTTTCTGCCCTTATCGTCCGTCATTGCACGGATGCGTCCTACGCTTGTTCCCGCAATGATAACATCCCCTGCATTGAGAGTTCCGTTTGAAACGAGAAGCGTTGCAACCGGGCCGCGGCCGCGGTCAAGCTTTGCCTCAACAACTGTACCCTTTGCAGCTCTGTCCGGATTTGCCTTAAGGTCGAGCATATCCGCAGTGAGGATAACCATTTCAAGAAGATCATCGATGCCGTCTCCGCGCTTTGCGGAAATCGGGCATACGATGGTGCTTCCGCCCCACTCTTCCGGAACAAGCTCATATTCAGTAAGCTGCTGCTTTATTCTGTCGGGGTTTGCACCCTCAACATCCATTTTGTTTACCGCAACGACAATCGGAACGTCCGCTGCCTTTGCGTGGTTTATAGCTTCAATAGTCTGCGGCATGATACCGTCATCCGCCGCAACAACGAGAATAACAACGTCGGTTACCTGAGCACCTCGCGCACGCATGGATGTAAACGCCTCGTGTCCCGGTGTATCGAGGAAGGTTATCTTTCTTCCGTTTATCTCAACGCGGTAAGCACCAATGTGCTGGGTAATACCACCTGCTTCTCCGGATGCAACGTTGGTTTTTCTTACGGCATCGAGAAGTGACGTTTTACCATGGTCAACGTGACCCATAACAACGACAACCGGGTCGCGTCCCTTGAGGTCTTCCTCGCGATCCTCGCTCTCGTCGATAAGTCTGTCTTCAATTGTTACGATAACTTCCTTTTCAACCTTTGCGCCCATTTCAAGCGCAACAATTGCAGCTGTATCGTAGTCGATAACATCGGAAAGCGATGCCATAACACCGAGCTTTATAAGCTGCTTTACGACGTCTGCACCCGTTCTCTTCATACGCGAAGCAAGCTCTCCGACGGAGATTTCATCCGGAATCATAACGGTCACCTGAGGTTTTTTCTGAACCTGCGCCTCAAGCTTCTTCATCTTATCCTGCTCTTCCTGACGGCGCTTGTTTCCGAAGTTCTGTCCCCTTCTGTCCGCATTCTTCTTGATTTTCTGCTTCTGTACGCCGATATCACGAACCTTATCGGGAACAAGGCGGTCTACGCGGTCATCATATTTTGAAAGGTCAACCGAGCCGCCGCGTGTGTCAATAACATGGGTCTTGACGCCCTTTTTCGTTGCGTATTCCGGTGCGGCATCCGTCTTGCGCTCAGCCGGCGCTTCTTCCTTCTTCGCATCGTGAGCTTCCGGCTTTGCCTTTTCTTTCTTTGCCGGCTCTTCTTTTTTCTCCTGTGCCGATGCTTTTTCTGCCTTTTCCCGCTTCGGAGCTTCTTCTTTGCTCTCCACGGCAGGCTCTGCCTTCTTCTCGCTGTAAACCTCAGACATAAGGCTTTCAAAGCTCTCAACCTGATTCTTCAATGTGAGGACATCGAAAACTATGTTAAGTTCCTCATCCGTAAGCGCCTGCATATTGGACTTCGGTGCTTCGGAATATTTTGTAAGTATTTCGGTGATTACTTTTGCCGTAACGTCAAAATCCTTTGCAACATCACGGACTCTGTATTTCTGTAAGCTGCTCATACAGCACTCCACCTCCGTTAATATTTCATATTCTGCGATTTGTGTTTTTCTTTTGCTTGCCGCTCTTTTTCCTTTTTGCCGTTCTTTGTGCACGTTCCGAAAGCTGCTCTGCACACTCTTTCGCCTCCGGCAACTTTTCCGCAAGCTTGTTTGCCAAAGCTGCGGCAAGCCCGATATCGCACACTGCAACCGTTGCTGACGGGCGTCTGCCGAGCGCGTTTCCAAGCTCTTCCTTCGTTTCAGGAACGGATATAAACGCAACACCTGAGCTTTCCGTTATGAACGAAAACGTCTCCCGCGTTCTGTCTGAGGCATCGGATGCACACAGCACAAGGCGTACCTTTCCCGCAGAGATTGCGGCGCGAACCGCTTCATCTCCCGCCGAAAGATATCCCGCTCGCTTTGCAAGGCCCAAAAGGCTGAGATAGTTACTTTCCATCGTTTTCCTCCGCAAGCTTTTTTGCAAGCTCCTCATATACCTCAGAGGAAACTGCGCAAGAGAACGCACGCTCAAGCGCTTTTGCCTTTCTTGCCTTTTCAATGCAGGCAGCCTCTTTACAGACATACGCGCCCCTTCCCGGAAGCTTTCCGACAAAATCAAGCGAAATTTCGCCCTCCTTGGGCTTTACAACACGTACAAGCTCTGCTTTGGCTTTCATCTCGCGGCAGCCGACGCATTGACGCATCGGTACTTTTCTTTCTTTTATCATACCGCACTTACCGCCTTTTTATTTATAAGCTCGCGCTTTTCGGCTTAATGTCAATCTTAAATCCGGTAAGCTTTGCCGCAAGACGTGCATTCTGGCCGTCCTTACCGATGGCAAGAGAGAGCTGTTCATCGTCTACAACGACGCGGCAAGAGCGTTCCTCTTCGTTTGTCTCTACCGATATTACATCAGCCGGAGCAAGCGCTGCAGCGACATATTCACCTATATCCTCGGAGTATTTTACGATATCAATTTTCTCGCCGCGGATTTCTTCCACGATAGCTGCAACACGGTTTCCGCGCGGGCCAACGCATGCACCGATTGGATCAACGTTCTCGTCGTTTGAGCGAACCGAAATCTTTGCTCTTGAACCTGCTTCACGCGCAATGCTTACTATCTCAACAATGCCGTCGTGAATTTCCGGAACCTCAATTTCAAACAAGCCACGGACAAGACCGGGGTGAGTTCTTGAAATGATAATCTGGGGACCGCGCTCGCTTCTCTTGACTTCAACAACATAAATCTTAATGCGGTCACCCTCGTGAACAACTTCGCCCGGGATAAGCTCTTTTGCGGAGATGTAAACCTCCGTCTTGTCGTTCTCGCCGGTTATCTCGATTGAAGCGCCGCCGCTGCGCGGGTCAGTGCGCACAACAAGTGCCGTAAGAATTTCGTGCTCCTTTGATGTGAATTCACGGAACACAACTCCGCGCTCTGCCTCGCGGATGCCCTGAATGATAACCTGCTTGGCTGTCTGCGCCGCAATTCTTCCGAATGCACGGGTCTCAATTTCAATGCTTATAACATCACCGATGCCGGCTTTCTTTGAAACCTTTTTTGCTTCGTCAAGGCTTATTTCCTCACCGGGATTTTCAACAGCCTCAACAACCGTTTTCTTTACATACATACGGAATGTTTTCTTCTCACAGTCCGGCTCGACAAAAACATTGTCGATAACGCCTGCGTTGTCGCGCTTGTACGCGGCAAGAAGCGCCTGGGCAACTCTTTCAAGCATATAGTCCTGCGGAATACCTTTTTCCTTTTCGAGCTGCTCTATCGCAGCAAAAAATTCTGTGTTCATTTTTTTGACCGTCCCCTTTATCTTTATTTATTTGATTTTAAAATTCAACGCGAAGGCGAACCGACGCGATTTCTTTTTTTGTAAACAAAATGCTTTCTCCGTCAAGCTCGAGCGTAACATCGCCGTCTGCATAACCCGCAAGAGTTCCGGCGAATTCTTTCTTTCCGTCCTTTGGGGAAAAAGTTTTAAGTGTTACTGCACTGCCCATATATGTCTCAAAATCAGACGGACGGTAAAGCCGTCTCTCAAGCCCTGCGCTTGAAACCTCGAATATATAAGACTCTGCAATCGGATCCGCTTCATCGAGCACGGGGTCAAACGCGCGTGAAAAGCTTTCG
Organism: Eubacteriales bacterium; assembly: GCA_045537045.1. Lineage (GTDB taxonomy): Bacteria > Bacillota > Clostridia > Oscillospirales > JAAYXM01 > SIG480. The sequence goes on from JAZSOS010000009.1 coordinate 22,891, forward strand.
CAGTCGGAAATTCCGACGCCGCCCTCTTTGTCGATAAACACGCGAAGATATCGCTCTCCGCCTTCTTTTACAAACTCGACATCCCAGACGCTGAGACCGAGCTTTTCCGCCACGGGAGCCGCAAGCTCCGCTATGATTTCAGTTATCTTTTTCAAAAAAACACCCCTTACAGTAGTGCGAGAGTGGACGACCGGCGCCCACTCTCGATTCCTAACATACTTACTATATGATGAGTATACCATATATATCCACAAAATGCAAGTTTTTTCTTAAAAAAGTTTTGAAAAGTTTAATTTCCGTTGAAGTTTATCTTACTGCCGTCAATGCGGACTGCTTTTTTATCAGATGCAGCGAACTCTTCGGCAAGTTCAATTGCCTTTTCGAGCGGCTTATCTTCTGCAACATACTTGTACTTTAAATTCTGCGTTGCATGGTCTATCTGCTCTATAAGCTCCCACTTGCAGACAGAGCTTATCTGCGCAAGGTTATTATCACGGCAGAAAAGGTTTATCGCATGAACTGTTCTCTTGTCCCACTCGTCGTTCGCCTCGCCATAGAAGTAACCAAGGCATTTGAGTCTTTCCTCAATTGCACGAACATTATCTGTCTTTATCTTGCTTGCATCGGTGTTTTTCTTAAGCTCACGAAGATACGGAAGCTTATACGGCGTAAGCTTCATTGATACTTTGTAATCCGGCGTGATACCAACCCCATCGTATGAGCCGCGCACCGGAAGCTTAAGCTCAAGTCCCGTTATTACCGCTTCGTCTCCGTCACTCGTCTCGATGTGGCGCTGACCAAGACCTTTACCGAAGGTCTGCTCACCGACAACTACGGCATATCCGAGATCCTGCATGCACCCTGTCATAATTTCTGCGGCAGAGGCAGTCTGACCGTTTACAAGAATAATGAACTTGTTAAACTCCCAGCCATAGCCTTCGGAATAAAACATGTTCACGAGGAAAGGCTTTGTCTGCCACGCCATAAGATACGGAACTTCCTTCTCGGGAATAACGTTATCCATAATATTGACAAGGCAGTTAAGCTCACCGCCCGGATTGTTTCGAAGATCAAGAATAATTGTGTTTACGCCATTTTCCTCGAAATCATCGTATACTTCCATAAAGTCGATAAACGTGTTGACTCCGTGGAAATATGAAAGCTCAATATAACCTATCTTATCACTTATGTATGCAGAGGATACGTCCGATGTTGCAACGGTTGCACGGCGTACGGAAAAAACAAGCTTTTCTTCGCCGCGAAGGATTCTGAGCTTTACGTACGTGCCCTCTTTGCCGCGGATGAACGCTCCTGCCTCTGCCGGAAGATACCCCGTGATATCCATACCGTCTACCTCAATGATTTTATCACCCGGCAAAATTCCGGCTGTCTTTGCCGGCCCCTCCATAAGGCTCTGCACGGTGAGATAGCCGTCGTCAGTAGTTGTTATGACAACACCTATACCTACCATTGAGTTTGTCTGCTCATACGACTGTTCATACTTCTCAGGAGTCATATATTTTGAATATCTGTCATCACGCCCGTAGATTTTATTTACAAGCGTGTAAAAAAGCTCCGAATCTTCCTCAAACATTTCAAGAAGTGCCTCGCGGACGTAATCCGTTTCGTTATCGGAGTAGAGACTATTGTTCCGGTAAAGCTCGAGCGCTTCATCAAGTTTCTTTCCGTAGTCCACCTCTGCGGCAAGTGCGCAAAGAGAGAGCGACATTACAACAGCAAGAAAGAGCGCGACAGTTTTCAATGCTTTTCTTTTCATTCTTTTTCTCCTCCGTATTAATTTAATTTGCGATTTCCGGTGCAGCTTCGCGTATATCCATACACAGCGCACTTTCGCCCGCCACTGAATTATTGATTTCCATAGCGTAATCTATCCGCATTTTCCCGCCGGCATCAGTCAGGTTTTTGTCGATGCTGCGCGTATTTACGCCCACGGTAAGTCCGCCAAAGCCCATATCATAATACGATATATGCTTTTGCCCCTCTTCAAAAATCATATGCGATTCAAGGTCTCCGAAACGGATTACGGTGACCTTGTCTTTCTCGATTTTTACGGTTGTCGTGGTATTGCCAAGCCCCGTAAGCTCGCTTTCCTTATACGAGACATAATAGCATCCGCCCTTGTTGTAAAAGCGCCCGCTCGTCACAAGCTCAACGTTATCCTCTCCGGTGTCCTCAAAAGTCTGAAGACCTCGTATTGTAATTATAACATCCTTTTTCATAGTAATAAAACTTCCTTTGATTTATTTTCCCGCAGACGCGATTTGCACTTCTCCGCAAAGCTTGCCGCCGAGGAATTTTGATGCATTTTCCATAAATCCGTCGCGGTCATCAGAAACAAAGAAGCGATATTCTGCCGCTTCGTCACTTTTCTCTATATCTTCACATTCCAGCAAGAACTTCGCCGCCTCAAGCCCGGGGTTTATAAGCGTAACACCGTTTCCCATAAAACGCGCAATCGCCCGCTCTATAATCGGGTAATGCGTACAACCCATAATGAGCGTATCAACGCCCTCATTTCTTATCGGCGTAAGATATTCTTCAACCATCGTCGCAAGAACGATATCATCGGGATTCGTCCTACCGTTTTCGACAAGCGGAACAAAAAGCGGGCACGCCGCCGTGTGAATCTCCGCATCGGGGCGCACGGTGAGAATTTCCCTTTCATAAGAGCGGCTTTTTACTGTCGCGCTGGTTCCTATTATACCTATCTTTGAGTTTTTTGTGGCATTGCACGCCGCGCGGGACGCCGGCTGGACAACGCCGATTATCGGCATATCATAAATTTCGCGTATGCGCGGCAAAGATACCGAGCTTGCAGTTCCGCACGCCATAATAACTGCCTTAATATTGAAACCGCGCAGAAAGTCAATATCCTCACGGACATAACGCATTATCGTCTCGTGCGAACGCGTGCCGTAGGGAACGCGCGCCGTATCCCCAAAGTATACAATCTTCTCCTGCGGCAGAAGTCTCATTATCTCGGCAACGGCGGTAAGCCCGCCAAGTCCCGAATCGAAAACACCGATTGCACGGTTATCCATTACTTACGCCTCCAATGCACACGCAATGATTCTGTCAAGCAGCTCCGAAAAACCTATACCGCATGCCGCAAAAAGCTTTGCATACATACTTATATCCGTAAAACCGGGGATGGTGTTTATTTCATTGAACACTATCTCGCCGTTTGTCTTGTCTACAAAAAAGTCAACCCTCGAAAGCCCGCGGCAACCGAGTGCCATATATATATTCTTTGCATAAGCGCGAATTTTTTCCGCAGTCTCAGACGGAAGGTTTGCGGGGATCACGATTTCCGATGTTCCGTCAAGATATTTTGACTCATACGAATAAAATTCACGCGAGGCAACAACCTCACCGCAAACGGATATTTCCGGCTCACCGTTGCCGAGCGCCGCAGTCTCAATTTCACGCGCGTTGATGTATTCTTCAACCAGTACCTTCCCGCCAAACGGAAGCGCCGCTTCTATTCCGACAACAAGCTCTTTACGGTCATTAGCCTTTGCCGTTCCGACCGACGAGCCTGTTCCCGCAGGCTTTATAAACACCGGATAGGAAAATTTATTTTCTATTTCCTCAATCTTTTCATCTGACCAGTTCTTATCGGTAACAAGCACCCAGTCTGCCTGACGCACGCCGGTTGTTGCAGCGATGAGCTTTGTTACGGATTTGTCCATACACACAGCGCTTGAAAGACATCCCGGCCCTACGCACGGAATTCCTGCAAGCTCAAAAAGCCCCTGCACTCTTCCGTCCTCGCCGTTTTCGCCGTGAAGCACAGGAAAAACAACGTCCACGGGGAGGAGCTTACCGGTTGTATGGCAGACAATTCCGCGACTTGAGCGGCTGACCGATACGGTGCAGGGTTCTTTCTCTACGCACTGCCATGAGTTTTTAAGAATCTCATCTGGGGTAACGGAAGGAAGGTAGAACCAATCCCCCTGCTTTGTTATTCCGACAGTAATTATGTTGTATTTTTCCGTATCAATCCCGCGAAGAACGCTCGACGCGGATTTTAAGGATATCTCATGCTCACTCGACGCTCCGCCGAAAAGCACGCAAAGATTTATCCTGTTCATAGCTGACATCTCCCGATAATTTTTTAAGAAATTTTATTTTCGATTAATTTATATGTGGAAAAAGAAAATCATATGTTGTATAATAGTATAAGGCTTGAGGGGTTTCGTGTCCCCTCAGCTTAACAGTTGAGGTGAATTAAATGAATATAGACTTTACATCAAAACAGTTCCGCAGACTGCTCGACCTTGCCTATATCGGTAACTGGGTTCTCAATTCCGCACGCGGCAATGACCGCATCCCGGATTTTGACGAGGTTGAAAGCTATCTGTTTTCCCAGTGCCCGAAGTTTGGCATGAACACCCTTTTTGAAGAAGTTGACGGGGAAATCCTGCCGTCAAAGGCTTTTTCCGAAGGCGGCATCCACGAAGCCATTATGGACTATGAGGACACCGTTTTCTTTGAAATCCTTGCCGAAGAGCTTGCACACCGCGACATCACGGAAGGAACATACGATTCCGACGAGCTTGTTCCCCGGCGTGAGGCGTACATCCGCGAATTTGAACGCAACGGCGTTACAAACATAAGCGTAGATGCCGATTTGTGATAATATATCTACATTATAACATAAGCAAGGACAGAAATAAAGTGGCAAACACTTCCGGCAAGCGCAAGAAAATGGAATACGGAGTGCATATACTTTTTTGTTTTGCCTATTCCGTAAAGCACAGCACCGACGGTATAGAGTATCCCGCCCGCCACAAGAAGAATAACGCCCGCCGGCGCAACGGATGCGATAAGGTCACGCACCGAAAAAATTATCGCCCACCCCATTGCTATATATATTATCATTGAAACCACACGGAACTTATGGACATTTATAGCATTAAGCACAATTCCGACCGTGGCGGCAGCCCACACGACACAGAATATAGTAAAACCTGAGCTTTCGCGCATCGCAACAAGGGTATACGGCGTGTAGGTTCCCGCGATGAGAAAATATATGCTGCAATGGTCAAGCGTTCTGAAAACCTTTTTTGCAAGGTTTATTCCGAGTGCATGGTAAATAGTGGATATCGAATAGAGAACTATCATCGACGCACCATAAATCGCACTTGACACTATCTTCCAGACATCGCCCTGCCGTGCACTGAACACAACGCAAAGCACAAGTGCAACTATACCGAACACCGCACCAAGACCGTGCGATATTGAATTTACAAGTTCTTCACCTAACGTATACTTCGGTATGCCGAGTCTTTCTCTTTTATCCATCAGCTTTCTCCTTATTTTGTTCCGCTTTTTAAAAAGCATCTTTTATCATATCACTTTTTAACACAAAATACAATTAAAATTTCAAATATTAACCAATATTTTAAAACTTAATTTACGGAGGACAAAATCGTGAAAAAACTGTTTGTTTTTATCTGTACTGTTTCACTTCTTTTTTTCGGCGCGGGATGCACGGAAAACACCAAAAATGCTTTTTTGCCCGAAGCGCAGAACGACAAATTTTTCACCACGGTTGGAACTTATGACTACATCTGCACACTTGAAATCCGCTGTGATGAAGCACTCGCATCGTCTGACCTTTCTGAAGAAAAGCGCGCGCTTTTACCCGAGAACGGTGAGATTGTCAGATTTTGCGAGGTCGGCTTCAATGCCGGTGAAAGCGTTTTTGATATTCTTATGCGCACGGTGCGGGAGAGGAAGCTGCATCTTGATTTTTCCGAAACGCCCGCATATAATTCAACGTACATAAAAGGAATATCAAACCTTTATGAGCTTGACTGCGGAGAGTTTTCAGGCTGGCTTTATACGGTAAACGGCGAAAGCCCGGATATCGGTTACAGCCAGTATAAGCCGGAACATGGCGACAGCATTTCTTTCACATACACCTGTGACTGGAGAGATGCTTACGAAGAAGAGGAGGAGAAAAGCGAATGAACACTTCAAAGAAAAGTAACGGATATCTTCTTTCGCGTTTTATCCCCTACTTCAAAAAATACAGGCTTATTCTTGTGCTCGACCTTTTCTGTGCGATGCTTACCACGGTCTGCGATATTGTCCTGCCGCTTATCGTCCGATTTCTTACAGAGCTTGGCATGAACGATATCCATTCACTCACAGCGCGAACAATTCTCTCTGTCGGAATTTTATATATCACGCTCCGCATCATAGATGTTATCGCAAACTACTTTATGCAGAACACAGGTCACGTTATGGGCGCGAGGATCGAAACGGATATGCGCCGTGATTTGTTCTCGCATCTTCAGGAGCTTTCGTATTCATATTACAGCAACACCAAAGTCGGTCAGCTTATGACCAGAATCACAAGCGACCTATTTGACATAACTGAGTTTGCACATCACTGCCCCGAAGAGTTTTTCATCGCCGGTATAAAAATTGCCGTTTCGTTTGCAATTCTCTGTGCAACGGATTTCTGGCTCACGCTTATAATATTTGCCATTATCCCCGTTATGATTTTCTGCTCAACGCGCTTTAACCGCCGCATGCGACGTGCATTCAAGCGCTCGCGCAATCAGCTCGGCGAAATAAACGCGAGCGTTGAGGACTCACTGCTCGGTGTTCGCGTGGTAAAATCCTTCGCAAACGAGGACATTGAGCGCGAAAAGTTTGAGCGCGGCAATGAGGAGTTTCTTGATACGAAAAAAGAGACGTATCGATATATGGCAGGCTTTGGCAGTACCACCCGCTTTTTCGACGGTCTTATGTATATAGTGGTAGTGGTTGCCGGCTCTTTCTTTATGATGCACGGACGAATAACCCCGCCCGACTTTATGGCATATCTGCTCTACGTTTCAACGCTTCTCACTTCAATACGCAGAATCGTTGAATTCACCGAGCAGTTCCAGCGCGGCATAACGGGAATCGAACGCTTTGTTGAAGTTCTTGACGAGCCGGTTGAAATACGCGACATCCCCGGCGCAACCGTTCTACCGTCCGTCTCCGGTGACATAGTGTTTGACAACGTGAGCTTCCGCTATGGCGACAGCAGTGAGAACGTTCTTACCGGAATAAACCTGCATATTAAAAAAGGCGAAAACGTTGCTCTTGTCGGTCCTTCCGGTGCGGGGAAAACAACGCTTTGTAATCTTATCCCGCGTTTTTACGATGTCACCGATGGTACAATTTCAGTTGACGGTGTGGACATCCGCTCTGTCACGACCAAATCCCTGCGTTCCCAGATAGGCATTGTCCAGCAGGATGTTTATCTTTTCTCGGGAACTGTTTATGACAACATTGAGTACGGACTTCCCGGTGCATCTCGCGAGGAAATAGAGCACGCGGCACGCCTTGCCGGTTCGCACGAGTTTATCTCACAGCTTCCTGACGGGTACAACACCTTTGTCGGCGAACGCGGCGTAAAGCTCTCCGGAGGTCAGAAGCAACGCATAAGCATTGCCCGCGTGTTCCTCAAAAACCCGCCGGTTCTCATCCTTGATGAAGCGACAAGCGCACTTGATAACGAGAGCGAGCATATCGTTCAGAAGTCACTTTCCGAGCTTGCAAAAGGAAGAACAACGCTCACTATCGCCCACCGCCTTACCACAATCAAAAACGCGACCAAGATTCTCGTTCTCACCGAGGATGGTATCGCCGAGCAGGGCAGCCACGACGAGCTTATGAAAAAGCGCGGGCTGTATCACAGCCTTTACAGTATGTACGATGTGTAAAAGGCAAATTTTACTTGTAATCCCACGTAAACTGGCATATAATATTAATCAACTACAAACAGGAGTGTGTTTTACAAATGAAAAAATTTATAAGTGTTATTCTGCTGTCAGTACTGGCAGTTTCCCTCTTTTCCGCATGCGGGTATAAAGAGCCACCGGCAATAGGTTTTCTTGTTGCCGACCAGTTCGATGGATATAAGCTTGGTACGGTGGAGGATCTCGTTCCCGGAAAGGAAATCAAAGAGCTTATCGGAAACCCTGATATTGTGAAATTCTCATCCGTCGAGAAAGGGCTTTCTGCACTCCGCAACAAAAAGGTTCACGGCATGGTTCTCCCTGCTGTATACGCGCACCACGAGCTTAAAAAAAGCGATGCCTTTCTCCCGACGGAAATCACATTCATTGAGAAGAGGCTCCGTGCAATTTCTCTTAACACACAGCAGTTTATCATGCACATTGACACAAAGTTTACATCAATTTTAAGAGACGGTACCGCACAAAAAATTGCAGATGCCCATTCTCCATACGCTAACCCGGATGAGCCTTATGTACGCCCGTCCGACTATAAGAAGATTGACGGAAGAGTCCTTACCGTCGGTATCTGCTCTGATGACAACTATCCGCTCAACTACCGCAATGATGCAGGTGAGCTTATCGGAATTAACGTCGATATCGCATACGAAATGGCGGCAGGCGCGCGCGCAGACCTTGTAATACGCGAATATCCGTCGGATAAGCTTATGGATGCACTCGATGCCGGCGAGGTTGATTTTATCCTCAACAACTATTTCGAAGATGAAGATAATCCAATCAGCACAAAATATCTTTATTCACACAACTACTGCGATGCATCGACCTACATCCTCATCCGCAGCCCGGCGGCAAAATTTGCAGACAAGCAGAAGTAAATAAACCGGCATTAAACGTCGGAGATATGCATAATAATCGGTATACAGATTACCTGGCGGAGGCTTATATATGAATGCAATTGTAATTTACAAAACAAAATACGGCTCAACAAAAACCTATGCCGAATGGATTGCCGAGGATCTTAGCTGCGAAATTGCAGAAGCAGGAAAGGTGAAAGCAAGCGATCTTGAGAAGTATGATACAATAATCTACGGTGGCGGTCTTTACGCCGAAGTAATAAACGGAGTAAACCTTATCACCAAAAACTTTGATACGCTCTCCGGCAAAAAGCTTGTTGTTTACTCCACAGGACTGACCCCACCTGACTGTCGCGATTATTATGACAAACTTGTGGTTGAGAAGAACTTTAAGCCGGAGATGCTTGAAAGGATTAAAATTTTCAATTTTCCGGGCAAGATGATACTCAGTGAGCTTTCCCTTCCGCACCGCGCGGCACTGAAAACGCTTAAAAAAATCATGTCAGCCAAGGAAAATCCGACTGACATGGAAAAAATGCTTATAACTCTGTGCGATGCCGACGGAGACTTCAGCGACAGAAAACTCACTGATGCACTTGTGGCATATGTAAAAGAGTAAAATATATTGTAAATAGCAACAGCAGGGGCCAAAATCGAACTGCCCCTGCTGCCTTTTTATTTCTTTATAATGCTTTTTATTATTTTCCGAGCTTTTCGCGGTAGTAGTCCATTGTAAGCTTTACGCCCTCTTCAAGAGTATACTGAATCTCATATCCGAGAATGTTGCGAAGCTTTGTGTTGTCGAGATAGCTGTGGAGAATATCTCCTTTTCTTGCCTCTCTATACTCGGCACGTACCTTGCCCTGCGACATAATCTCAACAAGCTCGTTTACCGTTGTTTTCTTGCAGGTAGCAACGTTTATAACCTCGTTATCACCTGCTGTGAGTGCCGCAAAGTTTGCACCTGCGATATCGCCGACGTAAACAAAGTCACGCGTCTGCTCGCCGTCGCCGAAGATTACGGGAGTCTCGCCGCGGAGAAGCTTATCCGTGAAGATGGACACAACACCGCCCTCGCCCTTCGGGTCCTGACGCACACCGAAAACGTTTGCATAGCGAAGGATTGTGTACTTAAAGCCGTACATATCCGAGAAGGTTTTGATGTAGTACTCCGGAGTGAACTTCGATATGCCGTAGAAGGACATCGGGGCCTTCGGGTGGTTCTCGTCCACCGGAAGATACTCCGGATTTCCGTAAACCGCTGCGCTGGATGCGTAGATAATCTTCTTTACGCCGAAATCACGCACTGCTTCAAGCACCTTTACCGTGCCGACAACGTTGGTTTCCGCATCAAAGCTTACCTCGCGGATTGACTTTTGAATGTCAATCTGCGCTGCCTCGTGATAGATTACCTCGGGAGCAAACTCCTCTACCGCCGCACGGAAAGCTTCGCTCCGTATATCAACCTCATAGAATTTTGCTGCCGGATTTAAGTTTGCAATATTGCCTGTTGAGAGGTTGTCGCAAACCGCAACCTCACATCCCGCCTCACAGAGACGATCGACAATGTGCGAGCCGATAAACCCGCAACCGCCTGTTACCAATACTTTCAAAAGTTACACCCTCTTCTGACTTTATTTATATTCCTAAGAATTCGCGCATGGTTGCTATCATCTTATCCGCGTGTTCCTTGCTCTCCATTTCGCAGAAAATACGGATAAGCGGCTCAGTGCCCGAGAAGCGTGCGATAATCCAGCCGCCGTTTTCAAAGGTCACCTTAACGCCGTCTGCACGGCTGACACATTTTACCTTTGTATCAAATTCCGGAAGTGCCTCTTCTTCATAAAGAACGCGGCGCATTTCCTCTTTCTTTTCAACGGAGAACTTTGTGTCAAACTCCATCATCTGCATATAGCCGTACTTTTCATAAATCTCTGCAAGAAGGTCGGATAAGTGCTTGCCCGTTGTACAAATCATCTCAACAAGAAGGCTTGATGCAAAAATACCGTCCTTACCCTTGATGTGACCGCGGATTGTGAGACCTCCCGAGGACTCACCGCCGATGAGCGCATCTGTCTTTTCCATCATTCCGCTTATGTGCTTAAAGCCTACGGGGACCTCGTGGCACTTCTGACCGAAGTCATCTGCAATACGGTCAAGGATGCAGGTTGTTGCAACGTTTCTTACAACATCGCCTCTCCAGCCCTTATACTTTAAGAGATAGTAGTAAAGAAGCATCATAATCTCATTCGGATGAACGAATTTCCCGTTCTCGTCGATAATACCGATACGGTCGGCATCACCGTCTGTGCCGATACCGAGGTCATAACCTTCCTCAACAACCATGTTGGAGAGCTTTGCAAGCGTATGAGCTGACGGAGACGGAAGACGTCCGCCGAAGAGCGTGTCATGGCGCTCGTTGATTGTGTCAACGTCGCAACGCGCAGTCATAAGCACTGTGGAAAGCGCAGTCTTTGATACGCCGAACATCGGGTCAAGAAGGACTCGCATATTGCGTGCACGGATAGCATCCATGTTTATCATACTAATTATACTATCAATATAGGAATTATACAAGTCCGCAATTTTGATTATTCCCTCTTTTTTTGCCTTTTCAAAATCCATTTGACGGACAGTTACACCCGCTTCAATGCGCTTTTCAAATTCCTGAGTGTTTGAGATATCGGCATCTCTGCCGCCCTCAATAAATACCTTTATGCCATTGTATTCCGCCGGGTTGTGGCTTGCGGTAATCGCCATGCCGTAGGGAGTTCCGAGCATTTTTACACCGTACATAACAAGCGGTGTGGGGGCGATACGGTCAACAAAATGAACCGTTACGCCGTTTCCTGCAAACACCTCTGCTACCCACTGTGCTGCAAAATCAGAGAGGAAGCGGCGGTCGTAGCCGATAACGATACCTACGTCTTTTTTTCCTTTTTCAATTATATCATCCGCAACTGCCTGAGCAAGAGAGATGATGTTTGATTTAATAAACTCATCACCGATTATCGCGCGCCAGCCGCCTGTTCCGAACTTTATCATTGTATGTACCTCCTGAAGTTATTGTTGCTTAATCTACTCTTACGCCGGTGTCCTGAACGAGAATTTTTCCCGGATATCCGAGCTTTCCGACTGCTTCAATAATTGCCTCTGCCTTATCGCGCGGAGCGTAAACAAAGCAGCATCCGCCACCGCCCGAGCCGTTGATCTTTCCGCCGTATGCACCGTTTGCAATTGCACAGTCGAGGATTTTTTCAATCGTCGCCGTGGAAATGCCGAGTCCGTCGCGGAGATTTTTGTGATGTGCATAGATAAGCGCTCCGAGCTCTTCGTCGATATCGCCGCTCTGATTTAAAAGCTCAATTCCCTTTTTGAGAATTTTGTAGTTGTCAATATTTGTAAGAACCTTCTTGCGGCGGAAATCGTCAAGCTTGTCAACGAGAGAAACATCTGCACCGCCGAAAGCGAGGTGGTGTATTCCTTCAATGCCGTATTCTTTAAGCATTTCAAGCCCCTCAAGAGTCGGAATTTTTGATGCTGCAAGAACGTTTAAGGTGTCCTTACGCTCAAGCGAGTCAAACAGAATAAACGCGCCGGAAAGTGAGCGGTTTATCGGGAATGCTTCCGTGCCGTTTGCAAACTTGAGGTTGATAAGACCGCCGAGTGCGGATGCATACTGATCCATCATGCCGCCCGGATGACCGAACTCTGCAACCTCTGCATCAAAGGCAATCTGTGCAATTTTATACGGATCCTTTGCATCGGGATGGCCTATTCCTTCAAGAAGTGCCTTTACAATGGCAACAACCATGGTGCTCGATGAGCACATACCCTTACCAATTGGGATTTCCGAATCCATCTTGATGTCAAATCCGGAAAGCTCATATCCCTTTTTGAGAAGTACGTTTATCGTACTGCGCATAAAATCCTCATCGCTGTCGTAGACGATTTCTTTTGAAATGTCGGTAAGATATTCCTGATAGAGTCCCTCCGTATTTTCAACGTTGAGCGTATCAAGCTTTTCATCGCGGATTTTAATTCTGATTATGCTGTCATCGCGTGGAGTTACCTCTGCCGAAAAACGCAGGTTGATTGCGACTGCAACGACCTCAAGACCGAGATAGTCCTGATGCTCGCCAAAGAGGCAAAGTCTTGATGGGTTTGAAACTTTAATAGTTTTACTCATTTTCCAAAATCTCCTCTTGCAAAAAATGCTTTATTTGTGTATATTATAATTAAGAAACTTTTATTTGTCTTTATATTATGTGATGTTTGATTTGCACTTTCGGACAATTTTGTTTTACGGAGGAATTTCTATGGACGAATTTATCCCCACTCCGCTCTGCTGTGAGCTTAACGTTTCACACCTTGTAACACTGCATGATTTTAACTATACGCCCGATTTCCTATTCACGGGAGAGAGCCACGATTTCTGGGAGCTGGCATATATACGCCGCGGCAGCGTAGGCGTTATGGCAGGAAGCACAGGTTATACGCTCGGCAGCGGTGAGGCAATCTTCCATCTTCCGGGCGAATACCACAACATCTGGGCAAACGGTGGCAGTGCCGAGGTGGTTATAATCTCGTTTGTTTGCCAAAGCAATGCAATGCGTTTTTTTGAAAAGCGCATGATGTCGCTCTCTGATGAAGAAAAAGAGATTGTTGAGAGTCTCTTAAAGCTTGGCTTTGAGACCTTCACCGACCCGCCGGATATTCTGTATCAGAAAAAAATGAACCTAAAACAAGATGCCGTACGAGGAAATCTCCAGCTTTTAAAGCTACGGCTTGAAGAGCTCCTTATCCGGCTTATGCAAAGTGAAGGAACAATTGATCGTCAGGCACGAAAAAGCGCGGCAGCAGGAAGCCGAAATGACCGCCTTATAACGGATTCCATAATAAAAGCACTCACAGAGAAAATTTACGGAACAACAACGCTCGATGAAGTGTGCGCAGGCGTGCTGTTCAGCAAAAGCCATCTTAAAGCGCTTTTTAAAAAGAACACGGGTTATTCTATAATGGACTATTACACGCACTTAAAGCTTGAACGCGCAAAAATCCTGATAAACGAAGGAAACCTTTCAATTTCCGACATTGCAGAGCTTTTGGGCTATTCGTCAATTCATTATTTTTCACGTGTGTTTAAATCGAAAACCGGCATGACACCAACGGAATTTAAAAATTCGAGCAAGGTATAAAAAGCACCGGGCAGACAGAACCCAAAGCAGTACAAAATGGGTTCGGTTTGTCCGGTGTTTGTTGTTTTATCAGAGTCATTTGATTTTCGGCAATGACGATATCGCGGAGATAAATTCTGCGACCGTTGTTGCCTTTTTTATTGCCTTTGCAGCCCGCTTTTCTTCAGGGAAGTTCCACATAACGTAAATCCATATTTCTTTAAGCTTGTGCAGGGTGAAAACATCTGAACCCAGGACCGTGCGGTAGCGCTCGATAAGCACCTTTGAAAACTCTATAAGCTCTTCTGTGCGAAGTTTCTCCCCTCCGCGTATCTCGCGGAATAGCGCGGGATTCATAACTGCACCCCGCCCAAGCATCACGCCGGAAAGGTTCGGAAACCGGTTTTCTATTCTTTCAAAATCATCCACTGTGCGTATATCACCATTGTAGCAGATAGGGTTCTTCGCCGTCTCATACGCTTTGGCAAATATATCGGTGTTTGCCTGCCCGCGATAAAGCTCTTCGCGCGTTCTCGGATGAACCGTCAGCTCATAAAGTGGATGCCGATTGTATATTTCCATAAGGCATGTGAACTCATCGTGCGAGAAGTAACCGGTTCTTGTCTTGACCGAGATTTTCATATCGCTTTTTGCAAAGATTTCCGCGAGGAAAGCATCAATTGCGTCCGGAAACTGTAAAAATCCCGAACCGCGCCCTTTCCGTACAACCGTTCCCGCAGGGCAGCCGATGTTTATATCAACCTCACGGTATCCGAAAGGCTTTATTTTTTCGCAGAACTTGAGAAAAGACTCCGCATTGCTCGTAAGCACCTGCACACGCAAATCTTCCACTCGGTTATTCTCCGGCAGAATATCGCGCATTCCCTTGCGGCTTACCTTTTCCTGCTCGCTCGGGTTGATGAACGGTGAAAAGTATGTGTCCACTCCGCCAAAAAATTCTGCATGCGTGTTTCTGTATGTGTATGTCGTTATCCCCTCAAGCGGGGCAAAATAAAGCTTCATATTATTTTTCACCTTGGTTAAAAATCACTTCCGCTGCAAAGCACAAACAACTTCGCAATGCCTTGTCCGCGGGAACATATCAACCGGCTGAACGTTTTTTACTTCATACGAATTATCATCAGTGAAAATCTTCAAATCCCTTGCAAGCGTTGCGGGATCGCAGGAAACGTATACTACCGTTTCGGGTGCCATACGCTTTATCTCAGAGATAACCTCGGGGGACAGTCCTTTGCGCGGCGGGTCTACCACTATCACATCAGGCTTTTCTCCGCGCGAGGCGAGCATTTGCGCCGCCTCACCTGCATCAGCGCAAATAAATTCTGCATTTGTTATCCCGTTTATCTCTGCATTCTTCTTTGCATCAGAAATTGCCTGCGGAACAACCTCAACGCCGATTACGCGCTCCATAGATTTTGCAAGTTTTAAGGTTATAGTTCCTATTCCGCAGTAAAGGTCAAGTGCAGTTTTAGCACCGCTCTGCAATGCAAAAGTTGTCGCAATGTCATAGAGTTTTTCCGTCTGTGCGTGGTTTACCTGATAAAATGCGGCGGGTGAGATTGAAAATTCCGTGCCGCAAAGCATATCAGAAAGAGTTGCCTTTCCCCACAGCGTTATATATTTATTGCCTAAAATGACATTTGTTTTTTCTTTATTGATATTAAGCACAATCCCGCACACTTCTGGGCATCTTTCCGTTATTATTTCAATAAGCTTGTCCGTACTTTTCAGCTTTTCGGTTACCACAAGGCACAGCAGCGCCCCGCCTTTTCCGTTACGGACATAGATATGGCGAAGAACGCCCTTCCCGCTCTTTTCATCGTATGACGGAATATTGCCGAGCTTCTGCCACTCATGGACCTCGGCGCGGATTTTGTCCGCAACCTCACTCTGAATAAGGCAGGTCTGCGACGGCACAGTATCATGGCTACGCGGACGGTAAAATCCGCTTGTTGCGTCTTTTCCAACCGGAAACTGTGCCTTGTTGCGGTAGCGATGAATATTATCCGCACCGATAACGGGAAGCACCGGCGCATCTACTTTTGCGATGCGCTCGATGCACGAGCGCACATGTTCTTCCTTTACACGAAGCTCTTCCGCATACGACATATGCCACATCGTGCAACCGCCGCACTTCGGATAGTATTCACACTCGCTTATCCTCCGCTCAGGAGATGGCTTTATAACACGAATAAGCTTTGCATATGCAAAGCTTTTCTCAACCTTTAATATCATTATTTCGCATACCTCGCCACGAAGCGCAAGCGGCACAAAGACCGCCATGCCGTCTATGCGGGCAATTCCCGCGCCCTCGGAGGTATACGCAGTTATTTCGACGGTATGTATGTTTCCTTTTTTCATTTCTTTCCTCTTCTGAAAATAAATAAAGCCGCAAGCGGAACAGAGAGTAAAAACGCAACCAGAACCCAGATGTGCTGTGAAAAACACGCCATAACATTTCCGAATACAGCAGAGCTTAAAAACGTCATCAGTCCGACAACTGCCGAAGCAATTGCCGACACAAGCACTGCACCCGCCGCAATGTCCTTTACATCACGGATTCTCTCGCTGTACTGTTCCGTAACCTCATTGCACAAAAGCTCAAACGCCGTATTTATAAGCTCTGCCGCAAGCATAATGCCAAAGCATAGCACAAAGCACGCAACATCGCCCTTTTCCGCACAGCCGATTACGGAAAAGAAGATGACGTAGAGCATCATAACTATATGTACCCTGAAATTGCGCTCGTGCCGCGTTACGGTTCTGAGCCCACGTCCTGCATTTTTAAAGCTTTTTCCGAGATTTTCAATCTCCCGCCTCATATGTGTAATCATTCCTTATCTTTTCTCTCTTCTCTTTTATCTGCCGATACCGAGACCGGAAAGAATCTCTTCCTGACGTGAAAAATGAAGCTTTTCGTCTTTCTCTCCCTTCTCGTGGTCATAACCGAGAAGGTGCAGAATACCGTGCGTTGTGAGGAATGCAAATTCCCGCTCTTCGCTGTGTCCGTACTCCTGCGCCTGCGCACGTGCGCGGTCTTCAGAAATTACGATATCGCCGAGCATAACCGCACCGGTTGACTCGTCAATCTCAAGCGGATTTACTTCTATTTTCTGCCCCGGAGAAAGCTCAAGCATCGGAAACGAGAGAACATCGGTAGGACGGTCAACTCCGCGATGCTCAAGATTTAATTCATGGATATTTTCATCGTCCGTTATCATAACGCAAACGTCGCAGTTCTGCTCCACGTTTTCCGCATCAAGTGCACCGTTTACAACGCGCGTAATAAGAGTCTCAAGCTCTTCGTTTGGTGTATCGCTTACAACTGTTATGCTATGCTCTGCCATTTCTGTTATCCTTCCTTATCTGCTGTAATTTCTTTTCCCTTTCGCGGTCGCGCTTCTCATACGCATTTATTATTCTCTGGACAAGCACATGGCGCACAACGTCCTTTGAAGAGAGCATGCACATCGCAACGTCCTCAATTCCGTCAAGCACGCGCATTGCATCGCGAAGTCCCGAGCTTTTGCCGTCCGGCAGGTCTATCTGTGTTATATCGCCGGTAATTACCGCCTTTGAATTAAATCCGAGGCGAGTTAAAAACATCTTCATCTGCTCAGGCGTAGTGTTCTGCGCCTCGTCAAGAATGATGAACGAATCGTCAAGCGTTCTTCCGCGCATATACGCAAGCGGAGCAACCTCAATTGTGCCGCGCTCCATATACCTCTGGAATGCCTCGGGGCCTATCATATCATACAAGCCGTCATACAACGGACGGAGATACGGGTCCACCTTGCTCTGCAAATCCCCCGGCAAAAAGCCGAGCTTCTCACCCGCTTCAATCGCGGGGCGGGTGAGGATTATCCGGTTTACCTTCTTTTCGCGGAACGCATTCACCGCCGCGGCAACAGCAAGATACGTTTTACCCGTACCCGCAGGTCCGACACCGAGCGTTACCGTGTTGTTCTGGATTGCGTTTATATAGTCGCGCTGACCGATCGTCTTCGGCTTTATCGGCTTTCCTTTAACCGTAATGCAGATAACATCACGCGAAAGCTCCGATATCTGACCTTCCTTGTTTTCCTCAACAAGTCCGATTACATACCTGATGTTCTGCTCGTTTATCCCTTCGCCGCGGGATGAGAGCACAAGAAGGCTTTCGATAACTCTTACGGCGCGGTCTGCGCGCTCCTCATCACCCACAACCTTAAGCTCGGTGTTGCGGTTTAATACTGTTACGCCAAGCTCTCGCTCAAGAATTCCTATGTTCTCGTCAAATGAGCCAAAAATATCAGTCATTTGCTCAAGTCTTTCAATGTTTATCGTTCGTTCTACCATGTTATTTTAAATCACCTCAGAATTTCTCTTTCTTTTCCTGCCTTTTCAATGCACTCCGCAACTATGGATGCATACGCAAAGCGCTCATCCTCGGATGTACTAAGCTCTGCGTTTACAACCTCACTGTTCTCTGGAATATCAAGTGCGAGATGCAGCCCTTCGCCCAGCGTGTCATACGCGGTCTCGACAGACATCTGCGCTGTCTCTGTTTTATATTCGCGGCACTTTGCCCGCTCCAACGACACCGGAAGCGTAACTCCGCCAAAAAGGACAAGGTCGGTCTTTTCTATTATTTTATCACACTTTGCATATGAAATTCCACTGTTTATATATAATTTTATTCTCTTCCCGCATAAAATTATTGTATACAACTCCTTTTCATTGCCTGTATACACCTTTTCCTCGTATGTTTTCTGCATCCGCGCACTCTTTTTTCTCCATGTGCGTACTCTTATTTCAGCATCTGCATGGGTCAGCACGGTGCTTCCGGCGCGTCCGGTCATATACCCGCTTGCGAGAATCTGACCTTTTATTACCGTGTCACCTCGGACAACCTCGGGTGTTCCGGTCTTCACCGTGATATCACATATAACGCCGTCCTTATCTGCTATTATATCACATGGAATTTCTTTTGCAAGTACTTCCGGCGGAGAAACGCGTTTTCTTGCCGTTACATTTGCATGAGAACCGCTGAAATTGACGGACACATACGCAAGCTCCGGCATATCAATAAGCACGCTGTTGCGAAGCTCGGATATATTTACCGACGGCACATATGTTCCAACAGTCAGTCCCGCATCCGCAAGCGCTGTCCGGAGCTTCACTGCATCAAGCTCCGGAAAGCCGTCTATGTTTATCACCCACACGAAGCTTGTAAATGCCCACGCAATCAGGCAGAACACGGCGCACCCCAAAACAAGCGCAGTTCTCTTCCTGAAGCGGTATGTAAAAAAAGGCAATCCACGCTTTTCAATTATATGCACGCGGCACATTGCGCGGCGTGCAACCTGTGGCAGCTTTTTAAAGTCCGAGACCGACATGCGTATACGGAAAACTCCCAAATCCTCAGTCGTCATATCCCAGAACTCTATACCGTTACGTGCGCACAGGTTAAAAAAGCGCTCGGGATACGAGCTTTTTACCTCAACCCGCACGCTGCCGCAAAAAAAGTTTATCGCATTCTGCAACCTTTTCTCCCCCTCTTTTTAAACCTCAAAGCTCACGCTTCCGATGATTCCCGAAAGCCTGATTTCATCGGCGTTCATTGCAAGTACACCTATATCCGCGCCCGTCACCTTCACACTTCCCTTTCCCATGTTAAGACGCACCTCGTTTTCCGAGAGTTCTAAAATACCTTTGTGGTTTTCAATATACACCTCGCGGTTTCCCGTCATTTCAATATGCATAAGTCCTCCGCGCACATCGGCGGGAACATCGAACAAATCTGCCGCACGAACGATAAAGCTCTGTTTTGACATAATAAAAAAACACCTCTCTCATTTAATTTTATTAAATGACGGGGCGGTATATGTTTAAAAATCTTTTATGACATATTTTGCTTGCTTTTTTCATTATATAGAGGTATAATATATAGGCTTGTAAAAGATTGTAAGGAGTGACATTTTTTGCGTTCTTTTTTAGACAGTGTAAACTTGCTGCTTTTTATCTTTTTCACCGTGCTTTATTCATATCAGCTTGTTTATGTTTTTGTTTCTCTTTTTGGGAAAAAGAAGCAGTTTGAATCACATAAAAACAACAAATACGCCGTTTTCATAGCGGCCAGAAATGAGCGGACGGTTATCGCTCAGCTTATTGAAAGTATAAAAAAGCAGAAATACCCGCGTGATCTTTGTGATATTTACGTCATTGCCGACAACTGCACCGACGATACTGCCGACATAGCAAAGGATGCAGGAGCTTTGGTTTTCTGCAGAGAAAGCAAAACGCACATCGGCAAGGGTTATGCGCTAAACTTCGGCTTTAAAAAGCTTGTTGAAATGGGAAAATTCTCGGAATATGACGGTTTTTTCGTCTTTGATGCGGATAATCTTCTTGATGAAAACTATATTTTTGAGATGAACAAGGTTTTCTCCTCCGGATATAAGATTGTAACAAGCTACCGAAACTCGAAAAACTATGACACGAACTGGATTTCCGCAGGCTCCTCTCTCTGGTTTCTGCGCGAGGCAAAGTACATCAACTCTTCGCGTATGATTCTCGGCACGAGCTGCGCTATTTCCGGCACAGGTTTCCTCGTTTCCCGCGAAATTATTGAAAAAAACCGCGGCTGGCAGTATTATCTTCTCACCGAGGATATTGAGTTTTCAATCGACAGTGTTATCAAAAACGAAAAAATCGGATATGCAGCAGATGCTATGCTCTACGATGAACAACCTTACACCTTCCGCGATTCGTGGAACCAGCGCATCCGTTGGGCAAAAGGCTTTTTCCAGGTATTTGCCGCTTACGGCGGACGTCTTTTCCGGTCTATTTTCAAGAACCGGAGCTTTGCATCTTACGACATGCTTATGACGATAATGCCCGCAATGATGCTTACTCTTATCGGTGCCGTGATAAACGCTACCATTGCAACATATGCAGTGTTCAATCTCCCCGAAATGCGCCTGATTGCACTTACCTCCGGAGTAGCGCTCTTTATGACGCTGTTTAACTTCTACGCTATTCTGTTCTTCTTCGGTCTTATAACCACAATAACCGAGTGGCACAAGATAAATGCAAGCACCGGAAGGAAGATTCTGTACACCTTCACCTTCCCGATATTCATTTTTACGTATATTCCGATTTCAATTGCGGCGCTGTTTAAAAAGATTGAATGGAAACCAATCCGCCACAGCATCGCGAAAAATATCGAAGAATTCCAGAAATGACATAAAGGCAGAAGCCGCGCGGCTTCTGCCTTTTGTTGTGTTTATATTTCCTTTTACTTATTCACGACATTAATCGGATTGCCGCTCGCAAACGCCTTTAAATTTTCCGCAACGCGGTCAACAAGGCGCACGCGCGTTTCAAACGGTGCCCATGCAATATGCGGAGTAATAAGGCAGTTTTTCGCTGCTTTCAGCGGATTATCTGATGCCATAGGCTCAATAGTGAGAACATCAAGCCCTGCACCGGCTATTTTTCCGCCATTCAGTGCATCGGAAAGCGCCGCTTCATCAATCGCACCGCCGCGCGAAGTGTTTATGAGGTATGCTGTCTTTTTCATAAGAGACAGCGTTTTTTCATTTACCATCTTCTCCGTCTCGAAAGTGAGCGGTGCGTGGAGAGTGAGAAAATCCGAACGCGCAAAAAGCTCATCACGTGATACAATCTCTGCATCCGTCACTTTCTCCGGCGAACGCGTGTTTACGATTATATTCATACCAAACGCACGACCGATTTTTGCGACCTCACGACCGATACTGCCGTAGCCGAAAATACCGAGCGTCTTCCCTGAAAGCTCAATTAGCGGGAACGGGAAATACGAAAACGTGTGTGATTTTATCCAACCGTCATTGCGGGTAGACTCAGTGTATTCACACGTACTGCCCGCAAGCGCGAGGATAAACGCAAATGTATGCTGTGCAACGGACTGCGTTGAATATCCGGGGACATTGCACACAACTATGCCGCGCTCACGCGCGTATTCGATATCTATGTTGTTATATCCCGTTGCAAAAAGGCCGATGTATTTAAGATTCGGGCATTTTTCGACCACATCACGCGATATCACCGCTTTATTGCATATAACGGCATCCGCATCACCAATAGCCTCTGCAAGCTTTTCGTGCGCCATTGCGTCATATGCCGTAACAGCACCGAGCGCCTCAATCGGTGCAAACGACAAGTCGCCGTTAGTTACGGTGTTTTTATCAAGAATAACAATCTTCATAATACTTTTACCTCTCATCAGAACGGAATTGCGTCCTGAGTTTCTTCCTTCTCTTCTATCTCAACAAGTCCGTCGGGAGTTTCAAGCATATCATAGCGGCTGAGTAAGAATTTTCTTACCGCGAACAGAATTGCGATTGCAGCAACGGTAATAAGGTTTTCCAGCGGTGCGGCATGTCCTACAATAAGCTGACGCGCAAGCGCAAAGGCAAGTACCTCTATAACCGTTTCCGGCGTGTGCTTGCAAAGCATTTTTATAAGCTCAGCACCGATCGCAAGGATTATTGCATCATCGAGCACCGCGACAAGCGCTTCCGCACCCTTTGTATAGAGCGAGAAATTGCACATATCAATAACCAAACGCACCGCAAACACTAAAATTGCAATACCGACAATCACAGATACCAGAAGCTCAAACAAATAGCTTGCCTCAAACATCTTATCCTGAAGTTTTCTTCTCATATTTTCCCGTCCTTTCTATCTTGCAACGCTGTACGTCTTTGCGCCTGAAACCAAAAGCAAATCAGCCGGAGAAATCTCTACCTGATATCCTATCTTTCCTGCACTGAATACCATTTTTTCAAGCGACATGCACGCGCTGTCAACTACCGTAACATACTGTTTTTTCATTCCTATCGGCGAGCATCCGCCTCTTATATATCCTGTTACTTTATTGATATCCTTTACGGCAATCATCTCAACCGCCTTTTCACCTACGGCACGCGCACACGCCTTTAAGTCAAGCTCTCTATTAACGGGCACAACGAAAACATAGTGGTTTTTTGAGGGTGCGACGGTGACAAGCGTTTTGAAAACACAGTTTTCATCCACGCCAATTTTTCGCGCAACAGACTGCCCGTCAAAATCCCCGTCGCTTTCATATGTGTAGATATTATATTTTATTTTGGCCGTGTCGAGAATTCTCATTGCATTTGTCTTGAAATTTGCCACTTTTTGTTCTCCTTTTTTTACAGGCACTCTCTGGAAAATCCACCATCGCACAAAGCATACACATGGCGAAATCCTATATCATAAAGATACTTTTTCGTCTCATTAAATGCAAAATCAAGCGTATCTGCACTGTGGCTGTCTGAAGAAAGAACTATTTTTCCGTCAAGACCCAGCAGTGCATGCAACAGCTCTTCCTGCGGATACGGGGTCTTTCTATATCCGCGGGAAATTGCGCCGGTATTTACCTCGAAAATGCAACCCGCACCATTGGCTTTTTCAATATATTTTGTTGCCAGCTTTATGTACTCTGCGTTGTTTAAAAAATGTGAGGTTCCTGCTTCATCGAATTTCGTTATAAGGTCAAAATGACCTATAATATCCGGTTTGCGCCTAAGTATATACTCGCAAAACGTATCGTAATATGCCTCTGCAAATCGGCAAACATCACCGCCGAATGAGGAAATACATTCTTCTAACTCTTCCGGGGTTGCATCTACGGGGTAATACTTTCCATTATGAAAGACATAATGGCACGAGCCGATGATATAGTCAAACTTTTTTCTGTCTGTAAGACATAAAGCCTCTTCTTCTGCTCCCAGATATATACGGATATCTTTTTTGTATTTTTGGCGGAGAGCTTTTACGTCACGGATATATCCCTCCGTGTCATTCATGCAGTACTCGGGCGCAAAATCCGTATATGCGTGTTCCGAAAAGCCAATTGAATCAAAACCGTTTTTTATTGCGGAAAGAACTATCTCTTCGGGAGTGTTTTTACCGTCGCAATATACAGTGTGTGTATGGAAATTTGTTTTCACTTTCTCACCCCTTAATTCGGTGTATAAATTATACCATACCTTATACTTCATTGCAACAACCGCGAAGTAAAAAAAAACACCCTGCCCGAAAATATAACAACAAAAAAGCTCTTTCCAAAGAAAGAGCTTTTTAAGGCTTTATTAAAGTGTGAAGTAGTCGTCGAAGTTAAGACCCTGAGAAGCACCAATATCACGGAGTTCCTGAAGTGTCTTTTCGTTGACCGGAACACCGTCGACGAGCTTCTGAGCCTTGGACTCAACTTCCTTTTCACCGTGGGTGAAGATTCTGTCGTGACCGTCAGCCTTCGGACTCTCGCGGAGCTCCTGAAGAAGGTTGGACATACGAGCCTTCATTTCCTTCTTATCACCGAATATGCCGTAATCAATAGCCATAAGGCAGAAGGATGTGTCAGCATTACCGCTGTTCTTAACGTGCGGAGAAGTTGTACCGCCAGTTGCGATAGCTGTGAAGAGCTCAACAATGATACCGAGACCGTAGCCCTTGTGTGAGCCTGTCTCCTCGGAGAAGCCGCCAAGCGGGAAAATACCGCCGCCGAGCTTGCCGATGATATTCTTAAGAACACGGTTTGCATCGTCACAGTCTGCACCGTTTTCGTCTGCAACCCAGCCCTGCGGGAGCGGAAGCTCTTTCTTTCTGTAAACTTCAAGCTTACCGCGGGTGATAACCGTTGTAGCTGCATCGAACCAGAAGTCAACCGGATCAGCCGGCATTGCAACCGCAATCGGGCTTGTTCCGAGCATTGCTTTCCTACCGTAGGTCGGGATAGCAATAGCCTCGGTGTTGGTCATGCTGATACCGATCATATCGGCATCTGCTGCCATCTTTGTGTAGTATCCTGCGATACCATAGTGGTTAGAACCCTTTACACAAACTACGCCAAAGCCGGTCTTCTTTGCTTTTTCAATAGCCATTTCCATAGCTTTCTTTGCAACGACCTGACCCATTGAACGCGGAGCATCGATAACTGCGGAAACCGGAGTTTCGTGAACGATATCGAGCTTTGCATCCGGAACGATTGAACCTTCCTCAATAGCGAGGTGATATCTGATAAGGCGCTGAACACCGTGGGACTCAATGCCATAAAGGTCAGCAGTGAGAAGAACATCGGTGATAGCCTTGCTGTCCTCAGCGCTGTATCTGCGCTTGCAGAAGATATCTTCGCAGTACTTGCGGAGAGCGTCAACATTTTAATTAATGTATGCCATTTTTAAACTTACTTCCTTTCAAAAGCAGGTAATTATCTCTGAACACGGCCGGAACCGTCGCCGCCCATAAGAGCTTTGACCTCTGCGAGGGTTGCACGGTTGTAGTCACCCATGATGGAGTGCTTGAGGCAGGGTGCTGCAACTGCGAAGTTGAGAGCATCTTCCTTGTTCTCATAGTTGTTAAGACCGTAGATAAGGCCGCCGGAGAAGGAGTCGCCGCCGCCGACACGGTCAACGATGTCAGTGATCATGTACTTTCTGGAGAGATAGAAGTTATCTCTGTCGCAGAGACATGCAGACCAGCCGTTTGTATCAGCGCTCTTGGACTCACGGAGAGTGATTGCAAGAGTCTTCATATCCGGATACTGCTCAAGAACCTTGCGTGCAAGTGCTTCATACTTTGCAGTGTCGAGAACGCCGTCCTCAACCTTAACATCAACAGTGATGCCAAGAGACTTCTGGCAGTCTTCCTCGTTTGCAATACCTACGTCTACATACTTAACAAGCTCGCACATAACTTCCGGTGCGCTCTTGCCGTACTTCCAGAGGTTCTTACGGAAGTTGAAGTCGCAGGAAACGGTAACGCCGAGCTTCTTTGCAGCCTTAACAGACTCAAGAGCAAGCTCTGCAGCAGACTCAGAAATAGCCGGTGTGATACCTGTGATGTGGAACCATGTTGCACCGTCAAAAATCTTCTCCCAGTCAAAATCGCCGGGCTTTGCAAGTGCGATAGCGGAGAATTCGCGGTCGTAAACAACCTTGGATGCACGCTGGTTTGCACCTGTTTCGAGGTAGTAGATACCCATTCTTCCGTTTGTGCGGATGATATCCTTTGTCTCAACGCCGAAGGAACGGACGTCTGCAACGCAAGCATCACCGATTGCGTTTGCCGGAAGTGCAGTTACGAAAGATGCATCCATGCCATAGTTTGCAAGGGATACAGCAACGTTTGCCTCACCGCCGCCGAATGTCGCTTCAAATGCCGGGGACTGGAAAAATCTCTCAAGACCCGGGGATTTGAGTCTGAGCATGATTTCGCCGAAAGTTACTACTTTTGCCATGATAGAATCGCTCCTTTAAAATTATATATTATTTTCGCCGTTTTCAGGCTAAAGATTTACTGAACTTCTTTTCTGTGCTCTTCAAGAATTTTCTTTATCTTGTCAACAGGGCTTAAAAGGGATGTGATAGAAATATCGTGGTTCATTGTGTCCATAATAAGGGCAAGGAACTTTGACATATCAACATTCTCATACCACGGTGCGTTGAGGATTTCCTCAGTGCGGTAGTTGAGGTTTGTGGAAAATACCTTTGTTATCGCGCCGTCCTCATATGCCTTGTTAAAGGACTTTGCGCCCTCAGTAAACAGACCGAAGGTTACGCCGACGAAGATTCTCTTCGCTTTGCGCTTTTTAAGCTCGTAAGCAATGTCGATAACGGATTCACCGGAAGAGATCATATCGTCGAGGATGAAAACATCCTTGCCTTCAACGCTCTCGCCAAGGAATTCGTGGCTGATAATCGGGTTCTTTCCGTTTACAATTTTTGTGTAATCGCGGCGCTTGTAGAACATACCGACGTTAAGCCCCAGCACGCTTGCAAAATAGAGGCTTCTGCTCATACCGCCTTCATCCGGGCTGACAACAAGCATATGCTCCTTGTCAATCTTGATGTCGGGAGTTGAGCGGATAAGCGCCTTAATAATCTGATATGTAGGTCTTACGTTTTCAAAGCCGATAAGCGGAATGGCGTTCTGTACACGCGGGTCGTGAGCATCAAAGGTGATTATGTTCTCAACGCCGAGGTGCTCAAGTTCCTGAAGTGCAAGCGCACAGTCGAGGGACTCTCTTCCCGTTTTTCTGTGCTGGCGGCTCTCATAGAGAAGAGGCATGATAACATTTATTCTTCTTGCCTTTCCTCCGATAGCAGCGATAACGCGCTTGATATCCTGGAAAATATCATCCGGGCTCATGTGGCACTCCATATTATACATTTTGTATGTACAGCTGTAATTGCTTATATCTGCAAGGATGTAGATATCATATCCGCGGACGGTTTCCTTAAGCACAGCCTTTCCTTCACCCGATGCAAAACGCGGAGTAGCATGGTCGATGCAATACGAATCGCGAAGATATGCCGGGAAGTGAAGCGGAACATTGCCGTTTTCAACATTGTAGCGGCGTTGCTGAACGAGATTTGCATCAACAAGGTTGCCGAGTTCTCTGCAGCTGTCAAGAGTGATGAGACCTATCGGAGCATAAGGAATCTTATCATCCGGTGCGGCACTGAAGGTACTTGCCATATAACTTATCCCCATTTCATCATTAGTTTTAAAAACCCCACAAGAGTTCTCTTATATCATAACACATATTGCCCGTTTTATCAAGGGAGGAAACACAACAAATTTTTATTTGTTTTATTTTAAAAATCTCGTCGAAACGCACTATTTTATATAAAAACCGGGCATTGTTTGCCAAATAAATGACAAACAACGCCCGATTTTAAAGCTATGGATTGCACTTTTTACAGGATTTATAGTATTTGCCTATCGCTTCTTCTCTGCTATTTAAATAAACTCTGTTTTTCTCTTCAGGCAGCACCCCGCAGCTTGTTCTGTGAAACTTATAGGTATTCTTGTTTCCGATATATTTCTCCTCGTTTTTTTCTGTCTGCAGGACTTCTGTCTTTTCCGCAGGTTTAATTTCCGATTTTGGGATAGTTGATTTGACCGTTGTTGTAACCGCAGTAGATATTGCATTTTGTTCTTTTTCCGGCGTTTTGTTTTCACATCCCGCAAAACCAAAAATGAGAACAACCAACAAAAGAAATGAAGCGAGCCTTTTCATTCCGACAGCTCCTTTACTATTTAAATTTGGTATTTTATATGTATTATACCATATGCAAGTGGGAAAATAAAGCAAAAATACTAAATTCTTTTAGCATAAATCTCACTGCATTTTGTTTCGCTGGTGTTTCCGATTGTTTATAATAATATTATTCAATACTTGTTAATTGAGGAGAACACTTATGAACAATAATTTAGATTTCAGAAAAATAGGTTCTCGGATTCAGACTTACAGAAATGAAAAGAAAATGACACAGGAGCAACTGGCAGAGCTTGCCGGGACCAGTCAAAAATATATATCTCGCATAGAAGTGGGTTATCACAGTATGAAGCTCGAAACCGTTGTTGCAATAGCCAATGCTCTGCAGGTTTCATTAGGTGCCTTAATCGCCGATTACGAGGACAGCGCAAACGAAAGTAACCTAAAGCTTATTCTTGATGATATCCGCGGAATGAGCTCAAATCAGCTAAATATCCTTCGCGACAACATTCAGACCATAAAGAAATATGGAAAATAATATCACAAAGAAAGTGCG
>JAZSOS010000044.1:0-6058 GCA_045537045.1 Eubacteriales bacterium
AATACCGGTAGACCTTTTGCGCGGAGATTACATATCAGCAGGACTTGATGCATTTGGAATAATTCCGGTGGTAGGAGAAGTAGCCGATACCGCAAAGCTTGCAAGAGCGGGGATAAAGGTAGCCGACAAAGCACACGATGCGGGAAAGGTTATTGATGCTGTAAAGGTAGCAGATAAGGCTGATGATGTTGCTGATGTGGTAAAAGTTGCGGATGATGTGTATTCAGGAGTCAGCAAACGAGAAAAGCTTTTATCACAAGCATCAAATCAGAAATTGAAAAATGCAATTAACGAGCTTTACAGACCGGGCGCAGTAACCGGAGATGGAGGGACTGCTGATGCAATAAGGTCTGAGCTTAAAACAGGTGCTCCAGTAGGAGGAAAGCCTCATATACAAAAAGGCTATGATCGATTGAGAAATCTCCAGAATATCTTAAAAAGAGAAGAATTAATGCCAAGGGAAAAGACGATTATTCAAGAATTAATAGATGATTTGGAAAAAGCTTTGAGAGGAGAGTAATATATGACAGCAAAAGAATTGAATTTAGTACTCGTTTCACTTTTACCAGAGATAGAGCAATTGTACCAAGATGAGGTCTCGTGGCAAGAGGGTGACGATACAGGAGCTCACGTTGTTTATGGAGATGTTTTAGTCCCATATATAAAAACCTGCGCACAAAAGCAAGATATTATAAATTTATCAAGGGGTTTCGATGTCGTAGAGCATATTTTATCTCTGCAAGATTCATACGCAGAAGAAGTAATAGCGCTTAGTGTTTTAGAAAGCCTGATGTTTTGTGATGAACTGAAAATAGACATATCCAAATTCTTCGGCGAGAAGACGAGAAAACTTTATGACGAAGTTAAAGAATGGTGGGAATCTAAAAAGTAAACAGTGCACGGTGTTTCGCCAGACTGCTGTGAAATCCCAATACCACATAAACCCAATCCCGTGACGAGCGTGATGCCAGCGTGCGAAATAATTACAGAGCACGGCAGCAGGAAGAAGCGGATGCGAGGTATGAGGATTTCGACATCGAAGCGGCGGAGGAAAAACTGCGCGATAACGATTACTGGACTGACCGCTTGCTTGAAAGCCGCAGACAAGGTTACGGTTTTGCCGGGGATGAGTGGATAGCCGCGGAACACCGTGCGCTTGAAGAAGAAATCAAGCGTGCAAAGGAAGCGGCAGAGAGACGGCGGGAGAGGTATATCAGCGAAAAAGTGGCGCAGATGTCGTATTAAAATTGTCGATGGACATTTAATTGTCTTTATTATATAAAAATGTATATCTGAAAGGAGGTGTTATGTAAATGAGTGAGCATTTAAAAACAAAAGAAAACAGACTGTCTGAAGTGACAGAAAATGAATCGCAGAAAAAAGCAGCGGAGAGCGAAGATTTCATATGGTCTGATGAGGCGTTTCTGGAGGGGTGGAACTCGGTATACAATACCGAAGAGCCGAAACCTGCTAATTTCCTTGGTAGAAACAGACACGCTCTCCAGATGCCCGGTGCGTATGAAAAGCTTAAGAACTACGAAAATTCGGAAGAACGCTTGTTCTTCGAAGGCTTTTACGAAGTAGACGGAGCGATAACGGATTGGGAACGCGAAGAGCGTATGGCACAGGTGGACGAAGCGCTGCTGAGGAGAATTCAGCACTAACGCAAAACAGACCGTTATTATATAACTTCAACACATCCTTTACTATCCCCGTGCGGATTTCCGCGCGGGGATAGTTTGTATAAATTTTCTTGAAAAATTTTCTCTATATATTGACAAAAGAGAAAATGTATGCTATATTAACTGTGTTAATACAAATAATACAGTTAGGGGTGATGAAATGATAAACCTTGACTATAAAAGCGGTGCAAGTCTGCACGAGCAGATTGAAGCGGAGATAAAATCGCTTATTGTAAGCGGAGCGATGGGTGCTGATGAACAGCTGCCGTCGGTGAGAGAGCTTTCAATTTCACTTACGGTGAATCCAAACACTGTGCAAAGGGCATACAAGCAGCTTGAGCAGGACGGGTTTATTTACAGCATCAAAGGCAAGGGGAGTTTTGTTGCTTCCGTCTCAAGGGATGAAAGCGCATACCGGCGCGGAGAAATTATGGAGCAGCTTACCGCAGCTGTGCGTGAGCTTGCTTTTCTCGGTGCAGAGAAGGAGGAGCTTATCGTCGCAATTGAAGGTGTGTACAAGGAGGAAGTCTGATGATTAAGGTAACAGATGTCACAAAATATTTTGATGATTTTAAAGTTCTTGATAATATATCAATGCACGTCCGCCGTGGCACTATTTATGGACTTATCGGGCCTAACGGTGCAGGCAAAACAACAATAATTAATCACATAAACGGAGTGCTCACTCCAAGATCGGGTGAAATCATGGTAAAGGATGAGCCGGTGTTTGAAAATGAAAAGGTAAAGCAGAGTGTGCTGAACATATCGGATGATTGGTTTTATTACAGTACATTTACGATAAAGGAGATGGCGCAGTTTTACCGGGATATCTACCCCGCTTTTTCGGTTGAGCGCTATGAGACGATTAAGGGGATCTTCAAGCTTGACGAAAAGAGGCAGATACGCAAGCTCTCAAAGGGAATGAAAAAGCAGGTTGCATTCTGGCTTTCTCTTTCCGCAATGCCGGACGTGCTTATCCTTGACGAGCCGCTTGATGGACTTGACCCCGTTATGCGAAAGCAGGTGCTAAACCTTGTTATCGCCGATGTTGCAGACAGAGAAATGACAGTGCTTGTGTCATCCCACAATCTGCGCGAGCTTGAGGATATCTGCGATTGGGTGGGTATTATCCATCGGGGGCGCATGATTCTGGAAAAACCGCTGGATGACCTTAAGGGAAGCGTGCACAAGTATCAGCTTGTCATTCCGGAGGAGAGCGGTGATGCGCTTGAAAAGATGGGAAACGTTCTTCACATTTCGCGAACAGGTTCAGTAAGAAGTGTTATCATCCGCGGTGATGCAGACGAGTGTGACAAAAAGATGCAAGAGCTTGCTCCCTTGCTTTGCGAGAGAATAAGCCTTACGCTTGAGGAAGTTTTTATTTATGAGTTGGGAGGTTTGGGCTATGACTTTACGAACATCCTTGTTTAACAAAGGTATATACAAATCTACCGTGCGCCGTTATGCGTGGGGCTCGGTGTTCTATGCGATACTTCTTTTTATGATTACCTCGCTCGTTATTTTCTTTGATGTTGACCCTGAGCGGTATTATCGCACGATGGCAGACCATGCACCGCTGATTCTGGGGGACAGTTATCTTTACGCACCTCTTGTTATCGGCTTTTTTGTGCCGACGGTTGTTGCTTTGCTTGTGTACCGTTATGTCCATGCAAAGAAAAACTCGGTTTTCGTCCACAGTCTACCGGTAACGCGTCGGGCGAACTACATATCCACCGTGCTTGCGGCTCTCACGCTTATGACAGCCCCGATAATACTCAATGGCGCGATTTTATGCATTATGTCGCTTACGGCTTACGGCGCATATTTTGACATCGCATCATGCCTTATCTGGACGGGAATGAACGTGCTTTGCGTTTTTCTTATGTTCTCGGCATCAAGCGTTGCGGCGTTCCTTACGGGTAACAGCTTCGCGCTTGTTGTGTTAAACGGTCTCATCCATTGCATAGCGATTATAATTGCCGGAAGCTTTACCACGCTTTCATATGTATTTCTCTATGGATATTCCGAGACGAATGCCATTATCAACGTGACAACCGACTGGAACTTTATTGGATATATTATCGGTATGGCAAACAGGCTTGCATATAATTCCGATAAAGCGGCTCCATTTGATTTTATAAGACTGGCAGTTATGATTATTCTCGCCATAGCGCTGTATGTTGCGGCGTATTTCCTCTACAAAAAGCGCAGGATGGAGACGTCAGAGGACGTAGCAGCATACAAGATTTTAAATCCGATTTTCAAATATCTTCTTACGTTTGTGTCTGCGCTTGGAGTTTTCGGGATATTCAGCAATACGCTCGAGGATGGTGCAGTAATTGCGCTTGTATATCCGGTTATAGTCAGTGCAATTGTCTACTTCGCGGCGGAGATGATACTGAAAAAAAGCCTGCGTATATGGAAATCGTATAAGGGATATCTTGTGTTCCTTGTGCTTTTCGCAGTTGTGGTTTCATGTTTTGCGTTTACAAGCTTTTTCGGATTTGAAACGCGTGTACCGCAGGCAGATGATGTGGAGAAAGCCGCGATTTATACCTCGCGTGCATACCAGAACGAGCCGTTTATGGAGTCTTCTGAGGTTATAGATTACACGCTTGCCGCGCATAAGAAGCTTGTAGAGAAGGAAAATATCTATACGCTGCGCACATATCCGTCGGACAGGACAGAGTATATCTATATTGCATACAAGCTCAAAAACGGAAGGGCGGTTTACCGGCGTTATCCTGTGACGGAAGCGTACTTCTGCGAAACGCTTGATGACCTTTATTCCATGGACGGCTATAAAGAGGCAACCCTTGAGATTTTCTCAAAGGAGGTAGCTCGTGTTGTTGAAATAACGGTTGTTCACGGTGCGCGTGAGCTTACGGGAGAAGAAGCGAAGGAGCTTTTTGAGTGCATCAAGGCAGACACTCTTGACCTTTCCTATACTGAGACGCGCGGGCATAACGCGTGGGATTTCCATATATGGATAAATTACCTGCAACACGGGGAAGAGCTTGACTCCGAGCGGGGATTGCATCAGGTGCCGGTGCAGATAAATGCAAACTATAAGAGAACTATTGCGTATTTGCGCAATGCAGGGCTTCTGGTAAAGACGTTCAATGCTTCAAACTACGATCTTACAATACTCACTGCGGAGCAATGGAGAATGTTTGAGACAAGGAGCGCAGACATAAATTTAAACCCCAACAGTGCGGATGTACGTATCTATGAAGCCGCCGGAGAGGTTGCTACGGTCGAAAGTATAAAGGAACGTACGTTTAACGAAATCCCCGGTGCTGTAAGGATTTTCGATGCGGGTAAGAAAGCGGCGCTACGTGAGTTTGTGCAGACAACACCGGTATGCTATGTTCCCGGCAAGGAATACGCATATTATGTGTGCACGATAGAGCCGGAAAATGATATGGTCAACATTGTTGCGGCATTTTATGATGATGTGAAATTTCCTGTATAGGAGGTAAGCTTTTTCTCTATCCCATAAAAAATAGTGAGTTTCAAAAGTCATAAACTTTTGGAACTCACTATTTTTATGCGCAGAGTGAAGTTATGATTGAGGTCATTTGCCCGTGAAGCTTATCCGATGTTCCGGGAAGCTTCGTGTATGTTGCGCGGTATATGTGCCTTTTTGTCATATACACAATTTCCGTTACGGTGTTTTCATTATATTTATATGTAACTTCATATGCGGGCAGACCGTTTAGCTCCTTCTGCTCAAAAGAGTTTATCTCAATATTCATACCGTCGGCGAGCTTGTCTTCCCGGAAGCTTTCTTCTGTGATAGCGCCGGCAGGCTCCGGCGATTCCGTGAGAACCGTAACGCTGCTGCCGGTGTTCTCATCCATAACTACAAAGTCGATATCGGCAGAGAGTGAAACCGGAGAAAAGGTGTGGGGATAGGTTATTTTGTAGCCGTTTTGCGAGGTGAAGGAAATGAACGTTGTTTCTTCGCGGGATGCCGTGCTGCCGCAGGCAGAGAAAAGCAGAGTGAACACAAGCAGAAAAACAGATATTCTTTTCATTTTACAAACCCTTTCTTATGACAAAATATACCGATATATTGTAACAGAAAACAACAAAAAACGCAAGTGGGTGTGGGTGGAAATTTTGGCAAAATTCTGGCAGAAACTTGGCAAAAAACTGGCAGAGAAATGGCAAAAATTTGGCAACTCAAAAAATAAATTGTGTGATAATATAATCACAAGCCTGAAAACGTACACTTTTCCGGTGTGCGTTTTTGTTGTTTGCTGCGGAAGAAAGGAGAGCTGAAAATGACATAGAAAACGATTGAAAAAGTAAATCAATTATAATATAATTATGAAAGGAGACAAGATATGTCATTACAAGGATTTGATATC
>JAZSOS010000016.1:0-14706 GCA_045537045.1 Eubacteriales bacterium
GATATCAAATCCTTGTAATGACATATCTTGTCTCCTTTCATAATTATATTATAATTGATTTACTTTTTCAATCGTTTTCTATGTCATTTTCAGCTCTCCTTTCTTCCGCAGCAAACAACAAAAACGCACACCGGAAAAGTGCGCGTTTTCAGGCTTGTGACTATATTATCACACAATTTATTTTTTGGGTTGCCAAATTTTTGCCAGTTTTTTGCCAATATTTTGCCAGAATTTCTCGCAGCAAGCTTTTAACCCCATCACGCCTTTTTGCATACAATGCATAAGGAGGCTGATTTTTTTGGAATATAACAGACTTGCCGCGGTGCGGTATGCCCGCCGATGGGCATATCAACGCAATCCCGCGTATTACAACTTTGATGAAATAGGCGGTGACTGCACAAACTTTGTGTCCCAATGCGTTTATGCAGGCTCAGGGGTTATGAACTTCACTCCCGACACCGGTTGGTACTACATCTCTCCAGATATGAGAGCACCCGCCTGGACGAGCGTGCGCTTTTTCTACGACTTCATAACAACAAACGAGGGTCCCGGGCCGTACGGTACTCAGGCAGAGCTTTCCGCGGCG
The DNA here is from genome assembly GCA_045537045.1 of Eubacteriales bacterium. Lineage (GTDB taxonomy): Bacteria > Bacillota > Clostridia > Oscillospirales > JAAYXM01 > SIG480. The sequence goes on from JAZSOS010000016.1 coordinate 587, forward strand.
CGTCCCGGAGATGTTTTGCAATTTGCTTACGGCGGGAATGAGGATTTCACCCACACGCTTCTTGTTGTCGGCACCGGCAGAATCCCGAATCCGCAAAACATACTTCTTGCCGCGCACACACGTGATGCTTTTGCGCGGCGGATGAGCACATATGATTACACAAACGCACGGCTTATCCATATCGAAGCCGTGCGCGAACCGTAAAAATATTTTTATTTCTATCCCAGATATTTATTTAGATAATACGCCTTACTTCTTGCTTTCTTCGCCTTATACTCTTCCCACAGCGCCGCAATTTCAGCAGTGCTCTCTCCCGCATTTTTAGCCAATGATTTGTATTTTGCAATAATTCCCTTAACCTTTCCGTCAATCTCTCCCTCAAGGGATAAGCATCTGCCTATGACGGAAATTATCATCTCGCGCTTTTTTCTGCCCGTTCTTTGTGTTGCAGGCAGCGCGCGCCACTCGGCAAGCACCTCATTTTTCATCCCGCCTGCGCGTGAAACAAGAGAGCTCTCACACACATACAGCTCTTCCCTGCACCTTTGCAGATATGTTTTTTCCTCTTTCACCATAATCTCTGCATCCCGCGCCTCCGACGCAACAGGCGCGCGGGTGCTTTTTTTTACGTTTTTTTCTGTATCGGAATCCTCTTCTCCCTCGCTATTCGGCAAGTCGCTTTCCTCCCCAGACCCTGAAAGTGCAGGTATTTCCAACACTTCCATTCCTGACGGTACTGAACCGTTTTCTCCGTCTGCCGCTATGTATATATACACCGCGCGGATATTTTCCCTCTGCCACACGCAAAATGCCGTAATTGCGATTATGATAAACGCAATTACCGCCAAAAATATTTTAACTCCCTTTTTCATATGGTTACCACACCTTCCTTTAACATTTTAATTGTATCAAAACACCCCTTTCCGGTCAACTGTATTTTGTAAACAAAAGTTGCTTGAAAAAAAATATAACCGGGTGTATACTTGTGATATATTTATCAATCGTGAGGTGGTTGCCTATTGACTAAAAAACGGATGAATACCTATAAAGCGCCGGGACCCGAAGACGGGATGTTATCGGGTTGACGAGGCGGGAGTTTCGGCATATTATTCTTATTTTTGCATACAATATGCCATATCGAACCATTCGGCGGATGCTCCCCTGTCCCCCTTCGCTGCGGACAGATACGGGGCGTGTCTCAAAAACCGCGGGTAACTGCGGTAACAAATGACACGCTTGCAGCGGCGGCGGCACGCTAAATCTTCTAATGTGCCGTCGGGGAATTTTTGTCCCCTTGGGAGACTCTTCTCCCCGTAATGAAAGGATTTAATTAAAATGTGCGGTATAGTTGGTTTCACGGGAAGTGCAAATGCACTCCCCGTACTTCTGAGTGGCTTAAAACGTCTCGAATACAGAGGATATGACTCTGCGGGTATTGCTGCCTTTGACAGCGGTGATATCCGCGTTGTCAAAACCCGTGGCAGAATATCTGAGCTTGAAAACAAAATAAACGTGCTTTCAGATTTCTCATCACAGTGCGGCATCGGTCACACACGCTGGGCAACCCACGGCGAGCCGACGGATGAAAATTCGCATCCTCATCTGTCCGAGGACGGCAGAATCGCCGTAGTACACAACGGCATTATAGAAAACTACGCAGAGCTTCGCGCGCGCCTTATCAATCGCGGATATCATTTCCGTTCGGAGACCGATACGGAAGTCATTGCCCATCTTCTTGACTATTATTACGACGGCGATATCCTCGCCGCTCTCTCAAAGGTTACCACTAAAGTTCGCGGTTCATACGCTCTCGGCGTTCTGTGTGCAGACCGTCCCGGTGAGATTATCGCCGCAAGGCTTGACAGCCCGCTTATCGTCGGACTTGGCGAGGGTGAAAACTTCATCGCCTCCGACATCCCTGCTTTTCTCTCTCACACAAGAGATTACTACACGGTTGATGACGGCGAAATAATCTGCCTTTCAAAGGATTCTGTAACCGTGTATAACTCCGACCTTGAACCTGTGGAGAAAGAGCGCATGACCGTAAACTGGAGCGTTGAAGCTGCAGAAAAAGGCGGCTATGAGCATTTTATGCTCAAAGAGATAAACGAACAATCCAAAGCCGTGCGTGACACCGTCTCTCCCCGCCTTGAAAACGGCAGAATCGTCCTTGATACAGATATCCCGGAAGTGTTTTTACAAGACATCTCCCGCGTCCACATCATAGCCTGCGGCTCAGCTTACCATACGGGCACGGTTGCAAAATACGTCATTGAATCTCTTGCAAAAATCCCCGTTGAGGTTGACCTTGCCTCGGAATTCCGCTACCGTGAGCCTATTGTCTCTGAGCGCGATCTCTGCGTTGTCATCAGCCAGTCAGGCGAAACGGCAGATACTCTCGCGGCAATGCGCGAAGCGAAGCGGCGCGGAGTGCGCACACTCGCAATTATAAACGTTGTCGGCAGTACAATTGCGCGTGAGGCAGATTTTGTGCTTTACACATGGGCAGGACCCGAGATTGCCGTTGCTACAACCAAAGCATATTCCACCCAGCTTGTTATGCTTTATATGCTTGCAGCTCGCCTTGCCTCCGTACGCGGACTTATTTCTGTCGATGAAGAAAAAAAGCTTGCATCGGAAATATCCCTGATTCCCGAGAAAATAGACAGGGTTATTGGTAACACAAACACGCTTTCATACCTTGCCTCACGCTTTCATAACCACAAGGACATATTTTTCCTCGGACGCGGCGTTGACTATGCAGCAGGCCTTGAAGGTTCGCTGAAGCTCAAGGAAATTTCGTATATCCGAAGTGAAGCATATGCTGCAGGCGAGCTTAAGCACGGAACAATTGCGCTTATACAGAACGATACGCTTGTGGTTGCAATCGCCACGCAAAAATCTCTTGCCGAAAAGATGGTAAGCAACATACGCGAGGTCAAGGCGCGCGGGGCATGCGTTCTTACAATAGCTTCGGAGGATACGCGTGACGCTCTTTCCGCAGTTTCCGACCACCTGTTCACCGTTCCCGCATGCTTTGAGAAATTTTCCCCTTCTCTCACGGTTGTCGCAATGCAGATTTTTGCATATTACATTGCAGTTGCGCGAGGCTGCAGCATCGACAAGCCTCGAAATCTTGCAAAATCTGTAACCGTAGAGTAAATAAATGCAATATTTTAAATTAACAAAAAATTCTCTCACACTTTTTGTTGTAAATATGTTATACTATATGTACAGGGCGAGGTTTTCCCCGCCCTTTTCTCTACAGGATTGATTGAAGGCTGTCTATCACGCTTCCGGCACCCTTTAAAATTTTCCCCGTGCTGTGCTTTATGCACTTTGCCGGCTTTTGCTTCTTCGGCACAAGTGCCACCGCAAGAGTTCCCCCTACAATCAATCCCGCCGTCATGCCCTTGCAAAACGGACTCATCGTCATAAAATCACTTCCTCTACAATGATTAGTATTCTCCGGATTCCCGCGTTATTTCGCGGTAGTTTGTGGAAAATAAAAAAACGGGAGACTTTCAAAAAATGAAAAAATTTACAACAATGCTTCTCACCCTCGCGCTTATTCTCACTCTCACTGCGTGCCTTCCCAACGATTTTTCTGATATTGAAGACAGTCCGGACAAGAACCTTCCTGCTCCTGCAACAAAGGAAGAGCTTTATTCGCTCTATGATGCAGTCGGGCGCGATATGACCCGTACGCAGGTGGAGGAAAAACTCGGCACTGGCGAGCCGAAAATAGATGATTTTGGCGATGTGAAGTATATAAACTACTATAATGAGGCAAAATCCGCCGGCGTTTCAGTAATATACGATGACGGAATCGTAGAAACCAAAATGCTTTTCTTTAACTCAAAGAAAAACCTTGTTCCGTTTTCCGGAAGATATACTGACGAAAAAATCCCCGAAATAAAGTCGGATATGACGGTTGAAAATGCAATAAAAATTATGGGTTCTGTACCGCTTGAGCTTTCCTGTACCTACGATGATGACGGTCCTCTTGATATGGACAAAATTTATTGCTGGTATAACGAAGATTCGTCAAACTTCATGATTCACACCGAAAGCGGAATTATAGAAAACGTGGCTCTTTACCGTAATTAACTTGACTATGCTGCCTTTATCCGTTATACTGATTATAAAGGAGGGGTTTTTATGACAAATGTTTACCTTTGGCTTGGTGCCGTAATCCTGTTCGGCATCATCGAGGCACTTACAGTCGGCATCGTTTCAATCTGGTTTTCCATCGGCTCTCTTGCCGCACTTATCGCCGCTGCACTCCACGCCGCACCGTGGCTTCAGATAACGGTTTTCCTTGTCTTTTCCGCCGCAGCGCTCATCATCACCCGCCCGCTTATCAAAAAGAAAATTCTTCTCCGCACCACTCCTACAAATACCGATATGCTTATCGGTGAAAAAGGTACGGTTGATGAGGCGATCGACAACCTTACAGGCACAGGTTCTGTCAGAATCGCAGGTAAGGTCTGGAGCGCAAAAAGCGAAAACGGAGACGGTATCCCGTCGGGAAGCACCGTTACAGCCGTCAGAATTGAGGGAGTAAAGCTTATTGTTAAGCTCTAATAAACCACATATATAATGAAGGGAGAAAACTTATGGGAGCTATAATATTCATTCTTATCGTTCTCGCACTTATTGTCATTGTCTCAAACATCGTCATTGTCCAGCAGGCATCGGCAAGAATTGTTGAGCGTCTCGGGGCATATCAGGCTACTTGGAACGTCGGTCTGCACTTCAAAATTCCGTTTATTGAGCGCGTCCGCCGTCCGATTTCACTAAAGGAACAGGTTGCTGACTTTCCTCCGCAGCCGGTTATCACAAAGGATAACGTTACAATGCAGATTGATACCGTTGTTTACTTCCAGATAACTGATCCGAAGCTTTACACCTACGGTGTTGAGCGTCCGATTTCCGCAATCGAGAACCTTACGGCAACAACCCTGCGAAACATCCTTGGTGACCTCGAGCTTGACCAGACGCTTACCTCGCGTGATACCATCAACGCAAAGATGCGCACAATCCTTGACGAAGCAACCGACCCGTGGGGAATCAAGGTAAACCGCGTTGAGCTTAAAAACATCATTCCGCCGCGTGAAATTCAGGATGCGATGGAAAAGCAGATGAAGGCAGAGCGCGAACGCCGTCAGGCAATCCTCAAGTCAGAGGGAGTAAAGCAGTCGCAAATTCTTGAAGCAGAGGGTGAAAAACAAGCTCTCATTCTCCGAGCTGACGCGGCAAAGCAATCAAAAATCCTCGATGCCGAGGGCGAAAAAGAAAAGCAGATTTTAGAGGCCGAAGGTCAGGCAGCGGCTATTATGAAAACGCAAGAGGCTCTGGCTCGTGCAATCACGCTTATTAACGAAGCTAACCCGAGCGACTCCGTTATCAAGCTCAAGGCTCTTGAGGCATTTCAGGCAGCGGCTGACGGCAAGGCAACAAAGCTTATTATTCCGTCCGAAATTCAGGGGCTTGCGGGTCTTGCAGGCTCATTGAAGGAAACATTCTCAGAATAAAGAAATATAAACAAATAATTACAGGTGGGTTGACACAAATGAAAAAGTTTTTTGGGGAATTTAAAGAATTTATCGCACGCGGCAACGTAATTGACATGGCAGTCGGTGTTGTCGTCGGTGCCGCATTCAAATCTATCATTGATTCGCTCGTAAACGACATTATTATGCCGATTGTCGGTCTCCTCTGCGGCGGTCTTGATTTTTCAAGCTACTGCATAAAGCTTTCCGAAGAAGTTGCGGCTGATGGTTCTGTCGTTGTAAACGCTGTTATGTACGGTAAGTTTATAAACGCTATTATAAGCTTCCTTATAATAGCGTTCTGCCTCTTCTGTGTTGTTAAGATGATTAATAAGCTTCGCAGAAAGAAGGAAGAAGAGCCTGTCGCTCCCGCACCGGAGCCGGAGCCTTCGGCAGAGGAAAAGCTTCTCTCCGAAATCCGCGATCTTCTCAAAGAAAAAAACTAATCAAAAAATAAGGACGGATGCTTTGCATCCGTCCTTATTTTTCCTTACCACGATTTAAGATAATCTTCCTGCTCTTTTGTAAGCTCGTCAATCTTTATTCCTTCGGCACGTAGCTTTTCGCTTGCAACAAGGCGGTCTATCTCCGCCGGAACCTCATACAGCGCAGGCGTAAGCTTTTCCGGAAGCGATGCAATATGCTCCATCATAAGCGCCTGAACAGCAAAACTTAAGTCCATAATCTCCGCCGGATGTCCGTTGCCCGCGGCAAGGTTTACAAGCCTTCCCTCTCCGAGAAGGTTGAGAATTCTGCCGTCCTTCATATGAAAACCTTCGATGTTCGGCTTGCGAAGCTCCACCTTTTGGGCAAGGTCATTTAAATCAACCTTGTTTATCTCACAGTCAAAATGTCCTGCATTTGCAAGAAGCACTCCGGTTTTCATCTTCTCAAAATGGCGGCGCAGAATTATATCGCGGCAACCTGTCGTTGTTACAAAAATATCGCCCAGACCTGCCGCCTCGTCCATGCTCATAACAAGATATCCGTCGGCATACGCCTCAAGTGCGTGGAACGGGTCAGCCTCACAGATGATAACATTTGCACCCAGTCCCTTTGCGCGAAGCGCAACGCCGCGCCCGCAATATCCGTAACCTGCAACAACAACGCGCTTTCCTGCTATGAAGCAATTTGTGGTATTCATTATCGCATCCCATACGGACTGTCCCGTGCCGTGGCGGTTGTCAAAAAGGTGCTTGCACTTTGCATTGTTTACTGCAAACATCGGGAAATTAAGCTTTCCCGCGCGATCTCGTGCGGCAAGACGTGCAACACCCGTAGTAGTCTCCTCGCATCCGCCGATAAGGTTTTTTGCAAGCTCAGGTGCGCTCTCGTGGAGAATCGACACAAAATCGCCGCCGTCATCAATTATAATATCGGGTACGCATGAAAGCGTCTTTGTGAGATGCTCGGTATATTCCTTCTCATCAACACCGTGGACGGCAAACGTCTCAACGCCAAGAGATGCAAGTCCTGCGGCAACGTCATCTTGCGTAGAAAGCGGATTGCATCCTGTTGCACATACCCGTGCCCCTCCGCGCGCAAGCGTGAGCGCAAGATACGCGGTCTTTGCTTCAAGGTGAATAGACATCGCGATTGTTTTTCCCTCAAACGGCCGCTCTTTTTCAAAGCGGTCGCCTATTGCAGAAAGCACCGGCATATATGACTTTACCCATTCAATTTTTTTCACGCCTGACGGTGCAAGAGACATATCTTTTACTAAGCTCATAAGAAACCTCCGAGAATATCAATCTATACTTTTAAACTTCTATTATATTTTACACAATTTTTACCTTTTTTTCAATACATTTCTTAAAGCATCAGTTTTTACATACTTTAAGAGGTACAGCATACCGTTCTAACCCTGCCGCCTTTCGCGCCAGGCGGGTATAAATTACAGCGAAATCACAGGCAAGACGGAGCGTGCAAAATTTTCAATTTTGCCATTAGCGCAAGTCTCTGTGATGAGTGCGATAATTTATCCGGTGCGCGGGCAGCGGCAAAAGCGTGGGGTATCAAAGGGGTTAGCAAGAGAACCCCTTTGATAAATCTTATCGGGTTTTATGTAAATTTTAAATTAATTTAGCCAAAATCTCTTTTCTAACATATTAAAATATGATATACTGTTTAAGTATACTGGAATTATAATGGAAAAATATTTTTTTCGAAAGGAAATGTATATAAAATGGGTGTTATTTCAAAGCTTTTCGGAACAAAAAGCGAGCGCGAGATAAAAAAGCTTCTCCCGCTCGTCGATAAAACGGAATCTCTTGCAGATGAATTTTCCGCTCTATCCGACAGCGAGCTTTCCGCAAAAACAGCAGAGTTTAAATCCCGCCTTGAAAACGGTGAAAAGCTTGACTCGCTTCTTCCCGAGGCATTTGCAACCGTGCGCGAGGCGGCAAAGCGCGTGCTCGGACTTTTTGCCTTCCGTGTCCAGCTCATCGGTGGCATCGTTCTCCATCAGGGCAGAATTGCCGAAATGAAAACCGGTGAAGGTAAAACGCTCGTTGCTATCTTTCCTGCATATCTTAATGCACTCACCGGCCGCGGTGTTCACATCGTCACTGTAAACGACTATCTCGCAAAATATCAGGGCGAGCTTATGGGACGCGTTTTTCGTTTCCTCGGAATGAGCGTTGGAATCATCGTTCACGGCCTTACGCATGAGGAACGCCGCGCGGCTCATTTTTCCGATATTACCTACGGAACGAACAACGAGTTCGGGTTTGACTATCTGCGTGACAATATGGCGCTTTACAAAAACCAGATGGTCGGCCGCGATGAACACGCGTTTGCAATCGTCGACGAGGTTGACTCTATCCTTATCGACGAGGCGCGCACCCCGCTTATCATCTCCGGTCAGGGAGAGAAACCGACGTATATTTATCAGCAGGCAGATAAGTTTGCCGCGTCGCTTCGCAAAATAGTTATCGCCTCTGTCGATGAAAAGGAAGATAATGATGATATCGACGGCGACTATATCGTTGACGAAAAGGCAAGAAGCGCAACGCTTACCGCCTCCGGTATCAAAAAGGCAGAAGAAGCCTTCAACCTTGAAAACCTTTCAGACCCGGAAAATGCAGAGCTTTTCCACCACATCAATCAGGCTATCCGCGCCCGCGGCGTTATGCAGCGAGATGTCGACTATGATGTCCGTGACGGCGAAATTATAATAGTAGACGAATTCACAGGCCGCCTTATGATAGGCAGACGTTATTCCGAAGGTCTCCATCAGGCGATTGAAGCAAAAGAGCGCGTTGATATCCAGAACGAGAGCAAAACGCTTGCCACCATCACCTTCCAGAACTATTTCAGAATGTATGACAAGCTCTCCGGTATGACAGGTACAGCGCTCACCGAAGCTGATGAGTTTGAAGCAATATACAGCCTTGATGTTATCGAAATCCCGACAAACAAGCCGATGATACGAAACGATATGACCGATGTTGTCTACAAAACAGAGGCAGGAAAATACCGCGCTGTTATTGCGCAGATTCGCGCGTGTGCGGAGCGTGGCCAGCCTGTGCTTGTCGGTACTGTATCAATCGAAAAAAGTGAGCTTGTTTCCTCACTTCTCAAAAAAAGCGGCATAGCTCACGTCGTTCTCAACGCAAAGCACCACGACAAGGAAGCGGAAATCGTTGCCCAGGCAGGACGTCTCGGTGCCGTTACCATCGCCACCAATATGGCAGGACGCGGTACGGACATTATGCTCGGCGGCAACCCCGATTTTCTTGCAAAGAGCGACCTCCGCAAGCGCGGTATGGATGAAGACCTTATTGTTGATGCAGGCGGAACCGCGCCGACCGACAATCCGGAAATATTAGAGGCGAGAGCACAGTACCGCGAGCTTTATGAAAAGCATAAGGCATTAACGGATGCCGAGGCAGAAAAGGTAAAAGCTGCGGGAGGTTTGTTTATTATCGGTACCGAACGCCACGAATCCCGCCGTATCGACAACCAGCTCCGCGGCCGTGCAGGTCGTCAGGGTGATGCCGGTGCATCGCGCTTTTACCTTTCTCTTGAAGACGATATTATGCGTCTTTTCGGCAGTGAGCGCATAATGGGAATGATGAACACACTCGGCATTGATGAGGACACTCCGATTGACCAGAAAATGCTGTCCAACGCGATTGAATCCGCGCAAAAGCGCGTTGAATCGCGCAACTTCGCTATACGCAAAAACGTTCTGCAGTATGACGATGTTATTAACAAACAGCGTACAGTTATCTACGACCAGAGAAAATCTGTCCTCGATGGCAACGATATTACAGAATCAATCAAGAATATGATTTATGAGTCGATAAACCTTGGCGTGAATGAAATTCTCGCAGGTGAAACGCTTGTGCAGACAAACCATATTGAAGCCGTGCGCTCAAAATATCTCGGCATTTTCCTTAAAGAAAACGACCTTCGACTTACGCGTGACGACCTTGACCGCGTGGATTATAACAGCGAGGACTTAAAGAGCGACCTTTTGGAAATTGCAATGCGTGTATACTCCGAGCGCGAAAGCGAAATTGGTTCCGAAGTTATGCGCGAGCTTGAGAGAGTTGTGCTGCTGCGCAATGTTGACGAAAACTGGATGGAGCATATCGACGCAATGAGCGAGCTTCGCCGTGGAATAGGTCTGCGCGCATACGCACAGCACGATCCCGTTCTTGCATACAAGAGCGAAGGCTTTGAAATGTTTGAGGAAATGATAAACACCATCCGTGAAAACACCGTAAGAATGATGTTCACTGCCCGCGTCCGCGGCGAAAATGCACCGGAGCGTTCGGCAGTTGCAAAAATCACCGGCGAACACGGCGGTGACGGTACCGAGGTCAGAAAAAAACCGCGCAAGGTTGAAAAAATCGGTAGAAATGACCCGTGTCCGTGCGGAAGCGGCAAGAAATACAAAAAATGCTGCGGTGCCAACGAATAATAATTATAAATTCAGGCAAAGTTTTACCTACGGAGGATAAAGATAATGAAAAAACGCATTTTTTCAATGCTTACAGCGGTGGCAATAACCCTTTCCCTTTTGCCGCAAGCTTTCGCATTTTCATATAACGATATACAAAAGGAGCTTGGAATCTCGGGCTATGAGATAACAACGGTTGCACCGGAAGTGCGCCATATTGCGCTTCGCGCTTTCGACAATGCAGGAAAGCAGAACATAAACGCAGTGGAATTTGACCCCAAAAGCTCATACACTGCGCTCCGCGCCGGCAAAAGCCAGGGATACGTCTGGAGTACTCAGACGGTAAAAACCATCGCAAATAATATGAGCGATATAAACGGCGACGTTGCAGTTGCCGCAATAAACGGTGACTTCTTCACCTTTGGTGTTGGCGTGCCGCATGGAGTATTCATTGAGGACGGAATTATTCTTTCCACCCCACCTCAGTATTACGCAGCTTTCGGCATCACCTATGACAACGAGCCGTTTATCGCCCGCCACGGCACAATTTTAGATAAAATCTTCCGCATAAACGGAGTCCTTGCCGATGTTGCGGGAATTAATATGGCACACACAAAGGGCGCAGACTCCATTATGCTTTATACCGAAGAGTATGCCCGCGGCACCAAAACCGGAACGGAGACTTATGAAGTGCGTTGCCGCATAAATTACGGCGAGGTTCGCCACGGTGACGCATTGAACTTCACCGTTGAGGAAATAAACGATGCCGTCGGCAACACAACTCTCGGCGACGGGTATATTGTCCTTTCCGCGCAGGGAGAGAAGGCAATCGCAACGCTCAAACAGCTGAGCGTTGGCGAAACTCATGAGATGAGCTTCCGCTTTAACGAGTTCTGGTCAAACGTAAAGTTTGCTGTCGGCGGAATTGAGCTTCTTCTCAAGGACGGAGAAGTTTACAGCACCTCCGATAAATCCAACCAGCCGCGCACTTCAATCGGCATCAGAGCTGACGGCACGGTCGTTATGGCAACCTTTGACGGCAGAGGTGCCGGCGGCGCGGCAGGTATGTCGTATGAGTCCGCAGCAAAGGCTATGCGTGCGCTGGGCTGTGTTGACGCGCTCAACCTCGACGGCGGTGGCAGCACTACCTTCGTTCTCCGCAATCCCGGAGAGATGGAAGTGGGCGTTGTGAACAATCTTTCCGGTTCTTCCGCTCGTCAGGTTGCAAACGCGCTTGTCCTTATGAACATTACACCTAAACAGGCTTATCCTTCCCAGCTTGTTGTGTCTCCTAAAAGGCAGACTGTCCTTCTCGGCGGCAAGTACAATCTCTCGGTCTCCGGCGCATATGACGAAAGCTATAAACCTCACAACGTCCCGTCAGAGCTTTTCTGGACGACAGACTCTGATATAAACGAAATCTCGGAAAGCGGCGAATTTGCAGCATTCGAGCCGGGCGAATTCACCGTCACGGCAACCTCTTCTACCGCCGAAGGTTCGTCCTCGGTAAAGGTTACCGACTATGTGGATACCATAACAACAGAGGTGTCTGAAATCGAAGTAAACGCAGGCGAAACGGTGGAAATAAAGGTATCGGCAACGCTTGACGGCGAAATAGTCTTATCCTCTCCCGAGCTTTTCTCGTGGTCTGCACCGAAAACCCTCGGCGTGTTCAATGCTCCGGGTGTTCTGACGCTCTCGGAAACTGCAACAGAGGGCGAAATTACCGTTTCCTATGGTGAAAGCTTCGCTACGGTAAAAATCATTCCAAAAACACCACCGGTAACAATAACCGGATTTGAGGATGATCTTGCCACCTTCATCCCGATGCCAATCGGCACAAAGGTAAACCCGAATTTTAAGCTTGAAACGGAAACAAACCTTGTTCACGATGATTCCCGCTCGCTTAAGTTTTACTATAACTTCTTAAACACAACCGGTTCGGTCGGCTCATACGTTATGGTCTCACCCGAATCTGCCGATAATTCCGCATATGTTCTCAGTACCGCACCAAAAAAGCTCTCAATGCGTGTTCTGGGTGATGCAAGCGGCGTTGAGCTTCGTTCCTTAATTGAGGATGCAAACGGAACTCAGCACACGGTCTCCTACGGTAAGGTCGAGCATAGCGGCTGGGGATATATGGAAGCAACTCTCCCCGAAGGGATTGCAGCACCGATATATGTAAAGGTTCCGGTTCATCTTGTGTCAAATCCCGAGAAACTAACACACGGTTGTTTGTATTTCGACACTTTGCGCGCTCTTTATTCCGAAACCGATGAAGACACAACCGCCCCGTCCGTAACAAAAGCATGGCCGTCGGAAAATATGCAGATTTATGCAAAAAATCCGTCAATCGGCGTCATCCTTGCCGATGATGCATCGGGCATCATTCCCGCAAGCGTGGAACTTCACGTCAACGGCTGGAACTGCACCGACCGCGAGTACGACTCCGTTACAGGAAAGATTTCTTACACCGTTAAGAATGCGCTTAAACCCGGATATCACACAATCGTTGTCCGCGCACGCGACGGAGCAGGAAACCTTTTCGTGCGCGAATGGAAATTTGAGGTCAGATAATGAATGAACGTATAAAACGACTCCGCGAAAAAATGGCAGAGGAAAAGCTTTCTGCATTTCTTGTAACATCATATGAAAACTACCGCTATTTTTCCGGATTTACGGGAAGCAATTGTGCGCTCGTGATACTGAAAGATGACTGCTTCGCCCTCACGGACGGACGTTACGATATTCAGATACGCAAGCAATCTCCCGGGTTTTCCCACGTTATAATCTCGCGCAGCATGCATGAGCATATCGCAGAGCTTCTCCCTTGCGGTGCGCGGGTTGGTTATGAAACGCACACCATAACCGATTTTATGCTCCGCAATATAAAATCACAGACAGAAAACGCAGAATTTATCCCCTGTCCTGATTTCGGCGAGGAGATCCGTGCTATCAAGGATGATGGTGAAATCACGGCCATTCGCCGTGCCGTAAACTGCTCAGATGAAGCTTTTTGTGCGCTCATCCCGCAGATAATGCGTGGTATGACAGAAAAACAGGCGTCCGCTCTTCTTGAATATGAAATGGCAAAGCGCGGAAGCGAAAAGGCAGCTTTTGACACCATCGCCGCATCAGGGCTTCATTCTGCTCTTCCTCACGCAGAGCCGACAAGCGAAGAAATTGCGGATAACAGCCTTTTTACTCTGGACTTCGGCGCAACAATCGGCGGCTACTGCTCGGACATTACCCGCACGCTCATTGTAGGAAATCCCGCGCGTGAGCTTCGTAATCTTTGGGAGCTTGTGTTTGATGTCCAGCAAAAGTGCATTGCAAAAGTAGCTCCCGGAATGCACGCATGCGAGCTTGATGAATACCAGCGCTCGCTGTTTGCCGAACACGGTATGGAAAAATATGTTATGCATTCTCTCGGTCACGGTGTCGGTCTTGCCATTCACGAAGCACCGACGGTTTCACGCCGTTCCGATACAATGCTTGAAAAGAATATGATAATTACAATAGAGCCGGGACTGTATATCGAAAATCTCGGCGGAGTGAGAATAGAAGACACCGTTCTCGTTACCACAAATGGAGCCGAAGTTCTCACAAAAGCTCCTCACCGTGTAAACATAAAGCTTTAAGGATTTATCTTATGA
>JAZSOS010000037.1:0-2114 GCA_045537045.1 Eubacteriales bacterium
GAGGTAAAATTTTATGTTCAGCAAGAAAATTAAAATTAAACTTAAACTTGACAGCTTTGAATGCAATTTACTTATCAACGGTATGAATGAGTTTCGCAACATGCTCTTGGCGGAGGATTTACCCACAGAGGATGTTGACGAATTACTTTTAAAGCTCATTGATGTGTATGAAAAATAAGGAGGATAGAACTATGTCAAACAAAACAAAGATAACTTATCGACAGGTTGGGGATTACCTCACTTAAGGATATTCAAGAAAACAACCATATACGCTGTTTACAAAATTCCTCGCAAATAAAATAATCAAACGAGGTAAAAGTATATGTTTAACTTTATTGAACAGTTTTATTATGGAAACATTGAGCCGCAGGAATGTTCATCCGAGCTTACAGCAGAGATGAAAAAGAAACTAAGTCAACTAACTAAAAAGGAAGAATGTCTTAATGAAAAACTTGCCGACGAATTGAAAGATTTGTTTGCGGATTATACAAGCTCTTGCACTGCTTTTACAAGTGTTTGCTGTGCAGATAGCTTTATGGTCGGATTCAGGCTCGGAGCAAGGTTCGCATACGATACTTTTGTGGAAAATAGGAAAGGATGATGTGATTATGGAACTCAAAAAGCACTATACAAACGAACAAACAGGAATCCGTTACAGTCTTCATGGAGACTTTTATTTGCCAGATATTAAAGTTCCTGAAGAAAATATCGTTCTCGGCAAATGGGGTATGCTTTACAAGGATTACCTTTCCAATAACAAGAAAGTAGTGTTTTCTGTGCTACTTGCGGAAGGTAAGCTGTATCAGCACTGTGCAGAGATAGAAAAACAAGCAAATGAAATGTACGGCCTTCTGATTGAGCAGATGAAAGAAGCGGAAGGCATCACAGAGCAACTTAAAGAGCAAGACCAGCTTGAATGGGTGCAGAGAATGGGAAATATTCAGCATAGAGCTACGAAAATCGTATGCGATGAGCTGATATATGTATAAACAGACCGAAAAATACTATAACCGTAACAACAAATTAATCCCGCAGGCAACTACCTGCGGGATTAATAATTACTGAAGTTACCGTAAATGACGTTATGGTAAGTGCTACGCTCGGTGCGATAATCCGGACTATAACAGGAGTAGCTGCGATTTACGGGTTATATCTTCTGAATTTATCGAATGTAAAAATGATTTTGTTATTTCTTGGTTGTCAAACGGTAGTTGTTCACCAGGGCAGCGAGTTCTATGCGGCTGTGAACATCAAGTGCATAATAAATATCCTTCACGTAATCCTTCACGGTATGCTCGGAAATAACAAGGGACTCTGCAATATCCTTGTTGGTATACCCCATGCAGATAAGCTCTGCAACCTCGCGCTTTTTCGGACTGAGCTTTAAAAGCGGATCATCCGTGGTATCTGTATCGGTAGTGACCATAGATTCGGCTTTCGTTTCGGTCTGTGAAGCCTGAACAGTAGGCACCTCAGCCTCTGCTGTGGCAGCGGTATCCTCGTCGGCAATGCGACGGCGAAGGGCAAACATAAGGAACGGCTCCACCTGCATAAACACGAACACAAGCACCGCCATGATCACTGCATAAAAGATATACAGCGCAATAGGCGCACCGAGGAACATCTCGGCAATAACCGCATGGATAAGAACGGCCGTGATGGCAAGCCCGATAATTGCGGAGGCCACATATCTTGACGGATAGGCTTTCATAATCGGCACACCGTAAAGCGGAGCGAGCATACATACCGTCATACCGAATCCAATGAGTGCACAGGCGACATAGGAAAGTGCGGGAACATATGCGGACACAAGCATTACAAGAAAACCGAACCCACCGAGTCCGACAAACATAGGCGCCATGCGGAAGGGATGAATGTTCGCCTTCTTATGAAGAAAATACATAGTAAAGCTTGAAAGAGCCACTACTAAATACATAATAGACACGCCGTGCTCGACCTTGCCTACAACCGCGGGACCGCCAACGCCCATCAGCGCAGCAATGAAAGCAATAAGATAAGCCCCCCACATCATCTTCTTCGGCGGGATAAGACCGTCGCTCTTTTTCACAAACTGCGGCAGATGCTCCTTTCCCGTGGGCATACGGAGAAAGAAA
>JAZSOS010000021.1:0-9402 GCA_045537045.1 Eubacteriales bacterium
AACGTTTGCATTGCCTTCAACGTCTGTGAAGTTGCTCTTCTGTGCTGCGAAGAGGTTACCGTCTGTGTCAGAACCGTACTTGATGGTGTATGCCATCTTTGCGAACTCTGCACGTGTGATGTTCTTCTGCGGACCGAATGAACCGTCCGGATAGCCTGCGATAACGCCGAGCTCTACGAGCATGTTGACGTCATCAACGTACTTTGCGCCGATTTCAGCCTTGTCTGTGAAATCAGCTGCGCTTGCTGTGAATGTAAAGCCAAGAGCAAATACAAGAGCAAGTGCGAGAATCTTCTTAAGGTTTCTCATGATTTTTCCTCCTTATACTTTTGGCATGCGCCGCTTTTACAAGCTTAATTGTAAACTATTTATAACAAAAGGTCAAGCATTTTTTCCAATGTAACACGACTGTAACAAAAAATTTCATAATTGTGAAATTATTTACTGTTTGAAGCCCCGCGCAACAGCTCAGAAACTCCCACTATGATAAGAAAACCTCCGAATATTCTACGCAGAAGAGAGGTGTCAATCTCCGCAGCAAAAAGAGCCGCAAAAATAGTTGCCGGCACACCTGCAACTGTACAGAAAATCACCGCGCGCAACAGTACACGCCGATTCCTTATGTGTGACACAAGTGCACAGACAGCGCTCGGTAAAAAATAAATAAGATTTATTCCCTGCGCTGCAAGCTGGTCTGTTTTCCGCACCATCGTAAGCCAGAGAATAAGCAATGTTCCGCCGCCGATTCCGAAACCCGTAATAACACCGGTTGCCGCACCGGCAAGAGCATTAATAAAAAACTGCATAAAATCACCACCCGAGCCGAGGATAGTCCCCCTAAGAGTTTAAAATAAAAACAGTGAGCGCACACCGCCATATATTATAAGCAAGGCAAACACGATATGAAGAAAGCGCGCACTGACGCACCTGAAAATCTTCCCGCCGACCGCTCCTCCGACAAGCCCACCGATGAGATAAGGAAGCGCAACACCGAAATCAATGCTTCCTTTTATCATATATATAATCACCGACACGACAGACAGCGGAAGAATAACTGCAAGTGAGGTTGCAAACGCGGTTTTGTCTTCCATTTTTGTCCATCGGGTAAACAACGGGACCAGCACCATTCCTCCGCCCGCACCAAAAAATCCGTTTGCCACACCGGCAAGAGCACCGCATATTGCATATTTCATACCGTCGGATATTTTCATTTTCTTCTTGCCACCTTATTATTTATAATGTACAGAACCGCACCAAAACAAAGAAGTGCCCCCAACGTTATCAACACCCGAACCACCGTGCGATACGTTTCCCACGATGCTCCCGTTTCCGCGCGGTGCTTCCCCTCATACTCAAACGAGCGCATTTGTACCTCGGGCGCTTTCCGAACAGCAACCGGAATGTCCACTGTTTCTCCGCCACAGGATACGGCAAGAGTTTCTTCTCCTTCGGAGATGGCGAGTATCGCACAGGTTCTTCCTCGCGGATAAATCTGCACAACGCCGCGCTCCCCCAAAAGGCGCCACGAAAGCTCTGCTCCCTGCACGTTTTCAGAAATAACATCCGCATATATCTCCTCCGCCTCTCCCTCAAAAATCACAACCCTCAGCGTGCTCGGCAAAATCTTTATTTCCATCCCCGCCGGAGATTGCAACGGAGCGTTATTGAGATAAAAATCCTCAGGAACCCATGCTCGTGCGCACAACACGGCAAAATATAAAGCAACAAACGCAATAACTGTCCTCTTCACAAAAACCACCCTTTTGTACATATTCTTCCGCATTTTGACATATTTTAAACGCTCGAAAAGAAATACTTGTCAGTATTGCTTTTTTGTGTTATACTAAGATAAATATTGGTAATAATTGAAACACAGGGAAAACCCCTTTTGACTTATATGTAAAAAGGAGAAATGAATTATGTCAAACGCAGCAGCACTTACAGCTTCAAGCTTCGATGAGAAGATATCAAACGGTACCGGTGTGTGCCTTGTTGATTTCTGGGCATCCTGGTGCGGTCCGTGCATGATGCTTGCTCCCGTTATCGACGAGCTTGCAGCAGAGTTTTCCGGTCGCGCCGAAGTTTACAAGGTAAATGTGGACGAGGAAAGCGCACTCGCCGCAAAATTCGGTATCATGTCTATCCCGACGGTCATCGTTTTCCGTGACGGAGAAGTTTTTGAAAAGTCACTCGGCGTTGTTCCTAAGGATAGCCTTGCCGCCATCATCGAAAAAGCGCTTAAATAAACATATACTGTTACTGTGGGGGTAACCGAAATGGATTTTACGCAGAAAAAAGGATTTAAGAAAGCTCTCTTTGGCGGCTTTTCAAAAGCTGATGTCAACAGCTATCTCGCAGAAACCGTCTTAAAGTACACCTCAGAGCTTGAGGATGCAGAAAAGAAGCTTTCGGAAAAGACAGAGGAATGCAACTCTCTTGCCACACTTCTTCGTGATGCGGAACTTAAAATTTCCGAGCTTACAAAAATAAGCGAGGAAGCATCGGAGCTTCGCGCGAAGTATGCCGCGCTTGTCTCCGAGCACGAGCTTACCGCTGCTAAGCTTTCGGAAAAAACTGCTGAGTCCGAACAGTTTGCAGGGCAAGTCTCCGCGCTTTCTGCAGTTGAAGCGGAGTATGCCGCACGCAAAACAGAGCTTGCCGATATTGAAATTTCCGCACGCGCCCGCGCAGGTGAGATAATCGCAGAGGCAGAGGCAGAGGCAGCTGCCCGCCGCCGTCAGCTTGACGATGAGCTTGCACTCCGCCGCCGCGACTTTGACGAGCGTCGCGAAGCAGCTTTCCGCGAGGTGGGCGACACGGCCGCAGGCGTTTCACGCATTGTGGACTCTCTCCGTCTTGAGGTCGAGAGCATGGAAGGACGCATAACACGCATTGCCGATTCCGTCCGCAACAACGTCACATCTCTTGCAGATGCAGTCTGCGACGCACAGGACAAGGTATCAAACATCAGATCACGCATCCTTGGCGAGGATGAAGAATAGAGAGGAAAAAGCACGTGGCAACCATTAATGTTTTGACAGATGAATTAAAAACAGTTATCCCGACGCTCCGTGCAGGAGATTCAATTCTGCTTTCCGGAACGATTTATACTGCGCGCGATGCGGCGCACAAACGCCTTTTTGCACTTCTTGATGAAGGTAAGGAGCTTCCGTTTGAGCTTTCGGGTGCGGTTATCTACTATGCAGGCCCCACACCGGGCAAGGACGGCGCACCAGTCGGTGCATGCGGTCCTACAACAAGCGGACGTATGGACGGCTTTGCCCCGCGCCTTTTAGACCTCGGCCTTTCCTGTATGATAGGAAAAGGGGAGAGAGACGGGGAGGTTTGCGATGCAATAGTGCGCAACGGCGCGGTTTACCTCTGCGCTGTCGGCGGTGCAGGCGCTCTCGTTGCAAAGTCCATTAAAACAGCTGATGTAATCGCTTTTCCCGAGCTCGGGTGCGAGTCGATAAAGCGCATGACGGTGGAAAATCTTCCTTGCACCGTAGCGATTGATTCTGTCGGCGGAAACCTTTTCCTCACCGAACGCGAAAAATACAGACAGGACTAAACAAAAAAGATAACAACAGCAAATGCCTCTGCCATTCGGCAGAGGCATTTGCTTTATTCATACGGCTACTTGTTGCTTCAGCTCTAAATTCAGCTTATCCGCAATCATTGCTATAAACTCAGAGTTTGTCGGCTTACCCTTGGTGTTAGATACAGTATATCCGAAAAAGCGGTTGAGTATATCTATATCACCACGGTTCCAAGCCGTCTCTATCGCGTGACGAATCGCACGTTCAACGCGCGAGGGTGTGGTTTCAAATTTGCGGGCCACTGCAGGATAAAGAATTTTTGTTATTGAATTTATAATGTCTATATCATTTACGGCAAGCACTATTGCCTCGCGCAGATAATGATATCCCTTTATATGCGCCGGAACACCTATCTCGTGGATGATTGATGTTACCATAAGCTCAATGCTCTCCTGCGATGCGGCGGGAAGGTCTGCACGGCGGTTTACTCCGCGCTCTCCGGCAAACATCTTTATCCTGTCGATAAGCGTGTCCGCAGCGAACGGTTTTACCATAAAATACGTAACGCCCAGCTCTGCCGCCGCGTGAGCAAGTGTCTCGCTGGATGTCAGCGAGGTCATAAAGATAACCGGCCTCTTCTTCATATCGGTCGCATTTATCGCCTGGACAACGCCCAGCCCGTCCACAGACGGCAGGCTGTTGCTAAGTACCACAACATCCGGCAGAAGCATCCGTATTTTTTCAACAGCCTCCGCGCCATCACCTGTCTTTCCGACAAGCTCAAACCCGATTCGATTTTCGACTCCGTCTGCAAGTAAATCCCTGAATTCTTTGTTTTCCTCCGCAATGACAACTTTTATTCTATTTCCCATTTTTGTCATCCCTTTCATTTTATTTCTTTTTTTCTTTGTAGATATAATTTACCATATTTTTACAGCCAAGGCAATAGCAAAATGGAAAAAAATGGAAATTTTCGTTCGACGTATTATTGCAAAAAATCATTAAATTAAGCACATTTTGTGTTAATATAAGACCAAAATGCACATTATGCAGTAAACCTTATCACTTTTACGCGAAAAACGCCGATGAAATTCGCTGTCGTTTTGCGGTGTTTTTGGTAAAAGTTTTGCATTTCTTTTTGTCCGCCATGAGCGTATAATGAATTTACAGATTATTAAAAAACGAGGTACATATACTATGAAAGCATTCAGGATAAGTCCGACAGCAGTTACCGCAACATTCACGCGTGATGAGCTTTGCAAATTCGGAATCTCGCCCGAATCCGTAACCGGCAGAGAAGTACATACCCTTGCCGGACGGGCATTTACATATCTCGGCGAGCATCCGCGCCGCTTTTCCGTAAAGGCATACGCCTCTGATGTCTCGCTTTTGCTCTTTGCAGAAGAAGCTCCGGACGTTTTTCGCATAATTTGCTGATGTTTTTGGAAACATCCCGAGATAAAGTCCTTGAAAACTTCCGCTTAATGTGATACACTTATAAGGTCAGTATTAGAAGCGGAGGTTTAAAAGCAAATGTGGCAGGTAGGTTTTGATAATGATGCGTATATCGAGAGACAATCCGAGCAGATACGCGAGCGCATCCGAAAATTCGGCGGCAAGCTCTATCTCGAGTTCGGCGGCAAGCTCTTTGACGATTATCACGCCTCCCGCGTGCTTCCGGGCTTCCGTCCGGACAGCAAGGTACAGATGCTTAAGAATTTGCGCGAGGACGCAGAGGTAGTCATCGTCATCAGTGCGTCTGACATTGTAAAAAACAAGGTGCGTGGCGACCTTGGCATCACATATGATAGTGACGTCCTCCGCCTTATCGATGCTTTCCGTGCAATAGATTTATACGTCGGAAGCGTTGTAATCTCGCGTTACAACGAACAGCCCAGCGTTGTTGCATTCAAGAAAAAGCTTGAACAGCTCGGTATGCGCGTATATCTCCACTATGATATTGAAGGCTATCCGATGAATGTTTCCCACATCGTCAGCGATGAGGGCTTCGGCAAAAATGACTATATTGAAACCTCGCGCCCGCTCGTCGTTATAACCGCACCGGGACCGGGCAGCGGAAAAATGGCAACCTGCCTTTCCCAGCTGTATCACGAGTATACCCGTGGCATCTCGGCCGGATACGCAAAGTTTGAAACCTTCCCGATATGGAACATCCCGCTCAAGCATCCGGTCAACCTTGCATATGAGGCGGCAACAGCAGACCTTGATGACGTTAATATGATAGACCCGTATCATCTTGAAGCTTACGGCGTTACAACCGTTAACTATAACCGCGATGTAGAGGTTTTCCCTGTACTTCGCGCCATGTTTGAAAAAATTCTCGGGACAAGCCCGTACAAATCTCCCACGGATATGGGCGTTAATATGGCGGGATACTGCATAATTGATGATGAAGCAACCCGCCGCGCATCAAAGGAAGAAATTATCCGCCGCTATTTTTCCGTCATGTGCGACAGACGCCTCGGAAGAGGATCGGATGCCGCAGTGACAAAGGTTGAGCTTCTTATGAATCAGGCGGGCGTTTCCGCAGATGACCGCGCCGTTGTCGGTGCAGCTCTTGCAAAGTCTGAGGAATCCGGCGGCGAGCCTGCAATAGCGATAAATCTTCCTGACGGAACAATCGTAACCGGAAGAAACACAAAGCTTCTCGGCCCCTCGGCTTCGGCACTCCTCAACGCAGTAAAGGTTCTCGGCGGCATTGACGATTCCGTGCACCTTATCCCGCCCGAGGTTATTGAGCCGATACAAAAGCTCAAGACTGAAATCCTCGGCAACCACAACCCGCGCCTGCATTCAGACGAAGTGCTCATCGCTCTCACCGTTGCGGCGGCATCGGGAGAAACAGCGGCTCTTGCAACGCGCCAGCTTAAAAAGCTCCGCGGATGCGAGGCACACTCGACGGTCATCCTCTCTCAGGTTGACATTGACGTTTACCGCAAGCTCGGCATTAACCTCACCTGTGAGCCGCGCCACCAGACGAAGAAATTATATTATAAGTAAAAATTCCACCGGACAGGGTTGATGTACTCCTTGTCCGGTGATTGTTTTTGTGAAAATTCTTGTTTTTTCCTTTTTGTTGTGGTAAAATAAAGCTACCACAACTTTCACTTATATATTTAAATATAATGTATACAACTCCTTGTGCGAGTGTACGCTATATAAAAAGCGTACACTCCGGTTTCTGCATACTCGTATGAGGAATTGTATGTGTATGAAGTGAAGTTGTGGTAACTTTCAGAAACAGGAGTCACTGCGTTTTTATGTGTGGCTCTTTCTGAGCCACACTTTTTTATTTGGGAGAGATTTTTATGATTGAAATGAAAATCAAAAAAATGAATGTCGGATGCCAATTTAATTTTTGTGTCTACAACAACAAAGGCCAATGTACACTTGACGAAATAACCATCTCTCCGGACGGAGTTTGCGACCTGTCAATAAACAGAGCAAAAGCCAGCATAGCTGTACAAATGATGACAGAAAAGGTACAGAACTCTAAGATGCCTCCATATAAATTTAAATGAAAATTCTTGTTGTTTTATTTGCGGATGCGTAGTATAATATAGGAAAAGAGAAATAAAGGACGTGTGAAAAATGGGAAAACTTAATATTATCGACCATCCGCTTATCCAGCACAAGCTGACTATTATGCGAAGCAAAGAAACCGGCTCAAAGGACTTCCGTGAGCTTCTCAACGAAATTTCTCTTCTCATGGGTTATGAGATTACGCGTGACCTTCCTCTTCAGAATGTTGAAATCGAAACTCCTCTGTGCAAAATGTGCGCAAAGGAAATCGCAGGCAAAAAGCTTGCCATTGTGCCCATTCTTCGTGCCGGCATCGGCATGGTAGACGGACTTCTCACTCTTCTTCCCGTAGCAAAGGTAGGACATATCGGTCTCTACCGCAACGAGGAAACCCACAAGCCTGTATTTTACTATTGCAAGCTTCCGGAAGATATTCAGAACCGCCTTGTTATCGTGACTGATCCGATGCTCGCAACGGGAGGCAGTGCTTCTGACGCTATTGCAATGCTCAAGGAAAAGGGTTGCACGCAGATAAAGCTTATGTGCCTTGTTTCCGCACCCGAGGGCGTTGCAAAGGTTCAGGCAGACCATCCCGACGTTGATATTTACGTTGCGGCTCTTGATGAGAAGCTTAACGAAAACGCTTATATTGTTCCCGGTCTCGGCGACGCGGGTGACCGTATCTTCGGCACGAAGTAAAACAAAATATAATTGGAATTTAAAAAAGAACCTGTTGACGTACCTGTGTACTGCTTCGGGTTCGTTTTTTACAGTCCAAAGCTTTTTGCTGTTGCCTTGTTTCGTGTGCAACGCATTTTTTATTTTTTAAAAATTTTTTTAAAAAACTGTTGACAAATAAAAATTTTATGCTATACTATAAACAGTAACAATTACTACTTGCATTAAGGAGGTGCGGAAATGGAAGTAAAACGGCGTTACAGCAGGCAGCGGGAATGTATTCTCAACGCCCTGCGCAATACCAAGCGTCACCCAAGCGCCAACAGCATTTATGATGAGGTAAGGCGGGAAATTCCCAACATCAGCCTCGGTACGGTTTATCGCAACCTTGCAGAGCTTGCAGCAAACGGCGAAATTATGAAGCTTGACGCAGGCGACGGCACAGAGCGTTATGACGGGTACGCACTCCCTCATTATCATATGATATGTAAAAACTGTCATTCCGTCTCGGATATCGAGCTTGACTACGATTCCGGACTGAATAAAAGAGCCGCGGCAGCAAGCGGCGCAGATGTCGATTTTCACAGTGTTCTGTTTTCCGGCACCTGCAAAAACTGCAAGAAAGATTAAATTAAAAAATATTATATGGAGGAAGAAAATAATGAAAAAATTTGTATGTTCTGTTTGCGGTTATGTTCACGAGGGAGACGCAGCTCCAGAAAAGTGCCCGGTATGTAAAGTTCCTGCAGATAAGTTCAAGGTTATGGAAGAGGGCGCAGCTCTTGCCGCAGAGCACGAGTACGGCGTATACGGCAAGACAGTAAAAAACAACCCCGACATCTCCGAAGAGGATAAGAAGTTTATCTTCGACCAGCTTATGGCTAACTTCAACGGTGAGTGTGCAGAAGTCGGTATGTACCTCTGCATGGCTCGCATCGCACACCGCGAAGGCTATCCGGAAATCGGCCTTTACTGGGAAAAGGCAGCTTTTGAAGAAGCAGAGCATGCAGCAAAGTTTGCAGAGCTTCTCGGTGAGGACCTTGAGCCGAACATGAAGGCAACAACAAAGGATAACCTCAAGTGGCGCGTAGATTGTGAATACGGCGCAACTCAGGGTAAGTTTGACCTTGCTGCTTGCGCAAAGCAGAACGGTCTGGACGCAATCCATGATACCGTCCATGAGATGGCACGCGACGAGGCAAGACATGGCAGAGCCTTGGCTGGGTTGCTTGCACACTGGTTCCCAAATGACAAATAAGCCACAAACAGCATAAAATAAGGACTTTCAGTATGGGGTGTGATTTTTCAATCACACCCCATACTTTATTTTATGATAATTTCTCAAGGGCAAATTGATGGGCAAAGGGCAAAAATCAGATATATTTTTCTGAACTCAAGGGCAGATTTGCCCTTCAATAAAAATAGATATTTTTTTCTGTTTTTTTATAAAAATGTATTTTGCCTTGTCATATCAACCAGAAACAGCAACCAGAAAAATTGTGTCTGTTCAGGTGGACAAAAGGCAGTAATATCAGCACTTTCAGAAAAAGCACATTCAGATTTTTTAAGATTATTTCAAACAAAAAGAACTGCACCCATAAAATATAGAGTGCAGTTTTCTTAATCTGAAAAAATGTGAATA
>JAZSOS010000017.1:0-5686 GCA_045537045.1 Eubacteriales bacterium
GCCGGCAACATTATAATCGTTGTCGTTGTCAGACGGTTCCCAGAATACACCAAGCTCATATGTAAAGGACTCACCGGGAAGGAGATAGCCTTCAAGAACAAAATCTTTCAACGGCTGTGCCTCAAATCCCGGAACCATACTGTCCATTCCATTTGTTCTCAAGTTTTCCAAATTCTCGTCTTCCATTACTGCATCCTCACCAGTTTTACCGTTACGAGCAACTGCATAAACTGAAAGTACGTCAGCAAGACTCTTTCCATCAGGAGTCTTTGTTGCGTTTGCAAACTTAAGCATCAACTGATACTTTAATGCAAGTGTGCCCTCGTTTTTAACCTCAAACTGACCAAAGCCTGTAGCCCCAGGCTCCCAAAGGATTTCTTCGCCCTCTACATTTCTGAACAATTTCAGATCGGGCTGGCTTTCAATGTTTACAGACTCATCCATACCATTGTTCCAGTACCAAAGCTCTACATCAAGATTACCGGATCTGATAATGTTGTTCATGCTTGTCACACTGTCTGTAAACCAAGCGAATGTGGTTCCGAGAAGCATTGCAAAGCAAAGAAGCAGTGATATGCTGCTTGTAAGCAAAGCCCTCTTTGTTGATTTGCTATTCGTCATTTTATTTTTCCCTCCTATTTTATATTTTTGTTAGACGAATATATATAAACAGCCTTTGCTGTATATACCTTACTGTTCGAGTATCTGCTCATTCTTTGCAGCGAGCTGAGCCTTGAGTTCCTGAAGCTCTTTCATCATTTCGGTTGCTTGTCTGCGTTCTTCTTCGATTTTTTCTCTTTCAGCCACAAGTTCTGCCATCTGTTCTTTCTTGTATCTGCGGAAGAGGTGGATGCAGACGATGCCCTGATACAGAATAAGAAGTAAAAACGGAACGAAGATACAAAGGATATAGCCGATAGGCTGTTTAAGGAACATAAAAAATGTTCCGACATTCGGAATTTTCCCGACATACTTACCAAGAATAAATGAGTAGGCAACCGGAACTTTATCGTCATCTCCGGTCGTTGTACCGTAAGTTATAAATGCGTCGTTGCCGTTTGCGTCAACCGTCTTTGCGCGGATTTTATGCGTTATCGTCTCACCGTAGAACTCATCATCCTGAGAAATAAACGCGATGATGTCGCCCTCAACGAGCGTTGCGGGGTCAACCGTCTTTGTAAAAACAATGTCTCCTGCATCAAAGTCCGTCGCTTTCATCGAGTCCGTCCTGACCGTGAACGCCTTATAGCCGAAAAGACTGCGGTTGTTCTGGTCAAAGGTGTTAACGGAGATTATCGTGAATACCATCATAAACGCTGCTATCGCAAAGATAGTCCAGACAATGACATTTTTGATGATGTTCAGTGTTTTCCTCATATGTTTTTATCCTCCTTAAAATTCCCTGTCGTGATTATTGCGCGTTTGCGTTGCGGTGGCACACATATCAAACTGAAGGAATGCATTTTGCATATTGTTTCCGCTTTCCTCCGGAAAATGGAACGTTGCGTAAAGGTCACGTCTTTCGTCCTCATAAAGTACGTCACTTTCAGAATTATCAACTGTAAGGTTTATTGCCTTTCCGTCATACAGAACTACATTGTTTTCTTTGTCCCATATCTTAACTTTAAGCACATTGGCGAGATCGCCGCCTATGTTTTCAAAATAAATTTTATAATAAACAGAATCCGAGCTTTCGTTTTCTATAAAGAATCTTTTTTCAACCGTCATACCCGGCTCGAAGAGGAATTCGTCTGCTTCGATTATCGGCTTTTCGTCGTTTAAGTTTATCTTCACAGTGCCGGTTCTGAAGATATTTTCATCAACGGTTACTCTCGAATAAATAAGCGCAAAAGTTGTTACGCAAAGGCAAACGGCGAGAACAATAATCACCCCAAGCGCGATTGTGAGCCTTCTTATTGTTCTGTTTTTTTCGTTTTTGTTTTTCTTTCTTATAAATAATATAAGGAAGATAACAAAGACTGATATACAGATAAGTGTTATGTAAATCGCGGGATTTTTAAAGTCACCGGTGTTCGGCGGCTTTATAAGCTCACCCGTCGGCTTTTCCGGAAGGTCGTCCGGTGAAGACGGTTCATCGCCGGGAATTGTGCCGGGCGCATCCGGGTCTGTATGGTCAGTGCCGGGTGTTCCGGGAATATGCGGAGAATCGGGGTTGTTCGGATCATCCATGCCTCCCGGGGTGTCGGGCAAATCCGGTACATCAGGGTTGTCGGGATCGTCAGGATCCGTCCCCGGATCAACCGGAGTATCCGGACCGGTCGGCAATCCACTACCTCCGCCTCCTGAGGCGCCGCCATCATCGTCGTCATCGTCAATTTCTACCCACCATACAAAGTCAGCAACGAGGATCTTATTCTGATATTCGTTTCCGACACTTGTGTCGAGTGACACGATGATTTTGTAATCCAGATCCTGAGTTCTGTTGACGCCTGTAATTGTATGCGTGATATCGCGCATATCACGAAGCAAGCCCGTGTATACGGGATTTCCGTCAATGCTGACCTCGCATTCGAGAACCTTTGCCAACTCCTCGTACTGCGGTTGGACATCTGCCCTGAAATGGACGGTTATTGTGCCGTTATAGGACACACGCACGCAATATGGCTTCTCTATGGAATCGCCCGGAAACATATTTTCCACACGGAATGGAGCGTTGTCAGTTTCCTTGTTCTTATATAAAGACAACACATCAGCGCTTGCAGAAACATAGACCGTGAACATCAGTGTCACAGCCGTTGCAAGCGCCAAAATCTTAAATTTATTCATAATTTTAGACAGTTTCACCTTATTTCACCCTCATTTAAATTTCACAAGTGCGCAAAAATGCGCACATTCCCCTAAACACACCCTCAACTATAAGGTTTTTATCGCAAAATTATTATTACTAAA
This sequence comes from Eubacteriales bacterium, assembly GCA_045537045.1. Lineage (GTDB taxonomy): Bacteria > Bacillota > Clostridia > Oscillospirales > JAAYXM01 > SIG480. The sequence goes on from JAZSOS010000017.1 coordinate 2,911, forward strand.
CCCCTTACAGTAACAAGAATTATATCACACTTTTCTCAAAATATCAATAACTTTATCATTTTTTAATGAATGTAACAATTTTGTTATATACTATAAAAGTCAAGTTAAAGGTGGTGCAAGAATGATAGGAGAGCGATTGGCAGAAGTAAGAAAAGATCATGGCGAAACTCAGGCAGATTTGGCTGAAAGTCTAGAGGTTTCTCTTTCAACAGTACGGACATGGGAGCAGGAAAAGAGCGCACCGAGCCATGAAATGCTTGTTTTAATCTGTAAAAGGTACAAAATCTCCTCCGATTATCTTCTCGGTCTCTCAGACGTAGATCCTGCATATGAACAAACAAAACAAACCTCAACTCTAACGAGGGAGGATTTCTTCAAACTTCGTGAGTACGAACGCTTCCTTATTTGGCAACGAAAAGCAAAAAGCACACTGCGATGATTTTTCATCGCAGTGTGCTTTTTTGTTGGCAAAAGACAAAGGGTTTGCAGCAAAATACATTTTGCTGCAAACCCTTTGGGGCTTTAGAAAAATAGTACAGAATGGACAAATCGGACCCGAAGTAGTACATAGGTACGTCGAGAGGTCCGATTTGTTCATAGCATAAAGTGTATCAAAATCCTCAAATTCGCATTAAAGCGAATTTTCATTATATTTTTATACTATAAATTAAGCGTTATTCACTAATTTTATCTATAAAATTGTCACTTTTACACTTTATGCGTTCTGTGCTGTTTTGCTACATCCCCATTTATGTTTTATTCTTCTTTTTCCTCTGGAAGCGGTGCTTCGGGGGCAACAGTCTTCCCTTCTATTTCCGCACGTGCGGGAACGCTTTCACCGAAGATTGCGTAGAACTCTTCTGCTTCCATCGTTTCGTGGTCGAGAAGCGCCTTTGCAACCTCGTGGAGCTTATCCATATTGTCGGTGAGAATAGTCTCGCAACGCTTGTATGCCGCATCAACAATTGCACGCACTTCTTCGTCAATCGCGCCGGCGATTTCCTCGGAATATGCGCGCTTCTCCGCAAAGTCACGGCCGAGGAATACCTCCTGATTTTCGGAAGCATAGCTTATCGGACCAAGGCGGTCGCTCATACCGTACTTTGTTACCATATCACGCGCAATGGATGATGCACGCTGAATATCGTTTGAAGCACCGGTTGAAATATCCTCAAGCACGAGCTGTTCGGCAACGCGTCCACCAAGAAGCGATACAATCTGCTCGTTCATATCGGTTTTTGAAACGGAGTAAACATCCTCACGCGGAAGAGAAATTGTGTATCCGTTTGCCATACCGCGCGGGATAATGGATATGTGATGTACCGGATCCTGCGTGGGAAGAAACTTCATGGCAATCGCGTGGCCTGCTTCGTGGTATGCAACGAGCTTGTTTACATGCTCGCTTCTTACCCTGCTCTTCTTTGCCGGACCTGCGATTATCTTGAGCATGGAGTTTTCGATGTCTTCCTGCGTAAGACTCTTATCACCGCGGCGTGCAGCAAGAAGAGCCGCTTCGTTAAGAAGATTTTCAAGGTCTGCCGGAGTGAAGCCGCTTGTAGAGCGTGCAACGTTTTTAAGGTTTACGCTACTTCCGAGTTTCTTTGACTTAGCGTGGATTTCAAGCACCTTTTCACGGTCGTTCATATCCGGAAGTCCGACATATACCTGACGGTCAAAACGGCCCGGACGCATAAGCGCGGGGTCAAGGATATCCGGTCGGTTTGTTGCCGCAATGATGATAACACCCTCGTTATTACCGAAACCGTCCATTTCAACGAGAAGCTGATTGAGCGTCTGCTCACGCTCGTCATGTCCGCCGCCGTAGCCTGCGCCGCGGTGACGTCCCACAGCATCGATTTCGTCGATAAAGATTATTGCCGGTGAGGCCTTCTTAGCCTGTTCAAAAAGGTCGCGCACGCGTGATGCACCGACACCGACATACAGCTCAACAAAATCGGAACCCGAAATTGAGAGGAACGGAACGCCGGCTTCACCTGCAACTGCCTTTGCGATGTATGTTTTACCTGTTCCCGGAGGGCCGACAAGAAGCACACCCTTGGGGATTCTTGCACCGATTTCGGTGAATTTTTTGGGGTCTTTCAGAAAATCAACGATTTCCGCAAGCTCTGCCTTTTCTTCCTCGGCACCGGCAACATCAGCGAAGGTAACCTTTTTCTTTTCATCGCTTCCGAGCTTTGTACGTGCCTTGCCGAAGCGCATTGCCTTGCCTGCACCGCCGTCTGCCTTGTTGTACATAAAGTACCACATAACGCCGATAACTGCAAAGACGAGAATATACGGCAGGAACATCATCCACCACGGCGTTTCTGCCTCGGGAATGCGGTCATCATCTGTAATAATTCCGCGGATGCGGTGCTCACGAAGGAGTTCTCCTACATCCATGCGGAAATCCGCGCGTATCTGCGGGTCGGAAAGGTCAAACGAGATGGTCTTTTGCCCCGATTTAAGCGGGCGCTTAAGCTCCATCGTCAGAAGGCCTCCGTCAATCGTGTACTTTTCTACGTTCTGCGCTTCAAAATGACGGATAACATCGGCATATGTTATTTTTTCCGTCGGTGTTCCTTCAAAAAGGAGAGAAGCAACAGATACGAGTATCGCGATGATAAGCAAAAAGAGCAATATATCGCGGGTGTTGTTCTTCTTCAACTGATGTCACATCCTTATCTATGATTTATTTTTCGTATACCGAGCGCTTAAGCACACCGACATACGGGAGATTTCTGTATTTTTCGTCATAATCAAGACCGTAGCCTAT
>JAZSOS010000004.1:0-36458 GCA_045537045.1 Eubacteriales bacterium
AAGGCATATTTTGCATCACGCTACGGCAAGGGCAGCGGTGTTGACTATCTGAACTGTCCTATGGAAAAGGAAGAGTATGATGCATTTGTTGATGCGCTTATCAGTGCGGAGACAGCTCATCTTCATGAGTTTGAAAACTCCAAGGTGTTTGAAGGATGCATGCCTGTTGAGGTTATGGGAAGACGCGGCTATGATACGCTCCGGTACGGACCGCTGAAGCCTGTGGGACTCCGCGATCCGAAAACGGGGCAGACACCGTACGCCGTTGCTCAGCTCCGGCGCGATAACCGTGAGGGAACACTGTATAACATTGTAGGATTCCAGACGCATCTGAAATTCGGAGAGCAGAAGAGAGTTTTCTCGCTCATCCCAGGGCTTCAGAATGCAGAATTTGTCAGATACGGCGTAATGCACCGTAATACGTATATAAAGTCACCGGGAATTCTTAATGCTGATTATTCGGTGAAAAATGATGAAAATCTTTACTTTGCAGGTCAGATGACCGGTGTTGAGGGGTATATTGAATCTGCGTCTTCCGGTCTTATGGCAGGGCTTTCTCTTGCGATGAAGCTCTGTGGAAAGCAGTGTCCGGAATTTCCGCAGACTACCGCAATCGGTGCACTTGGAATGTATGTAAGCTCCGGCAGCGTCGGGGATTTTCAACCAATGAACATAAATTTCGGAATTATGCCGCCGCTTGATGTTCGAATAAAAGTGAAAAAAGAGAAAAATGCGGCAATTGCCGCGCGTTCGCTTGCAGTAATAGATGAGATAGCAAAAAAACTGTAGCGCAGAAAGGTTTGGGTAAGAAAATGAGAATAATACTTGACACAATGGGAAGCGACAACGGATCTTACGAGTTCGTAAAAGGTGCTGTTCTTGCCGCAGAGGATCTTGACGTTGATCTGGTTCTGGTCGGTGATGAAAAAGAGCTTTGCGCGCATCTGAGTAAGGAAGACCCGCAGGGAAAATACAGAAAGAATATAAGCGTGATTCATGCAAGCGAGGTTGTTGATATGCACGATGACCCTCTTAAAGTGATGAAGGAAAAACCCGATTCGTCTATGACCGTTGCTCTTCGCACGCTCAGTGACGGAAAGGGCGATGCTCTTGTTTCTGCGGGAAATACGGGAGCACTTCTTACCCAGGCAACTCTTATTGTAAAGCGTATTCGCGGAATTCGCCGTGCTGCTCTTGCTCCGGTTATTCCGTCTGCTACCGGATGTGCTGTACTTATTGACAGCGGTGCGAATGCAGAATGCACTCCGGAATATCTGTATCAGTTTGCACTTATGGGGTCTTACTATGCAGAGCATGCCCTTGGTGTAAAGAACCCGAAGGTCGGTCTTCTCAACAACGGTGCTGAGGAACATAAAGGCGATGAGATTCACCGTGAGGCGAATCGGACTCTTACGGAGGCAGGTCAGCGCGGGGAGATAAACTATATCGGCAATATCGAAGGTCGCGACGGTCCTTTGGGAAAAGCGGATGTTATTGTTGCGGACGGATTTTCCGGAAATGTCTATCTCAAAACCATGGAGGGCGTGGGAATATTTTTTGCCCGCGAGCTTAAGAATATGTTTATGGCATCTCTCAAGGGGAAAATTGCCGGTCTTATGGTTAAGGGAGACATTGCGGGATTCAAAAAGAAAATTGACTACAATGATGCCGGCGGTGCGCCGCTTCTCGGCGTAAAAAAGCCGGTTATCAAGGCACACGGTTCTTCAAAGGCCAAATCGATTTACCACTGTATAATTCAGGCTATTGACTATATTGATTCAGGGATGACAATTCATCTCCAAAGAAGCCTGAAAGGAGAAAACGTTACCGATGAGTAAACCCTCACAGAAAAATTATAGCAGATTTCAGAATGCGATAGGTTACAAGTTTAAGAACATTGCGCTTTTAGAGCGCGCGCTTACGCACAGTTCGTATGCTAACGAAAACCGCACAGCGGGAGTGCAGGATAACGAGCGCTTTGAGTTTTTGGGTGATTCCATCCTCGGAATGAACACTGCTCTTTATCTTTTCAACAAGTATCCGGACGAGCCGGAGGGTGAGCTTACAAAAATGCGTTCTTCTCTTGTATGCACAGGTGCGCTGTGTGACAGGGCAAAGGCGATTGCTCTCGGTGACGAGCTTCGTCTCGGCCACGGAGAGGAAAGCGGCGGGGGAAGAGAACGTCCGTCCATTCTTGCCGACGCGTTTGAAGCAGTAATTGGCGCAATTTATCTTGACTCAGGCGAGGAAAGTGCGCGTAGCTTTATAAAGAAGTTTGTGTTTGATGCGGAAAAAGGCGGAGAATGGAGCGTTACGGATTATAAAACAACACTTCAGGAAATCGTGCAAAAAAACCGTGGTGAGATGCTTTCGTATCGCGTTATAGAGTCAAACGGCCCCGACCACGAGAGAAGCTTTACCGTTGAGGTTATGATAAACAGCAACCATATCGGCACGGGGCACGGCCACAGCAAAAAAGAAGCGGAGCAGATGGCGGCGCGTGAAGCGTTAAAGCTTATGGGGATGGAGCAATGAGCCGAATTATACCGGTTTTCATCCCGCATGCGGGATGCCCGCACGATTGCGTTTTTTGCAATCAGAAAAAGATAGCAGGAACGCTTGTTCCGCCGGAAGGTCGCGAGATTTCTGATATTATAGAAAACGCACTTAAATGCTCGGGGGAAAACCCCGAGGTTGCTTTTTACGGTGGAAGCTTTACCGCGATTGAACGCCCTCTTATGATAGAATATCTTTCAGCGGCAAAGCGTTTTATTGACGAGGACAGGCTTTCGTCAATACGCCTTTCCACGCGTCCGGACAGCATAGATGAAGAAAAGCTTTGTATTCTCAAGGAATACGGTGTGCGGACAATTGAACTCGGCACACAGTCAATGTGTGAGGATGTGCTGATAACCTCCGGTAGAGGTCATACTGCAGAAGATACGGAAAATGCGGTAAAGCTTATTAAAAAGCACGGCTTTGCGCTTATATTGCAGATGATGACGCATCTTCCCGGCTCTGATGATGAAAAGGATATATACACGGCGAAAAAGATAGCAACACTTGCGCCGGACGGAGTGCGTGTTTATCCGACTGTTGTAGTGCGCGATACCGCACTGGAAACACTCTGGCGTGAGGGAAAGTATACACCTGCAACACCGGAATCGGCGGCACGCCTTGGCGGGCAGATACTTGAGATATTTGAAGAAAGTGATATTCCCGTAATACGCTTCGGACTTAATCCTACGGATGATTTATCTGACGGAGAGGCTCTCTGTGGGGCATACCATCCGGCGCTCGGGGAAATGGCGATGTCGGAGCGCTTTTTACGTTTGTGCAGAGCAGAAATTGAACGCAGTGGATATCGTGGCGGTGCAATACATATTCTTGTTAATCCCAAGCGCGTGTCTGTTATGAGCGGACAGAAAAAGTGCAATAAAATCCGTCTTATTGGCGAATACGGATTCCGTGATGTGCGTATTTCAGGTGATGAAAAGCTTGGTATGTCCGAGGTTCTGGTTGCTCGGCAATAAAAATTGTATAAATTTTGAAAAAAGTTGTTGCATTATGGCATGAAGTGTGTTATTATATATCCAATTGAATATTGCCCGATGAAACTTTCAGAATCGGAAGAGACTGGAAGCGGAGGGGGCTCCGGAGAATCTCTTAAATGAGTGCCGAAGGTGTAAGGCAGAAAATTCTGCTGAATCTCTCAGGCAAAAGAACGGAGAAAACACATACAAATCCCACATCCTTGTATGCGTTTTTCGGAGTTGCTGCATTATTGCGGCATTTTTTATTGCCGGAAAACGCATTTTTTTGTTTTCGCCGTCAATGAAATTTGCCCCAAAAGTGCGCAAATTTATTCCGGACCGGAACAAGGACGGTCCAAAATATTTTTAGGAGGAAAAAATTATGCAGGCATTTCTCGACTCACTCTTGGCGGCAGTCCAGAAAGCAAACGGCTTTCTTGCGGACTACATTCTCATCATTCTGCTCGTGGGAGCAGGTCTCTTTTTCACGGTCAAAACGCGTTTCGTTCAGGTTCGTTGCTTTAGTGAAGGAATGAAAAGGGTTTTTGGCAACATCAAGCTTTTCGGCAACAAGGACGGCAGTGGTCTTACCTCGTTCCAGGCACTTGCAACAGCAATTGCGGCACAGGTCGGTACCGGTAACATCGTCGGCGCATCGGGCGCAATTTTAATTGGTGGTCCGGGTGCTATCTTCTGGATGTGGGTTATTGCATTTTTAGGTATGGCTACGATTTATGCAGAAGCAGTTCTTGCACAGGAAACACGCACCGTTGATGCAAACGGCGAAATCCATGGCGGTCCGGTTTACTACATAAAGAAAGCGTTCCCCAACGGCTTCGGAACCTTCCTTGCAATTTTCTTTGCAGTAGCAATCACCGTTGCACTCGGCTTCTTTGGCTCAATGGTACAGTCAAATTCCATTGCAGAGTCATGCTACACCGCATTCGGTATTGAAGGTTGGATTATTGGTATTATTGTTGCTGCGGTATCTGCGTTCATCTTCATCGGTGGTGTAAAAAGACTTGCATCAGTAACGGAAAAGCTTGTTCCGATAATGGCATGCCTTTTCCTTCTCGGCGGTCTTGTAGTGCTTGTTGCACGAATCAAGTACATTCCGGAAACCTTTGGTGCAATATTCAAGTATGCGTTTACGCCTGATGCACTTATCGGCGGCGGAATCGGTTATGCTCTTAAAACGGCTATCAGCCAGGGTGCAAAGCGCGGTCTCTTCTCGAACGAGGCAGGTATGGGTTCAACTCCGCATGCACACGCAATGGCAGATGTAGAGAAGCCGCATGACCAGGGCTGTGTCGCAATGGTAGGTGTGTTTATTGATACATTTATTGTTCTAACAATGACAGCTCTTGTTGTTATCTCAACTCTCTATGTCGGCGAAGGCGGACTTCTTGCAAGCGGAGATTACATTGCGGCAATTGAAGCTCAGGGTATTATGAAAACGAATGCGATGCAGATGGCTGTCGGCAGCGTTTTCGGTACAAGCTTCGGTAATATGTTTATCGCAATATGCCTTCTCTTCTTTGCGTATTCAACAATTATCGGCTGGAACTTCTTCGGAAAGATTAACGTTCAGTATCTCACAAAGAACAGCAAGGCAGCAGTTGTAATTTATTCCGTTGTTGCAATAGTATTCATTTTCCTCGGTACGCTTCTCTCAAACGATCTCGTATGGGAGCTTACGGACTTCTTCAATTATCTTATGGTTATCCCGAACGTAATTGCGCTTGTTGCGCTTTGGAAAGTTGTTGCAGCATCTGCACGTGGAAATAAATAATAGCATTTTTAAAATTCCGGACACCGAGTTTCGGTGTCCGGAAAAATTTCATGTAAGGTATTGGCAAATTAAACATTTTATGGTATACTTATGCATATTGACTTTTAAAGGAGAATAGGAAAATGACAGAAATTATTGTTTTTTCAATTTACCTTCTCTGTATGCTCGGAATAGGCGTGTATTTCTTCTTCAAAGACCGTAATGGCGGAGAAAAAAGCTTTTTCCTTGGCGGCAGACAGATGGGTCCGTGGGTTTCGGCGCTTTCGGCCGGAGCATCTGATATGAGCGCATGGGTGCTTATGGGACTTCCTACGGCAATTTATGCTGCAGGTCTCGGGCAGGTATGGGTTTCGGCAGGTCTTGCTATCGGATATGCTATAAGCTGGCTTGTTGAGGCTCCGCGTCTCCGCAAGTTCTCAATTGTTGCGAATGACTCTATCACCATTCCTCAGTACCTTACAAACCGCTTTCTTTCAAAATCGCGCGCGCTTCAGATTCTTTGTGCAATAGTTTTCCTTATTGCATATACGGTTTACTGTGCATCAAGCATCAAGGCATGCGGCACGCTTTTCAATACAGTTTTAGGTATTGATGCGCAGGTCGCAATGTACATAGCTGCATTTATCATCATCGGATATACGTTCCTTGGCGGTTTCTCCGCTGTTTGTTGGACAGACTTTTTTCAGGGACTTCTGATTCTCGGCTCAATGTTTATTGCTCCGATTTTTGCAGCGTTTGTTCTCGATGCTCCGACAATGGCAGACAATATGGCAACGCTTGAGACGAATTTCTGGAATCCGATTGCAAGCTGGAAGGAAATAGTTTCCGGTCTTGCTTGGGGGCTCGGTTACTTCGGTATGCCACATATCATAATCCGCTATATGTCGCTCCGTTCACAGAAAGAGCTTAAAAAGTCAGCGAGAATCGGTATCACATGGACTGCGCTCATCGTTCTCTTTGCAGCAATTATCGGTATCGTAGGACGTCTTTTCCTTGGATATGATGAGACAATCAACGCAAATGAGCTTGTATTTATAGAAATGGTTCGCAAGATATTCCCGCCGCTTTTCTCCGGCATTCTTCTCTCGGCTATTCTTGCTGCATCCATGAGCACTGCTGACAGCCAGCTTCTTGCGGCTTCCTCTGCGTTTGCAAGTGACGTTTACAAGCCGGTTGTTCGCAAAAATAAGGCAAGTGACAAAGAACTTCTCTGGGTCGGACGCTTTGTTGTTCTTGCAGTTGCGGTTATCGCACTTATCATTGCGGCAAATCCCGCATCTGCATCCATTATGGGGCTTGTTTCAAATGCATGGGGTGTATTCGGTGCGGCATTTGGTCCCACCATTATGCTTTCTCTTTTCTGGAAGCGCTTTAACTTCAAGGGCGCTGTTGCAGGTATTCTCACCGGTGCGGTGGTTGATATCTGCTGGCTGGCATTCCTTGGCAACACCGGAATATATGAAATTCTTCCGGGCAGTGTTGCAAGCCTTATCGTTGCCGTTGCGGTTACCCTTATGACAAAGAAACCGTCAGAAGAGGTTGAAAAGCTCTTTGATGATGCAGTGGCTTACGACGAATAAGATAAAATAGATATGTCACACCCGCCGCAAAAGTGCGGCGGGTGTAGTTTATTCTTCGAATGAGACTTCTTCGATTGACGAAACCGAGACTTCGAATGCAACTCTTACTGTCTCAACTCCGTCGATAAGTTTTGTGTATTCGCGGCTTTGCACACGTCCGCAGACGGTTATCACGTCTCCTGTACGGAAAGTTCCGGCGGCGCGTGCATTGCGTCCCCAGACGATAAGAGGAAGATAATCGCTTCTTCCGTATTTTCTGTTGGTTGCAAGCATGATATCGCATATCTCACGACCGAGCGGTGTTTTGCGGTAAACAGGTGTTTTGCATATGGTACCCGTAAGGTGAAGTGCATTTTCGTATGTATTTTCTTCACAGGGCGTAAGCTCTTTTATAAACGCGGAGATAATCAGGCGGTTTCCGGTTTCCGTCTTTTTGTTGAACGAGCGTAGCTCGCTTTGCGTTGAAATGAAATCTCCGGGAGTTAAATTATGCTCAGCTACGGCTTCGCTGCGTATAATAGCATTGATTATATCATATGTTCCGGAAAGCCTGCGTGTTTCAAGTTTAAATGTGTAAAAAAGAGTTCCGTGAGATTCGTGAGAAAATTCTATATCCGATACGATTTTTCCGCTGAGATAAAGAATGTTCTGAGAAGAGTTTTCCATTAAAAGCCACCTCATATCATAAGTCTTAATACTAATGTATTTCGGTACGGACAGAAATATGACCTGGATATACAACTCTTTTCCAATTGCCCAAAAGCAATAATGCTTGACACAAAAGGTGAAATAGTGTATAATACATCTCAGTATTACAGAAAGGATGGCAATTTGAATATGGATTCGGATGACGGAGATTACCCCGCTAATACCGAAAAATATATTTATTTGTTATATGAGGCGTACTTGCGCGCGTTTTCAGAATATGCACGCAGGTGTGCCTTTTTGTGCTTCAAAAGAGTGCGCATATGATTTGGTGGCGGCAAAAACACAATAACAGTAAATATATTTAAGGAGAGTTAAAACATAAATCATGAGTATATTGGAATATACCATAGTAATAGCAGTGCTGATTTTGCTGTCGGCGTATTTTTCCGCTACGGAGACGGCGTTTTCATCACTTAATAAAACCCGCCTGAGAACTATGGTAGAGGGCGGAAACAAAAAGGCGGAGATAACGCTCACGCTTGCGGAAAATTATGACAAACTGCTTTCAACAATACTTATAGGCAACAATATCGTTAACATAGCGGCATCATCCATTGCAACGGTCATGTTTGTGCATCTTTACGGCGATATCGGTGCTACCGTTTCTACGGTGGTAATAACCGTTGTGGTGCTTATCTTTGGTGAGATAACACCGAAAAGCATAGCAAAGGACAGCCCGGAGCGCTTCGCTATTTTTTCAACTCCGGCAATACGCGCTCTTATATGGGTTCTTACACCGATAAATTTCCTTTTCTCGATGTGGAAGAAGCTTATTTCAAGGCTGTTTAAAACAGAAGATAATTCAAAGATGTCGCAGGAAGAGCTGCTTATGCTTGTTGAAGAGGTTGAGCAGGAGGGAAGCCTTGATACGGATGAGGGCGAGCTTATCCGTAACGCTATTGAGTTTTCCGAGCGCGAGGCTGTGGATATTCTTACGCACCGTGTTGACCTTGAGGGATTTGCGTTGGGAACAGACAAGGCTGAGATTGCAGAGCTTTTTGCAGAAACGCAGTTTTCGCGTCTTCTCGTTTATAACGAGAGCGTGGATGATATTATCGGGTTTATCCACCTTAAAGATTTTCTTACTCCGAAAGGAATTACGGAAAAGGAAATCAGCGAGATTATGGCAAAGCCGGTATTTATCCAGAAGTTTGAAAAGGTAAATGATATCCTGAAGATTCTGCAGCAGAACAAATCTCACATTGCGGTTGTAATCGATGAATACGGCGGTACGCTCGGTATTGTCACGATGGAGGATATTTTAGAGGAGCTTGTCGGCGAAATTTGGGACGAGCACGATGAGGTTGTTCTTGAATTTGACAAGGTTGATGAAAGAACCTATAAGGTGGACTGCTCTGCAAACTTTGAGGATTTCTGTGAGGTGTTTGACCTCGAAGCCGAAGCAGAGAGCATATCCGTCGGCGGATGGGTTATGGAACAGCTTGGCAAGATGCCGGAAGACGGCGATAAGTTTGAATACGGAAATCTTGAAATAACGATTACCGAAACGGATTCCCACCGTGTCACTCAGATTAGAGTATATCAAAGGGAAGAAGTTACGGAAGATGCGGAAGAATAAAAAATGACAAAAGCACACGGACAAAATTAATTTCGTCCGTGTGCTTTTATGATTGCGGCAGGTAGAAAAAACGACTGCTCCGGCAGTCGCAAATGAAAAAGTAAGTTTAGATGTTGTAGAGACATACACCTGTTTCACCGTCAACTTCATCAAGAAGGACGGAAACAAGCTCAGATTTTGATGTGGGGATATTTTTGCCGACAAAGTCCGGGCGGATGGGAAGCTCGCGGTGGCCACGGTCGATGAGAACGGCAAGCTGAATGGATTTAGGTCTGCCGAAACGGAAAACCGATTCAATCGCCGCGCGCACCGTTCGTCCGGTGTAAAGGACATCGTCCACAATAATGATGTTATAATTTCGTACATCGCACGGGATTTCACATCCTTCCGAGGTAGGAAGAGGCTGAGACTCGGAAAGGTCATCGCGGTAAAGCGTTATATCAATGTGACCGAGCGGGACATCGGTTCCCTCAAACTTTTTTATGTTATCGTGAAGCATTTTTGCAAGCGGAATCCCGCGGCGCTTTACACCGAGCAGGCATATACCTTCAGCTCCGCGGTTTTTTTCTATAATTTCGTGAGTGATACGCGCCATGGAACGGTTGATAGCCGCCTCATCCATAATTTTTGCTTTAAACTCCACAGTACATTGCTCCTTGAAAAAATCTTCAGTTTATTTTATCATAAATTGTTCAAACTTACAAGTGCTGCAATTGAAATTTCAAACAGAAGAGCTGATGTTGCAAATCGGGCAGAAAAACTTTGACATAATACGTGAAAGATGATATACTCTTCTTGATGAAAGGGGGCATAAGCGTGATAATTCCGACGTTTTGCTACATGGGGTTTCTTGGAAAAATTCCGGTGCGTATTACAACACAGTCTGTGCGCGATAAGACATCGGTTCATATTCATCCGCATATCCAGATGTGCTTTGTGCTTTCGGGGACGCTTAGACATATAATTAATGGCCATGAGTATCTGCAGGAAGCGGGCTCATGCTCGTTTGTTTTGCCTTTTGATTCGCATCTTATTGACTCTACATCTTCCGAGGACACGCCGGTTATTGTCCATATCGCTTTTTTTGAAGACTTTCTCACATCGCGCGGATATGATTTTTTTCCTCACCGCGGAATTTGTGCGAGGTTTGAGAATATGAGCATACCGGAAATGTGTTTTTTCCGGATTGTAAGGAAAAAGCGACGGAACTTGTCCGTAATATGCTTGAGGAATTTGAACACGGAAAGAAAATCTCTTTTGACCGCGCAGCGGCGCTTATTGCAGAGTTTTTTTCACTTGCGTGCACCTCTGCAGTAACAGCAAAGGAAACGGGAATATCGCACCGCAATCTTGAAAATGTTATGAAGGCGGTAGCGTTTATTGAAAAGCATTATCCGGAGAAAATAACAACGGATATGCTTGCAAAAATCTGCGGAATGTCCAGACGAACCTTTACGGATTTTTTCAAAAAGGTGACAATGCTTTCCCCAATGCAGTTTGTTTTGTCCGTCAGATTGAAAATGGCATTAATGCTTATTGGGAAAAGCGATATGCTTTTTGATGAAATTGCCCGAGATACGGGGCTTGGCGAGCATTCAAACCTTGCCCGCGTATTTAAAAAATATCTGGGATATTCTCCGACAGACTATATCAACTCTACATATAACAGAGAAAAAAACACACATGCAATACCCACAACCGAGCGATACCGTTGGATAGAAGAATTGTGAAAAAACGGTGAGACAATATATTTTGTCTCACCGTTTGAAGTTCAAATATCTCAGACTCTTGCTTCGATGTAGTTTACCACATCTCCGACCGTCTTGAACAGCTGTGCATCGCTGTCCTCTATAGTAATATCAAATTCCTCTTCAACTGTCATCATAAGCTCGACAATGTCAAGAGAATCGGCACCGAGATCTTCCATAATGTTTGTTGACTCCGTAATCTCAGACGGATCAATATCAAGCTGCGCCTCAAGTATGTTTTTCAAAGTGTCAATTACCATGTTTGTACCTCCGTGTTTTTTTGTAATTGATTTCTATATCGGTATAATAGCATCATTGAGCGATTTTTGCAATAGTTTTTTTGAAATTTATATAAGTTTTTCTTTTACAACGTGGAGGAAAGTCCTGACCTCATCTTCAGTTGAAAAGCGCGAAAGGCTTATGCGGACGGAACTGCCTGTCAGCTTGTCCGGAACTTTGACTGCGCGTAGTACATGGCTTTTTTTTCCACGGCTGCATGCAGAGCCTGCGGAAACGTAAATTTCGCTTTCCTCAAGGATTCGCATAACCACCTCACTCGGATATTTTTCAAATGCGGCGGTAAGTATATGGGGTGCGCTGTTTTCAGCGGAAAAAACGTGAACACGTGGAAGCTTGGAAAGCTCGGATTTCAGAAGGGATAAAAGCTCCTGCATTTTCTTTGCGTTTTCAAGATAGGTGTCGGCTACGCTTTCCACAGCGGTTGCAAACGCAGCAATCTGCCCGGTGGCTTCGGTGCCGGAGCGAAGCCCGCCCTCTTGACCGCCGCCGAGAAGCTGCGGGGTTAGGCGCACTCCGGATTTCACATATAGAGCGCCGATGCCCTTGGGAGCATGGACTTTATGCCCGCTGAAGGAGATTAAATCTGCGCCGTATTTTGATGTATTTATCGGAATTTTAAGAAAAGCCTGAACTGCATCGGTATGGAAGATAACATCGCGGTTTTTCGCCTTTACTGCGCGCGAAATGGCAGGAATGTCCATAACAGAGCCAAGCTCGTTGTTTACGCTCATTACGGACACGAGAAAGGTATCCTCCCGTACTGCATCGGCGACATCCTCTGCGTGAACCGAGCCGTCGCTTCGCGGAGCAATATACGTCACGTCAAAACCGTCGGCTTCAAGTTTCTTCGCGGCATTGAGAACTGAAGGATGCTCAAACTCCGTTGTAATCATATGCCGGCGTTTTCCGCATCTGGCGGCTGTCCCGAAGATTGCGAGGTTATTGCTCTCACTTCCGCAGGAGGTAAACGTTATTTCCTTCGCGTCGCAGGAGATAACTCCGGCAATTGTCTTTTTTGCATCACGCACAAGCTTTTCGGCAGAAAAGCCAAGCCCATGGAGTGATGACGGATTTCCGAAGCCTTCACACATAGCGTTTAGCGCGGACTGCGCCGCCTCGTGTGTAACGCGTGTGGTTGATGCATTGTCAAAATATATCATAATTTCTAATCTCCGATTCTTAAGCCGAGGTGCTCGTTTCCTCTCGGCTTAAGCAGTTGCGTCAGTATCCGAACCCGTTTTGGGCGCGCATTTTTACGCCACTGCTTTGTTAAAATACTCGCAAATGCGGCAGCATTAGCTGCGTTTTTGCCTCGCATTGACGCAAAAATGCAGCACCGAAAATTCTTTGAACCTAAAACAAGATAAAATTGTTGTTTTTCGAGGCGGCAGGTCGTAGGAATACTGTCGTATTTCAAGACCGGCAACGAAGAAAAACGGCTATTTTACTTGTTTTAGGCGTGTTCGGATACTAACACAACTGCTTAGATGCTTTTAATATTTTACTATACCCAAAAGGTAAAGTCAATGCGCCGGAAAACAAAAAATCGGGCATTTTTTAAACGCCCAACGTATCCAGTATAGCAAAAACGGAAGTGAATGTCAATTGTTTTTGTTGGAAATGATGCAGAATCTGCGTTTTGCATAAATGACATTTATGTATTTTGTACAAAATTACATATTGCAAATAGGTTTCGGTTGTGGTATATTATAATCAGAAAGGGTGATACCAATGTTCCACTAAAAAACAGCTCAAGAAAAAGTCAGTGAGCTGAAAGAAAAAAGCGAAAGCCCAAAAGCAAAAAGCACTTCCGATAATATATAAGATTTCTTGTTTAAAGAAGTAGGTGGTCAGAAGAATATTCAGAAGAATAGTCAAAGATATCATCCGATATAAAATGTAAGTGTTAATTAGGAAGGCCGATTGTGAAAAAAGGGCAGACGCTGTAAACTAAGAAAGAGAGGTTAATCAAGGATGTTAGATATCAAGAGTGAACAGAAATAACCCTCCTCCGTTTAATGGGTGAAAGACATGGCGGACGAGGGTTATTTCATTTTTTATAATTACTTTGTGCGGTGTGAATCTTTGAGCGATTCATAGCCGCGTTTTTTGTTTTTGTGGTATGTTTTAGAAGATGAGCGCTACCGTCAGGCGGCTGCTCCGGCCTGTCAAAGAACCTCTTCTGCGCCGTCTTTCTGTTGACATAAAAGTGGAAATATAATATACTGTAAGGGCACATTTACTTTAGGGAGATAATAATGAAAATACGGCTTTCAGACCATTTTACCTACGGCAGACTTCTGCGCTTTGCCGCCCCGAGCATGGCAATGATGATTTTTACATCCGTCTACAGTGTGGTGGACGGCTTCTTTGTGTCCAACTTTGCGGGAAAAACTCCGTTTGCTGCAGTTAATATTATATTTCCTTTTCTTATGATTGTCGCAACCGTCGGATTTATGTTCGGAACAGGCGGAACAGCAATTGTTGCAAAAGCTTTCGGAGAGGGAGAGCGTGAGCGCGCAAACATGTTGTTTTCGCTGTTCGTGTACATTTCATTCTTTTTGGGAGTACTTTTTGCCGTTTTGGGAATTGTTTATATAGAGCCAATATCAAGGCTTCTGGGGGCAGATGGAGCGCTTCTTGAAAACTGCGTGCTTTATGGGCGCCTTATTCTTCTTGCACTGCCGTTTTATGTTCTTCAGCTTATGTTTCAGACGTTTTTTGTCGCCGCAGAAAAGCCACAGCTCGGGCTTGTGGTTACGGTAAGCGCGGGTGTAACCAATATGATTCTTGATGCGGTGCTTGTCATTCTTCTTCCTCAGGAGTACAAGCTTGCGGGAGCGGCAGTGGCAACAGCGATGAGCCAGGTTATCGGCGGCGGGGTTCCTCTTGTATATTTTGCAAGAAAGAACAGCAGTATTCTGCGTCTTGGGAAAACGCATTTTGACGGCGCGGCAATCCTCAAGGCTTGCACAAACGGTTCATCTGAGTTCATGAGCAATGTTTCAATGAATGTTGTGGGGATGCTTTATAATATTCAGCTTCTCAAATATGCCGGAGAGGATGGAGTTGCGGCTTATGGCGTAATGATGTATGTCAGCTTTATTTTCGCCGCCGCGTTCATTGGTTATTCAATCGGAACATCACCGGTTATAAGCTATCATTTCGGAGCACAGAATTTCGATGAGCTTTCCTCTCTTCTGAAAAAAAGCCTTGTGATTATTTTGTGGTCAAGTGCTTTTATGGTGACTGCAGGTGAGCTTCTGGCACATCCGCTGTCGGCGGTATTTGTGGGATATGACCCGAAGCTTCTGGAACTTACGGTGTCGGGCTTCCGCATTTTTGCTCTTTCATTTTTATTTATGGGGATTGCGATTTTCGGCTCGGGATTTTTCACGGCATTGAATGACGGATTAACGTCTGCCGGAATATCATTTTTAAGAACGCTTGTTTTTCAGGTCGCTTTCGTTTTAATTCTTCCGCTTATATGGGAGATTTTCGGCGTGTGGCTTTCAATTGTTGCCGCAGAGCTTATGGCGGCGGTGCTGACGGTTGTTTTCATTAAAATAAGGCAGAAGGATTATCTGTATTAAAAAAGTTTTGACGGGAGGAAATCAAGTTGGCTGAGATAAAGGACAGAAAAGAAGTAAAAGAAGAATATAAGTGGCGCCTTGAGGATGTTTTTTCTTCGGATGAGGAATGGGAAAAGGCTGCTGTTGAAGTTGTACGCCATGCGGAAAGTCTTGCGGGAATGAGCAGAAAGGTTGCAGACAGCGCAGAAAACCTTTTTGGTGTGCTGACAGAGCTTGACGAGATAGGAGAGAGCCTTCTCTCGGTTGTTGTATACGCATGCATGCGTCGTGATGAGGATAACGGCGTTTCTAAATACAGGGCGATGGCAGACCGCTGCGGAGACATAGAGAGCGAAGTGGCAAGCCTTCTGTCATTTGTAGAGCCTGAGCTTGTCGCGGCGGGGGAGAAAAAAATTGCGGGGTTTATGGTGCAAAAGCCGGAGCTTTCGGTGTACAGACACTTTTTTGATAATCTTTTCCGTGAAGCAGCGCATATTCTTGACGGAAAAAGCGAAAAAATTATTGCTATGAGTTCTCCTGTGGGAGAGACTGCGCACGATATCTTTTCGGCAATGAATAATGCTGATATTAAATTCGGCGAGATTGAAGGAGAGGACGGAACGCCGTGTGAGCTTACGCACGGGCGGTATTCTCTTTTTATGGAGAGTGGGAACAGGCGGGTACGACACGATGCATATGAGGCGATGTATAAGCAGTATAGAGGCTTTGAAAACGCGTTTGCCGCGATGTATGCGGGAAATGTGAAGGGAGACCTTTTTTATGCACGCACGCGAGGATATAAGTCATCACTCCAAATGCACCTTTCCGACAGTGCGGTTCCGGAAGAAGTATACACAAGGCTTATAGATGACGTGAACAACGGACTCACGGTGCTGGAGGATTATCTCACGCTGAGAAAGAAAGCTTTGGGGCTGGACGAACTTTGTATGTATGATTTGTATACTCCGATTGTACCGGAGGACAAATCCGACATCCCGTTTAAGGAAGCGTGCGAAATAGTTCTCGAAGCAGTAAAACCGCTTGGAGAACAGTATGTAGCAGATATGCGCTGTGCTTTTTCCGAGCGGTGGATAGATGTATATGAAAACCGAGGAAAAACCCCAGGGGCGTATTCGTGGGGAGACAATATACACCATCCGTATGTACTGCTTAATTATCAGGGAAGCCTTGAGGATGTTTTTACTCTCGCGCACGAAATGGGACACGCGATGCACTCGTATTATACGAACAAAACTCAGCCGTCTGTTTATCGTGATTATAAAATATTTGTTGCCGAGGTTGCAAGCACAGTAAACGAAAACCTTTTGCTTGAGTATCTTCTCCGCGATGCGACGGGGGAGCGCAGGGCGTATCTGTTGACTCGAAAGGCAGAAGCAATCCGCACCACGTTTTACCGCCAGACGATGTTTGCTGAGTTTGAGAAAGCGGCGCACGCAATGTATGCTGACGGGACAGCGCTTACGGCAGAGAGCTTGTGTAAGGTGTACGGCGAAATCAATAAAAAGTATTACGGCAATGTCGCGGTATGTGACAAGAATATTGCGTATGAGTGGGCGCGTATTCCGCATTTTTACACAAGCTTTTATGTATATCAATATGCTACTGGCTTTGCCGCGGCGTCGAGGATAAAAGAGCTTGTAATGAATGATGTGATAGCTGCGGAAAAGTATATTGAATTTCTGCACGGAGGAAATTCCGATTATCCGCTGGAGCTTCTCAAAAAAGCGGGTGTTGACCTTACGTCAAGCGAGCCGGCAAAGAGTGTAATTTCTGACCTTCGCGCGGCGGTAAGTGCGCTTTCCTCGCTTTTGGACAAATAGATATCTCACCGACAAAACGTCTTTTGCGTAATATGTAGTAAAAGACATGAGAAAGGCGGTGTGTTGCGATGTGCCAGAGGAGCGGGAGTGTATGCGTGATATGCGCAATAGCGCTTGCAATGGGTATTCTCGCGGGTGTGGTATTTCCTTCGGGCTTTCTTGTGTTTGTGCTGTGCGTATTGCTTATCGCAATAGGTGTGCTTATGCTGTTATAACGGAGGTGCAAATTTGTGAAGATAGTCGTTGTGAAGGCTCCAAAATCCCTTGCAGGAATACTTAAAAAAATGTTTGGAATAAAGTGAATAAAACTGAAAGACTGCCAAGAAGCCGAGGCTTCTTGGCAGATTGTTAATTGAAGTTGCAAATTGCGGTAGAGAACACGTTTTTTGTTGACACTAAGCGGTTTACGATATATAATAGTAAGGCTACAAAAGGAAGGATGAAGAATATGCAGATAGTTAACATAACGCTTACGCAGCTTGCGAATATGTTTTTCTTTATGGCGATAGGCTATGTGTTTAGAAAAAAGAATATACTTGATATTTACGCAGGAGGAACGGTTTCGCGTTTGCTTGTAAACGTTTTCCTGCCGGCGATGGTCGTCCGCTCGTTCTCGAGCAACTTCAAGCTTGATGTCATAAGCGATAAGCTGATGCTGTTGCTATTCAGTACGGCGGTGCTTATTATTACGTCAATTTTCGCGTTTTTCCTTGCGAGATTGTTTTCAAAGGATAAGGATACGCGGGGAATATACATATACAGCTTTGCAATACCTAACCTCGGATATATGGGATATCCCCTTGTTCAGGCGATTTTTGGAGAAACCGCGCTTCTTGACACGATGGTATACTGTTTGCCATACAATATTTTTATTTATACTATAGGAATGAAGCTTCTTACCTCACAGAAAAACGCATCGGTGCTTGGAATGCTCAAAAATCCGTCTATTATTGCGATATTTGTGGGGGCGTTCCTGGGGCTTTGCGATATAAAGCTGCCGGGAGTGGTGACAGGCATCCTCGATGCCGCGAACGCCTGCGTTTCTCCGTGCGCAATGATTCTTACGGGAACGGTATTTGCACGTATAAACATGAAAACTGTATTCACCGATTGGCGTTCATACGCCGCATCTGCAATACGTTTGGTTATAATTCCGGTTGTTGCGCTCTTTGCTCTGCGTCTGCTTAAGGTGCCGGAAACATGGGTTCTTCCGTGCGTTGCAATTCTTGCGATGCCGCTTGGCGTAAACAGCGTTGTTTTCCCTGAAGCCTACGGCGGAGATGCCGAATCCGGTGCAAAGGTGTGCTTTATGGCGGCAATTCTCGGCATTATCACGATTCCGTTTATCTTTGCTCTGCTGTAAATTTGGTTGTCCATAAAATTTTTACAATGTTTTGTTTGCAATTTAATAATATATTTGTTATAATAAATTAAATGTTATTATAAACAACATAGGAAAAAGAGGAGATAACAAAATGAAAAAGACAAGAATTTTATCAGTCATCCTTGCGGCGGCAATGCTTTGCACGCTTCTTTCGGGATGTATGGGCGGCAAAACCGTCATGAAAATCGGCGGCAATGCAATTTCTGAGGAAATTTACAGTGCTGCTCTTTCGTATGCCGACAGCTTTTTCCAGCAGAATTATGGCTTCTCGATGAAAGATACACTCGATAATGAGCTTTCCGAGGGAACAACTGGAGCTGATATGCTCAAAGAACAGGCAGACGGTCTTGTGAAGGAGTTTGAATCCGTTGTTCTTTACGCGAAAGATAAGGGAATTGAGCTTACAAAAGAAGAAAAAGCACAGATAAAAGAAGCAAAGGATGCTCAGATTGAGTCTGCCGGAGGAAGAAAGGCATTCCTTGACAGCATGGCAGAATCCGGCATGAACGAAGCTTTCTTTGATTACATCATGGAGCGTCAGCAGATTTATTCCAAGCTTTACACGGAGCTCTTTACCGGCGAGGGTGAGTTTGCTCCCTCTGCGGACGAGGTTGTTAAATCCCTTGAGGGGTATGCCCGCGTAAAGCATCTTCTCATTCAGACCAAGGAAGGCGATGCAGATTTCGCAGAGAAAAAAGCGACTGCAGCAAAGTTCCTTGCACGTGCAAAAGCAGGTGAGGATTTTGATGCACTTATCAAAGAGCTTGCAGATTCCGGCGACGGCGACCCGGGTATGAGCTCGTATGTAAACGGTTATGTAATTGATGCCAACGGCTATACTCCCGAGGGAAGCCAGATGGTAACCGAGTTCACAACAGCTTCTCACGCTCTTGCTGAGAACGGCGTTTCTGAGCTTGTTCCGTCCGACTACGGTTTCCATATTATCAAGAGATATCCGTTTGGTGCAGAGTTCATCAAGGAAAACCTTGACGAATATTCCGGCAACGCAGGTATGAACTCTTTTGCAGAAGAGCTTACAAAGTTCATGGAAAACGTTGAGATTGAATATACAAAGGCATATGAAGAACTTGATATTCATAAGATTCTTGGAGTAGAAAAGACAAACGGTGTTGCCGCAGGTGATGCAGGTGAGCATTCCGAGGATGACGGCCATGACCACGGCACAGAAGCTGAGAGCGAAGGCGAGGCTTCCGCTGAGGGCTCAACTGAAGGTGGCATTGAAACGGGAACTGCTGTTCCGGCTCAGTAAAATAAAAATATGAAAGAGCTGCGGCATATGCCGCAGCTCTTGTTAATGTGAGGGGGGGATTGTGAAAAGCTTATTTTAGTAACTCTTCAAATGTTGTTTTAAAAACCTTTCTAAACGCACACAATTCAATATCAGTAACAAAACGCTTTCCACACTCTATGCGCTGGATGGCGTTTTTGTCGATATCGATCCCATCAAGTTGCATTCTGTCGGCAAGCTCCCTCTGTGAAATTCCGAGATTGGCGCGAAGTTGCGATATATTTTTGCCACAAATATTGTTAAGCCCGTCTTTTGCTTTATTTATAAACATAAGATTTCACCTCTTGACATTTTGTGCTTGTCATTGAAGAAATTATATGTTATAATCAATTTATATATGACATTCAGTAAATGTCATATATAAATTGATTATAGGAAGGGATTATGTTATGATAGTTTCATGCAGAAATGATATTTGCGTATATTGGAAAGATGATGAGTGTACGTTAGAAGCTATTGATATTAATGAAGCAGGTTTTTGCGATGATTACATTTCAGTGAATATACCTTCGGGAGAGTTGGAATATTACAGAAGAAAGCATCTTAATGATTTGAAAGGCAGACAGTATTAGGCCTGCAACTTTTCGTGTAGGTTTGTCTTTTATAGCTTTTATACAAAAAAATTCCCGAATTTTTGCTAATATTTTCACAAAAAGCAGTTGTAAATTTGATTAAAATCGTTTATAATGATAGCATACGAAAATTTTTTAGGAGGAATATCACCATGAGTATCAAAATCGGTATCAACGGCTTTGGCCGTATCGGCCGTATGGTTTTCCGCGCAAGCGTGAACCATCCTGAAATTGAAGTTGTCGGCATCAACGACCTTTGCCCGGCAGACTACCTTGCATACATGCTTAAGTATGACACAATGCACGGTCAGTTCGAGGGAACTGTTGAATCCACAGACAATTCCATCATTGTTAACGGCAAGGAAATTCCGATTTCCGCTGAGCGTGATCCGGCTGCTCTTCCGTGGGGCAAGCTCGGTGCTGAGTACGTTGTTGAGTCCACAGGTCTCTTCCTTACAAAGGAAAAGGCTGAAGGTCACCTTAAGGCAGGCGCTAAGAAGGTTGTTATGTCCGCTCCGTCCAAGGACGACACTCCGATGTTCGTTATGGGCGTTAACAACAAGGACTACACTTCTGACATGAACTTTGTTTCCAATGCTTCCTGCACAACAAACTGCCTTGCTCCGATCGCTAAGGTTCTTAACGACAACTGGGGCATAACTGAGGGTCTTATGACCACTGTTCACTCTGCTACTGCTACACAGAAGACCGTTGACGGTCCGTCTCTTAAGGACTGGCGCGGTGGCCGTGCAGCAAGCGGCAACATCATTCCGTCTTCCACAGGTGCTGCAAAGGCTGTTGGTAAGGTTATTCCGGAACTCAACGGCAAGCTCACAGGTATGTCTATGCGCGTTCCGACTCTCGACGTTTCTGTTGTTGACCTTACAGTTAACCTTGCAAAGCCGGCAAAGTACGACGAGATCTGCGCAGCTATGAAGGCAGCTTCTGAGGGCGAGCTTAAGGGTATCCTCGGTTACACTGAAGAAGCAGTTGTTTCTTCAGACTTCCTCGGCGATACACGCACATCCATCTTCGATAAGGATGCAGGTATTGCTCTTACCGATACTTTCGTAAAGGTTGTTTCCTGGTACGACAACGAAATCGGTTACTCCAACAAGGTTCTTGAGCTCATCAAGCACATGTACTCTGTTGACCACAAGTAAGATAAAACTTGTAAAGTAATGCCGCCGCGCTGGATTTCCACTGCGGCGGTTTTCGTTTGACAAAAATAAAGCAGAAGCCCTTGCGGGCATCTACTTTATTTGGTCGGAGTGACAGGGCTCGAACCTGCGGCCTGATGGTCCCAAACCACCCGCGCTACCAGCTGCGCCACACCCCGATAGAATATTAAGTTTTTTAGAGCAGCTGTCCGCTGCGCTCCCTGTTGCAACTATGGCTCTGTCTGCGTGAGCGGAGCACACTTGCCAATCGCCAAGTTGCTGCCACTCCTTATCCCTCGCTGTATCTGCCACCGGCAGCGCTCGGGAACGTCCCCAGCTGCGCCACACCCCGATAGAATATTAAGTTTTTAGAGCAGCTGTCCGCTGCGCTCCCTGTTGCAACTATGGCTCTACGCATGTGACTAAATTATTATAATACAATAATGCCTCAAAGTCAACCAGAAAATCGGCAAACCAACAACATTTTTTGTAATATTACATATAGGGCGATGTTTTAATAAAATAATGCTTTACACCGCTTCATAATTATGATAAAATGAATATAATTGAAATTTGTTTTGAGGTGAAATTCATGAAAACGGTAAAACAGCAGACTATTGATACTATGCGCGTGCTTGCGGCAGAAGCTATCGATAAGGCAAAATCCGGACATCCGGGCATTGCTCTCGGTGCTATGCCGATGGCATACACTCTCTGGGCAGAAAAAATGAAGCACAGCCCAAAAAATTCAAAGTGGCAGAACCGCGACCGCTTTATTCTTTCTTCAGGCCACGGCTCGGCGATGCTTTACTCGCTTCTCCATATGTTTGATTACGGTCTTACGCTTGATGACCTTAAGGCTTTCCGTCAGGAAGGCAGCAAGACTCCGGGACATCCCGAGTACCGCGAGGTAAACGGTGTTGAGATTACCACAGGCCCACTCGGTCAGGGTATCGCAAACGGTGTTGGCTTTGCAATGGCAGAGCGCCGTCTTGCATCTATGTTCAACCGCGACGGTATGGACATCGTTGACCACTATACATATGTTCTTTGCGGAGACGGTTGCCTTATGGAAGGTATTGCATCCGAGGCAGCATCCCTTGCAGGAACACTCGGCCTCGGAAAGCTTATCGTTCTTTACGATTCAAACTCCATAACAATTGAAGGCAGCACCGATATCGCATTTACCGAAGATGTATGCGCACGTTTTGAAGCATACGGCTGGCAGACTCTTTCTGTTGCAGACGGCAACGACACCGATGTCATCGCTGCTGCAATTGACGAAGCAAAAGCAGAAAAGGACAAGCCGACACTTATTAAAATTACAACAGAAATCGGTTACGGCGCTCCCAACGCAGGCACAAGCCAGGTCCACGGAGAGGCTCTCGGTGCAGAAAAGCTTGCAAAGCTTAAGGAAAACCTTGAGATGCCGGCTGAGGAATTCTTCGTTGCAGATGAAGTTTACGCTCACATGAAGGAAATCGTTTCCGACCTCAACAAGAATGAGGATGAGTGGAACAAACTCTTCTCTGATTACGCAAAGAAGTATCCGGAGCTTGCAAAAGAGTGGGAAGCTCTTATGTCCGGTAAGCTCGACATGGCAGCTCTTGACTCTGACGAGTTCTGGGGCTTTGAAAACAAGGCAAACGCTACACGCAATCTCTCCGGTGAGATGATTAATCGCCTTGCAAAGATTATGCCGAGCCTCTTTGGCGGCTCTGCTGACCTTGCACCGTCTAACAAGACGAACATAAAGGAAGGCGGCGACTTCTCCAAGAACGACTATGCAGGGCGCAACATCCACTTCGGTGTTCGTGAGCATGCAATGGGCGCTATCGCAAACGCAATGGCAGCATACGGCGGCATTCATCCGTTTGTTGCAACCTTCTTTGTATTCTCAGATTACTTAAAGCCCGCTATGCGTCTTTCTGCTCTTATGGAGCTTCCGGTAACATACATCTTCTCTCATGACTCTATCGGCGTCGGCGAGGACGGCCCGACACATCAGCCGATTGAGCAGCTCGCTGCAATGCGCTCTATCCCGGGCTTTGTTGATTTCCGTCCGGCTGACGGCCATGAAACAGCTGCTGCATGGTACTATGCAGTTACAAACGGCAAGCATCCGGTAGGTATCGCTCTCACTCGTCAGAATCTCCCGTACTACGAAGAGACTGGCAAGGCTGCGCTCAAGGGCGGTTATGTCCTTCGTGACAGCGACAATGCAGAGGTTATTCTCATCGGTTCAGGTTCTGAGCTTGAGCTTTGCTACAAGGCATATGATGAGCTTCGCGCAGAGGGAATTGCTGCACGCGTTGTATCCATGCCGTCCGTTGCTCTCTTTGAGATGCAGAGTGAGGAATACCGCGAGAGTGTTCTGCCGAAAAATATCCGTGCAAGAGTGTTTGTTGAGGCAGGCTGCGGCTTCGGTCTTGACCGCTATGTGGGTCTTGATGGTGCGAAGATTTGTATGGAAGGCTTCGGTGCTTCGGCTCCGTATTCAAAGCTCTTCCCGAAGTTTGGCTTCACTGTTGAGAACGTTGTTGCAACAGCAAAAAAGCTTGTAAAGTAAGCTGAATATGAAAGTGGGCGTGTGGCAAAATGAATTTTGTCACACGCCCTTTGCTGTTTTGGCACAGCCATTTTTTCGACAAGTGATGTCTGGTATGATAAAATTTATTTGATTTGAAATTAAATGAAAAGAGGCTTTTTATGAAGCGCTCAGAAATAAATGCTGCTCTTTGTGAGCGTCGTGTATAATTTAAATGACAATGCACATAGTATTAAACCGATTGAATGGTTGCTGAACAAAAATTAATAAGAGAGCTTGTGGTATTGATTTTATTTTAATTTCGAAAAAAATTGCCATGTAAAAATTACAACTTATATAACTCTGTGAACGGCTCAAAATACTATTGTACCAAGTTCAAGGAGGTGAATTTGAAATGGCAATCGTTCCGAATGCACAGGATGCACTCAACAAGTTCAAGATGGAAGCTGCAAGCGAGGTTGGTGTTAACCTCAAGCAGGGTTACAATGGTGACCTCACTTCACGTCAGGCAGGTTCTATCGGCGGTCAGATGGTTAAGAAGATGATCGAGTCTTACGAGCAGAACTTAAGCAAGTAGTGATATTTCTGTAATAGAGAAATACAACGAGGCTGTTGCATTTTGGTTTGTTTAAAACCGATTTGCAACAGCCTCAACTAATTGATTCATTTATGCTTTGTCATGCTTACGCTTTCTGATATATCCAAGATACATCACTGATGCTGCAAAGCCCCAGAAGTATGCGTTCATATATGGGACTTCGAAAATGTTTTCAAAAAACGAATGTGAAAGAACGCCGAGCTGTCCTGCCACAATTCCGCTTGCAAGAACAGAAAGCTTGTTTTTTCGCGTTTTGAAAATACTTCTGCATGACCACAGGAGATTGCGGAGAAGCAACCATACATATGAGATAAGACCTAAAAGCCCCATTTCTGTAAGCGTTTTCAGGTAATAGTTATCCATATAATAATACTTAAGATTATCAATTTCCTGATTCTGCATAGCAATGGCACCACCATAGCGCCCAAGACCGAAACCGAAAAGCTTGTTCGGTCTCCATAGGGAGAGCCCGATTTCCCAACGCTCTCCACGACCTCCGGTAGCATTTGCCTCGGCAAAATCCGAGGTGAAGAGAAAACCGATTCTGTTTGAGATTTCCGGCACGCAGAATATAATCGCTAAAATTGCCGCACCGGCAATAAGAAGCAGCTTACGGTCAACGAGAAGCGAGAAAACAACAACAGCGACAGTCAGACCAAACCACGCTCCGCGCGAGAACGTGAAGAGCGTTGCAAGGCAGAGAATGCCCACTATTCCCCAAAGTGCACATTTTACCCAGAGTTTTTTTACATAATACGCACATGCTGCGAGCATTGGTGCGGTCATAACAAGAAATGCGCCCATGACATTGGGACTTCCGAAAATGGAGTATACGCGGGTACGTACACCGACTTCAGCTTGTGCAACCCACTGCGCCGGCATCGGGGCTTTTGTGATGTATTGGTAAATACCATGAAAAGCAATAACTGTTGACATTGCGCACATTGTAAAATAAAGGGTTTTGAAGTCCTCGTCGTTTTCTATAAGGCGAGTGAGAACAAAGAACCACAGCATAAACTGGCACACGGCACGCCAGCCGCCGATTGCGGGTCCCATTTTGGGCGAGACAACTGCGACGAGAAGAACACCTATTGACACAAAGAGAAGAAGCGGCATATCAACCGGCGTTATGCGCGGCTTGATAAGCTCGGAAGACGTTATAATTCTGTATAGGATGTATCCAACGCAGAAAAGCATGAAGGCCTCATCCCATATTGATGAGAGAAAGCCGATTTTAAGTACATCGCGGACGAAAACGTCAACCGGAAGATAAATCGCAAATACGGCTATGAGAAATTTTCTCATCCCAAGCTTTTTGAAAAACGAACAGATTGCACTGTCGCAAATTGCATTAGAAGAAAAAATGGCTCTGCACGCTCGGAGAGCGATGCTGTTTTCAAAAGCGGGGCGGAGATGTGTTCCCAAGACGTAAAGGGATTTGTTAAATTCCATAAGAAGCTTATAAAGCTTTGAGAAAACGATCTTCGGTGTTACGGAGAAGAAGGCGTGGAATACACGCCGCGTTACCGAATCGTGATAGAACTGCTTGCAGAACGCGGCGATTTTTCCGGGAATGCTTCCCTGAAAGGCGAGTGCGAAAACTGCACATAACCGCGCGATGAAGCAATTTTTAAGCATATTATCCATCAAATTCTACCTTCTCGATAATTGCATTTACTTCTATCGTCTGAGTTTTGAATATAAAGCCGCGACCGATGCGGATTTCCTGATTGCCTATTTTCAAAATCGGGTCGTTTTTTGACTGCTTTGCGTGTATTTTTATAAGAAGATCAGACTTCTGCGGGTCTTCTGCGGTGATAAACTTTCCTTCATCACTTGTTGCCGCAGAAAGATACGGCACACTTTCTACCGAGACAACCTCAGCATCAACATAGTCGCTACCCATAATAAGGCGCTCGCCTGCTTCGAGCTTAAGAACTTCTTCTTCGAGATAGTCCATTGCACCGCGAACGCGCATGGTTACCGTCATATCGGATTTGGGAGCGATTACATCGCTTGCTGCGGGTGCTGCGAACTTGTACACAGCCGCAACAGCCACAAGGGCAATGCACAGAAGAATTACGAGGTCAATGACGTTTATAACGCCGAAGAGCTTTCCTTTTTCGTTTACGATTTTCATAATTTAATTTTCCTTTCGTTTATATTGCTTGACCGATTACGAGTTATATTATATAATAAGTGTAAAGATATAACAACTGTTTTTTTGTAAATTTTTCAAAAAAGAGGTAATTCATTTGAAAATACTGCATATGATAGGCGGCGGTGACGTAGGCGGCGCAAAGACACACGTCCTTTCTCTTGTCGCAAAGCTTGCGGAGGAGAATGAGGTTCTCCTTGTCAGCTTCCGCGAAGGCGAATTTGCCGAAGATGCGAGAAAAATGGGGATAAATACTCTTGTTATAAAGAGCGCAAATCCGTTATGCGACATCAGAAAACTTCGGAACACCATAACGACCGGTGATTTTGATATCATCCACTGTCACGGTGCAAAGGCAAATGTTATGGCAACGCTTATAAAGCACCATATTCGAGTGCCGGTTATCACCACCGTCCACAGCGATTACAGGCTCGACTATATGGGCAACGTTATAAAGCTTCTTACAAACGGTCTGCTCAACACCGCGGCACTTCGTGCGCTTGACGGGTATATCGGAGTTACGGACGCATTTGTGGACTTGCTTATAGAGCGCGGATTTGACCCGCACAAGCTTTATACGCTTAATAATGGCATTGATTTTAAAACACCGCGCTCTCCTAAGATATCGAGGGAAGAGTATCTTGCGCGGTTCGGAATACAGCCCACCGAAAACACGGTTGTTTGCGGAATTGCGGCGCGCTTTCATCCGGTAAAGGATATTGCGACTGCTGTGCGTTCAGTTGCTTCTCTTCGGGAAAGCTGTCCGGAATTGTATCTTCTTCTCGGAGGAGATGGTGAGCAAGGAGAAATGCTGAAAAGCCTTGTTTCGGAGCTTGGTCTTTCCGATAGAGTTATTTTCGTCGGATGGATAGATGACATGGATTCGTTCCTGAACGCCGTTGACATAAGTGTTATTTCCTCTGTAAGCGAAGGTTTTCCGTATAGCATTTTAGAGTCTGCCCGTGCAAAATGTACAATGGTTTCAACACCTGTTGGAGCTATGCCTGAGGTGATTGATAACGGTATTAACGGTCTGCTCTTTGATGTCGGAGATGTGCAGGGGCTTGCACGGAATCTGGAAACACTGTATAATAACCGTGATATCTGCCGTGAATATGCGGACAAGCTGTATGAAAAAGCAAGCGAAAAATATTCGTTTGAGGCAATGGTTTCTGCACAGCTTTCCATATACGAGCGTGCACTTGAAATGTATTCACATAAAAAGAAAAAACGAACACAAGTCACTGTATGCGGTTCGTATGGCAGGGGAAATGCAGGTGACGATGCGATATTGAAAGCGGTTATTAGAGAAATACGCGAGGTCAGCCCTGCTTCGGAAATATGCGTAATGTCAAAGAATCCCGCCGAAACGAAAAAAAGGTATCGCGTGCGTTCAATATATACGTTTAATATATTCAAAATGCTCCGTGCTTTTTCACGCTCGCATCTGTATATAAACGGCGGCGGAAGTCTTATTCAGGACTCAACCTCAAGCCGTTCGCTGTACTTTTACCTTTTCACTCTTGCATCAGCGCGGATTTGCGGTTGTAAGGTGATGATGTACGGTTGCGGCATAGGACCGGTGAAAAGAAAGAAAAACCGTGCTCTTGCCGCGCGCGTGATTGATAAGAATGTTGATTGCATCACGCTTCGCGATCCGGACTCTTTTGAAGAGCTTCGCGATATGAAGGTTTCACGGCCGGAAATGAAGCTTGCGGCAGACCCGACGCTCGGAATTGCACCAGCAGGAGATTCGAAAATAAGCGCGGCTCTCAGTGCAGAGGGGATTGCAGAGGATGAAAAATACCTTTGCCTTTGCATGCGTAACTGGAAAAATATTGATGAGGTGCTTGAGCAGATAGCCGTTGCGGCGGATTATGCTGCAGAGAAATATGGACTGAAAATTGCTCTCATCCCGATGGAACGCAAAAAGGATTTACCGATTGCAGAGCGGCTTGCGGAAAAGATTTTGGCGCCGTCGGTCATTATACGCGGAGAATATGACGTTCATTCTGTTATCGGTATACTGTCAAAGATGCACGTTATAATGGCAATGCGGCTCCATGCGCTTGTTTTCGGCGCGGGTCAGGGTGTTCCGACAATCGGCATTGCTTATGACCATAAGGTGACGGGGTTTATGAATTATATTGGAAGAGAAATGTGCGTGCAGTATGAGACGTGCAATGCAGAAATTCTTAAAGCTTTCATTGACCGAACGGCAAGCGATGCAGAATATAATGATGCGATGAAGCGCGCTTGCGTTACACTCCGCGAAAACGAAAAACAAAACACAGAAGAGCTGAGGAAATTTTTCATATAAAAGAGGTAAGATAGAAATGAACAAAATAGTATGTCTTTCTACAAGCTGCTATCATCCGTTTCCGACGAGAAAGCAGCACGTAATGAACAGAATTTCAGCAGACGAAATTCTGTATTTTGACCCGCCGGTTACATATCTTGCACCGTTAAAGGATAAGACGGCGTGGAAGAGACTTTTTATGTACAGGAAAAACGGAGAGAAGGGCGCGAGGGAAAATCTCACCGTGTATGCAACCCCGCCGATGCTTCCGTTTTTCAACAAAAACAGATTTATAAATAAAATAAATCAGCGTCGTATGGCTCGGTTTGTACGTAAGAAAATGAAGCTTCACGGCTTTGAAAATCCGATTCTGTGGTGTTACTCCCCTACGTCTGCAGATGCGGCACCGTATATTCCGCACAGCGCGCTTGTGTATGACTGCGTTGACCGTCACAGTGCATATAAGGGGCTTATCAACGAAGATGTTGTAAACGGCCTTGAAAAGGATTTGTGTAACCAGGCAAATACTGTGTTTTCAACGGCAATTGGTCTGCACGATACGCTTTCACAGTACAACAAGAATGCGGTAATGCTTCCTAACGGAGTAAACTTTGAGCACTTTAACCGTGCGGCAAATGAGACTTTTGAAGTTCCGGTAGATATGAAGGAGATAAAGCATCCCATAATGGGCTTTGTCGGTATGCTTCAGGAATGCATTGATTACGACAAGATAGAGCATATTGCAAAAACGCGTCCTGATTGGTCGGTTGTGCTCGTCGGGAAGCCTTTACCGGGTGTTAATCTCGAATATTTGAAGCAACATAGCAACATACATTTTCTCGGACTCAAAAAATATGATGAGCTTCCTGCATACATACAGAACTTTGATGTGTGTCTTAACGTGTTCCGCGACGGAAATCTCTCGCGAGACGTAAGTCCGCTTAAGTTTTACGAGTATCTCGCAACCGGCAAACCGGTTGTCAGCACACCACAGCCGGAGCAGGTTCTCGGTTATGCCGATGCAGTTTACATTGCATACGGCGAAGAGGACTTTGTGAAAAAATGCGAGGAAGCACTCGCAGAACCGGACAATGCAAAGCAAAACATGCGCATTGATTATGCGCGCGCATGCTCGTGGGATGCAAGAGTACGTCAGATGGAAGAAATTCTGGAAAACAACGGTGTAAAATAGCAAAGGAAGAGACTGCCGCGTGCAGTCTCTTCCTTTGCTTTAGGTAAGTTTTTTCTCTTTTTCCGGTTAATAGCTGTTCCGCTGGGGTATAATCTTTGAAGAGGAGGAGAGATGCTTTATGAGAACAGATATTTTTCACCGGAAACCTGATTTATCTCCTGATACGCTTTCATATCCGCCGCTTTTTAATGAGCTTAACGCAATAAGCGGAGGGGTGTCGGAAATAACGCCCGAGCTTGCAATGGAGCTTGGATATACAGTCGGTGAGATTGCTGAGCGCGTTGCAGTGGGATATTCCGACCACAGTGTATGCAAGCTTCTGGCAAATGCCTTTATTGCAGGTGCGGGTTCGTCAGGCGTGCAGATAACGGAAACGGATGCCGGCTTTTTTGCCGCTGCGGCATACATTGCAAGGACGTTCCTTTTTAATCTCACCGTCTTTTTTGAAAACGACGGGGGTAGGTTTCGTGTGAGGATGATTGATAAATACGGCCTGCCGATTGAACGCGAGCTTCAGCGGAAAATAGAATTTTATGCACATCGCGCATCTTTTCCGAGAGCGGGTGCCGCGGACACGCTTATGCCGAAAAGCATAACAGGGGCACGTGAGGCATTTTCTCTTTCGGCATCCCAAAAGGGAGAGCTTGATGGTTTTGCCGTTTCGGTTATCGGCAAAACCTCTGCCGCTGAAAGCTTACGGAGAGCTCTTTCTGCTGCGGGGGCGCGGGTTATTCCGCTAAAGCATGGTGTTGTCGCCTTTTCCGTTTCGGATGACGGAGAAAAGCTTTGCATAAGGGATGAGGATGAGCGATGGTATGACGACGGTCACACAACAGCACTTCTTTCGCTGGTTCACTTTTCATCGGGAGAGGAGGAACTTGCGGTACCGTCATCTGCGCCGAGTGCCACTGAACAAATTGCCACAGAGTTTGACGGCAGGATTTTGCGCATAGGAAGAGATAGCGGGGCGAGAGAAATTTTTGTTTCGCAGAATGTACTTACGGATGCGGCATCAAGTGCTGTTTTCCTATGTGCATTTCTTATGCAGACGGGCGATGATGTACGCCGTCTTATGCGTCAGCTTCCTCCATTCACGCTCGTTTCGCGCGAGGTTACGGTATCGGGAGATCGCAGAGCAGTTCTTTCTCATCTTGCTGATGGAATATCGGGTACTCATAAAGAAAACACAGGAGAGCTTCGTGTTTGTGCCGATGGCGGATGGGTGAACATTTCTCCTGCACGATCTAAAAGTGCGCTGAGGGTGACGGGGGAGAGCATAAACGAGGAAATTGCTTCCGAGCTTTGCAATCTTTATATTGAAAAAGCTCGCTCTATCGACAAAACAAGTCACAAATAAACGCTGGACAATTTTACCAATTTGTGATACAATAGTTATCAACAGCCGGTATTCGGCATTTGAATGAGTCATTATTTCGGAATTACTATATATAAAAACTTAAGAACGTTTTTTCGTTTTTCAGTCCGGGTTTCCTTTTTCGGCACCTCCTTTCATCGCCGTAGTCGGGTATGGCGATCAGCGGTGGCTTCCGGTTGGGGCGCGGTTATTAAGCTGTGCAAAAACATTTTGTTTTTGCACTCTTCTACATAGTATTTCGGTGTATATTGAAATTTTGCATATGAATGGAGAAGTGATAGTTTAATGGCACAAAAATTAAAAGTATTCGCTCTTGGCGGATTGAATGAAATAGGTAAAAATATGTACGTTTATGAGTACGCGGGGGAGATAATCATAGTAGACTGCGGTGTCGCTTTCCCGGATGACGATATGCTGGGAATAGACCTTGTTATTCCTGACATTACGTATCTTAAGAAGCACAAAAACCGCGTTCGAGCAATCCTCATAACCCACGGCCACGAGGACCATATCGGTGCGCTTCCGTATGTGCTTAAAGAAATAAACGCCCCGATATATGCAACAAAGCTTACAGCGGGGATTATCAATAAAAAGCTTGAGGAGCACAATTTGCTTTCCAAGGTGAAGATAAAAATTGCATCGCCGGGCGATAAAATGAAGATAGGAAGCTTTGGCGTTGAGATGATTAACGTCAACCACTCAATTGCGGATGCGGTTGCTCTGGCGATTACAACTCCGCTGGGTACGGTTATTCATACGGGCGACTATAAGCTTGACATTACGCCGATTCAGGGGGAAATGATGGATCTCGCACGCCTCGGTGCACTGGGAAAGCGCGGAGTACTCGCACTTCTGGGCGAGTCCACAAATATCGAGCGTCCGGGATATACACTTTCGGAATCTACGGTAGGCGATACGTTTGAGGCTTTGTTTAAAGACTGCAATCAGCGCATTATCGTAACAACCTTTGCGTCTAACGTACACCGCGTGCAACAGATTATCCACGCGGCGGCGAGATATGGAAGAAAGGTTGCGATAAGCGGGCGGAGCATGGAGAACATAATGGAGGTTGCAAAGAACCTCGGCTATCTCGATATTCCGAACAATGTATTAGTTGATCTTAACACGATAAACAAGCATCCGAAAAACAAGACCTGCATAATAACTACGGGAAGTCAGGGAGAGGCGATGTCAGGACTCTACCGCATCGCATTCTCGGCACATAAAAAGCTTGAAATTATGCCTAATGACCGTGTTATTATATCAGCAAGCCCCATACCCGGTAATGAGAAGGCGATAAGCAACGTTATAAACGAGCTTTATCGCAAGGGCGCTGAGGTTATTTATGAAAAGCTTGCAGACGTTCACGTCTCCGGTCATGCTTGCAGAGAAGAGATAAAGCTTATGCTTGCTCTTACAAAGCCGAAGTATGTAATTCCCATACACGGCGAGCACCGTCACTTAAAAGCTCACGCAGCGCTTGCTGAGAGTATGGGTGTTAAGGCGAAAAATATCTTCGTTGCAGATGTGGGAAGGGTTGTTGAATTTACCGAAAAGGGCGCAAAGCTCGGTGCAATGGTGCCGTCAGGAAGAGTGTTTGTTGATGGCTCGGGTGTTGGTGATGTCGGAGCCGTTGTCCTGCGCGACAGAAAGCATCTTGCTGAGGATGGAATTATAACGGTTGTTATGACGCTCAGTCGTGAGACCGGCCAGATTCTGGCAGGACCCGATATTGTTACACGTGGATTTGTATATGTCCGTGAGGCGGAAGATATGATGGAAGAGCTTCGCGCGTTCGCAGCGGAAACGCTCATCACTTGTATGAAGGGCAAGCGCACAGATTGGACAACGATAAAAACATACCTGAAAAACAAGCTTTCTGATTATCTGTATCAAAAAACAAAGCGCACACCGATGATATTGCCGATAATAATGGAGGTCTGATGTATTTGAATCTCCCCGGTGTAAGCCGGGGAGATTGAATATGTTTTTTGCACTCTCTATTGAAAATATAAGCTTCCGGGTGTATAATAATAGAAAGAGGTGAGGGAAATGCCCGGATACGGATTTGTCAGAAATGAGCTTGAGATTAAAACGCTTACTTTGCACGTGCTCGCATATGCAAAGCTTTCGGTTACGTTTGATGAGCTTATGCGTTGTGCGTTTGTGGACGACGCAATAGATTACTTTAAATTTGCCGAATATCTTGACGGTATGGTCAGCAGCGGCCATGTTGAGATCAACTCCGACACAGGAGTGGACAGATACTCAATAACAAAAAAGGGACTTCGTGATATTGAACATATACGCTCGTCAGTGCCCGGGTACGTTCTCCGCAAGGCAGAGAAAGCGACCGATGAAGTTAAACGCGAGGTTATAAGAAAAAGCTTTGTAAACGTTAAGGTTGAGGAGGATGGCGATGATAGATACCGTGCCGTCTGTTCACTCACTGATGACACCGGGGAGATATTTTCCTTTTCAATGACAGCGCCATCGCGTGCTGAGGCAAAGAAGTTCACGGCGGGATTTTTCGGACACGCAGAAAAGATATATAACGAGTTTTTGCGCGTGATGATTGAAAACTGTGATTAATTTGAAAAAAGTTCTTGACATTATGCTTGTTTTTTAGTATAATATATAAGCTTAATATTTGGGCCTTTAGCTCAGTTGGCTAGAGCTCCCGGCTCATAACCGGATGGTCCTGGGTTCGAGTCCCCGAAGGCCCACCAGAAAAAAGCACTTGCTTATGCAAGTGCTTTTTTCAACGAAATACGCCTTTCGGCGTGTGAAATATTGCTACGCAATGTGAAATAGCTTTGCTGTGAAATATTTGCTTCGCAAATGTTAAAAGGCGTATTTCATTTCACGGAAAACTTTAGCTTTCTATTTCACATCAACGCAGTTGATATTTCACTCATAGACTAGCCACTGTGTGATATAATCCGTTACAAGGAGTTGATATATAATGTCAGAATCAAAATTGCGAAATTTATCAGTTGAGTTTGCTGTTAAAATAATTAAATTATGTGAAAATATCAAAGGACATTATTCTTTGACAAATCAACTTGAACGTAGCGCAACATCAATAGGCGCAAATATCCATGAAGCTAATTATGCTCAAAGTAAAAATGATTTTATTTCTAAATTACAGATTGCTTTGAAAGAATGCTATGAAACAGAGTATTGGTTAGAACTGTTTGTTAAGTCAGAATTCTTGGATAGAGAAAGTGCAAAAGAAATATATAATGAATGCGGAACAATTCGCAAAATGCTCATATCTTCCATTAATACCGCAAAGAAAAATAACTAAGAATAGCACTTGATTTCTTTTAAGTTAAATCAAGTGCTATTCTTTTTCGAATCTAATAATATCCTCAATTTCACAATCTAAAACATAACAGAGGGCATCAAGTGTTTTTGTGCTAATTGCTTCCCTTTTTTTATTCGGTGAAGTGTGTTTGCGGAGAAGCCTTCTTTGAAAATTAAATATGTTGATGAGATGCTTTATGCAGACAAACTATCTAAAAAATTGCGGAGTTCTTCTGAGTTTTTAACTCGGTAATTCTGCTAAAATAATTGTAACCAAATTTCAACACTGCGAATGTTCGGTGTTGTTTTTGTTAGAATGGTATCTATCGTGAGACGAAGATAGGACGTTTTTGTGCGCATAGATAGAGTTCCCGAAGGCTGTGCGAAATATATAATTAATATATAATATATAATAGGAAGAAAACAGAAAAAAGCGGGGCAAATTTTCTGTAAAAAATTTTTTGAAAAAATTGAAAAAAGTGCTTGACATTGCCGTCGAATAATTGTATAATATTAGAGCGTCTGTATGGGCGCACTATGCGATGAAACGGGAGATTGCTGCATTTTGCAGGTAACTTCCGTGGAGTATGTCCGACAATCGGGCGGCAGGAAAGACTGTACAAATGCTTTCGACTTGCGAGGAAGCGCCTGCCGGAATTGGTGAATCCCCTAATGCCAATGTCCGGTTTTTATAATATCCGTTGATGAAACACACGGATAAGTTGTGCAGGAATTCCGCCGCACGCAGAAAACTACGTGCGTTTAAGGAGGAAAAAACAATGGCAGCAATCAGTAAGGAAATGATTCGTGTCCGCCTCAAGGCTTATGACCATCAGCTCATTGACCAGGCGGCAGAGCGTATCGTCGAAACTGCAAAGCGCAACGGCGCAAAGGTTTCGGGTCCGATTCCGCTCCCCACTTCCAAGGAGATCATCACGATTCTCCGTGCGGTTCACAAATATAAGGACAGCCGTGAGCAGTTCGAGCGCCGCACACACAAGCGTCTGATTGACATTCTCAAGCCGTCGGCAGAAGCAGTTAAGGCTCTTATGTCCCTTGACCTTCCGGCTGGTGTCGAGATCGAAATCAAGCTCTAAGACAAGAAATGTACCATAGCTCTTTTAAATGCGGCGGAAGGGGCGCATGCACTGTAAGGAGCGGGTCACGTTGGCAGAGATGCCAACCAATAACCTTAAAGGAGGAAAATATATGCAAAAGGCAATCATCGGAAGAAAAGTCGGTATGACTCAGATTTTCGACGATGCAGGCAGGGTTATTCCTGTCACAGTCATCCAGGCAGGTCCGTGCGCGGTTGTTCAGAAGAAGACTGTTGAAAAAGACGGTTATGAAGCTGTTCAGCTCGGTTACGACGACATTGCCGAGAAGAAACTCACAAAGCCTGAAGCAGGCCACCTCAAGAAGGCAGGCGTTTCGGCAAAGCGCGTACTTAAAGAGTTCAAGCTCGAAGGTACAGAGCTCAACGTCGGCGATATCATTCGCGCAGACGTATTCGCTGAGGGCGACGTCGTTGACGTCACCGGCGTAAGCAAGGGTAAAGGTACTGCAGGTACGGTCAAGCGTTTTGGCCAGCACATGCAGAACCACACACACGGTGTCGGTCCTGTTCACCGTAGCGCAGGTTCCATGGGTGCTAACACAGACCCGTCAAGGGTTATGCCGGGAACAAAGCTTCCGGGTCGCATGGGCGCTGAGCAGGTAACGGTTCAGAACCTCGACGTAGTCAAGGTTGATGCCGAAACAAATATGATTGCAGTCCGCGGTGCTATTCCGGGTCCCAAGGGTGGATTCGTTTTCATTCGCGACGCTGTCAAGAACGTCTAAGCGAAAGGAGTTAGAAAGCTATGCCTAAGGCAACAGTTTATGATATGACCGGTAAGGCT
>JAZSOS010000002.1:0-13825 GCA_045537045.1 Eubacteriales bacterium
TTATTACGATAAAGCGAAAGCTTGGTAGACTCGACAACCTTACAGTGGGAATTTGCGGTGACCTCAAATACGGAAGAACCGTACACTCGCTTATTGCGGCAATGAGCCGATATGAGAATATGAAATTCGTCCTCATATCCCCCGAGGAGCTGAAGGTTCCGAATTACGTCAAAAACGAAAATGCATTTGAGTATGAAGAAACAACATCTCTTGAGGAAGCAATTCCGAAGCTTGATGTGCTTTATATGACGAGAATACAGAAGGAACGCTTTGAGACGGACGAGGAATATGAGCGCTTAAAGGACAGCTATGTCCTTACGCCCGAAAAGCTTGAAAATGCGAAGGAAGATATGTGCATTCTTCATCCGCTGCCGCGTGTTAATGAGATAAGCGTTGCGGTGGATAAAGACCCGCGCGCGTGCTATTTCCGTCAGGTTGCAAACGGAAAGTATATCCGTATGGCGCTTATCTTAAAGCTTCTTGAAGAAGCAAGGCAGGACGGAAATTCCGCGCTTGACGATTCTGGCTATATAAAGGACGTTCACCGTTGCTTCAACCCGCGATGCATCACATCGTGTGAGCAGGAGATTGAGCATATGTTCAAGGTCTCTCATTCCGGCGCACACCGCTGTGTATACTGCGAAGCTCGCGCAAGAGAGCTGTAAAAAAGTCTTATATAACAAAGGGGTTCTCTTGCGAACCCCTTTGAACCCCCACGCTTTGTCGCTGAATAAAGCGGCAGATAAATTATCGCGCTCATTATGCCGTCGATGCCAAATGGAAAACTGCGTTTTCCGCGCATCCCCGTATGCATAATTTCGCTGTAATTTATACCTGCCTTGCTTTATAGGCGACATTTTCATTCCGCAATAGTGTACGATTGCAAAACATGCTTTCCGGAATGTAATGAAGTATATTTCTGAATCTTTGAAAATTCAAAATAGAGCATGAGCGGCCAGAAGTTAGTCATAACCACAGTTCATATTCGCGCAGTTTCTGCAGATGGTCTTCTCTGTATTTTTCCATCTCGTCTGACGGAATGTTTATAGAAATATATTCATTGCAAAGACCTATTTCGTTAATAGATATACTATCCAGAACGCAAGTGTCCTCTTTCCAGTAAACGCATAAATCATTGTTACATTCCATAGTTACCCTCCTTTATTTTTGACGTACAAATATTTGGGTAATAAAAGTATACAGTAATAAATTTCAAAAGTCAACCCGTATTCGGGTAATCGCCTGCGTTTCTCATATTATCATTATATTAACCCATAGACGGGTAAAGATAATATGAGGTGATTTAATTCGTGGAGTACGCAGAGATATATGTGAACAGAATACGTGCACTTTGTAAAGAACGAAAAATAGCAATAAATAAACTCGCAACAATGAGTGATGTGAAGCAGTCCACGCTTGATAACATCGTGCGTGGACTAACTAAAAATCCGCGAGTCAAAACATTGCACAAAATAGCAATTGCATTTAATATGACTTTGTCGGAATTTCTGGATTTTGAGGATTTGAATGATTATTCATTTGAAGATGATGTCGACGATTGATAATACAATTTTGCATTGTTGAAAACCGCGCAACCGAGCTGATTCTGCGTACAAAACCCAAACAAGTGAGTTTATCCGAAAGAATAAACCCACTTGTTTTCTTATATGTATTTTTAAATGGTCCAACTGCACTTTGGACTTAAACGCTGAGCGACAGCCCGCGCTTTTCTGCTTCTTCGCGGAGGATTTTGCGAAGGACGCGGAGAGTATCTTCCATTTTGTCGTTTGTCAGCACATAGTCGTAATGGCGCGACATTTCTTCTTCGTATTCATATCTCTTAAGACGAAGCTCAATATCCTTTTCTCCGCGTCCGATAAGGCGCTCGCGGAGAACTTCTTTGTTTTTAGGCTTTAAGTAAATTGCGACAACATCGGGCAGTATCTTTTTGAGGTTGAGCGTTCCCTCAACGTCAATGTCTTTTATAAGAACCTTGCCCTCGGCTGTCTTTTCCTCAAGAATTTTGCGGCTGGAGCCGTACATATTCCCATGTATCGGGCAGGTTTCAAGCATCTCGCCGCGCTCGACCATAGCATCGAACTCCTCGCGCGTTACAAAGAAATACGGTCTTCCCTGCTCCTCGCCCGGGCGCATTGCGCGGGTGGAAACGGTGGTCATAAGTGTGAGATTGTTAAACTCGGAGAGAAGCTCGTTTATAATTGTGTTTTTGCCGACTCCGGCGCTTCCCGACATGATGATAAGCATAACTGACACCTCATATTAAAACAGTTGTATATATAATACATTATTTTCTGCTGTAAATCAAGCAAAAACGTCGATTTTATGCTTGTAACGGAAAAAGAATTATGATATACTTATTGATGATTATATTGGGTTACTATGCTCATGAGGAGGTATTCACATATTATGAAGTATTTTGTTATGCTCGGTGACGGTATGGCAGACCGCCCTATTGCAGAGCTTTCCGGCAAAACTCCGCTCGGAGCAGCAAACAAGCCGACGATGGATTTTATATCGGAAAACGGATGTCTTGGCCTTGCTAACACGCTTTTTGAGGGTATGCCGACGGGAAGCGATATAGCTAACCTCTGTGTATTCGGCTACGACCCGAAGAAATACTATACGGGCAGAAGTCCGATTGAGGCACTCGGCCTTAATATCCCGCTCTCCGATGATGATACGGTTTTCCGCCTGAATCTCGTAAGCATTTCAACTGACGGCGATTTTGAGAACAAAACGATGCTCGACCACAGCTCGGATAAGATAACGAATGAAGAGGCGTATGAGCTGCTCGACGCGCTTTCTGAGCGCTTTGGCACGGATAAGAGAAAGATGTACCGCGGCGTAAGCTACCGCCACATTATGATATGGAGCGGGATAGACTATAACTACACGATGATGCCGCCGCATGATATCCTCGGGCAGAAGATTACGGATTATCTCCCCGCAGGACCGTATGGCGAAGAAGTTCTTGCAATGATGCGTGAAAGCTACGAGCTTCTTATGAAGCATCCGGTGAACATCGCAAGAATGGAACGCGGCCTGCGACCGGCAAACTGCATGTGGCTCTGGGGCGAAGGAACCCGACCGCAGCTTACATCCTTTGCAGATGCGCACAAAATCTCAGGCGCGGTAATTACGGCAGTTCCGCTTATAACCGGTCTTGCGCTCGGCATCGGTCTTGACACCTATGAGGTTCCGGATGCAACCGGCGATTATTACACAAACTATGCCGGAAAGGCAGATGCGTGTATTAAGGCGTTTTCCGATGGTCACGACTTCGTTTTCTGCCACGTTGAGGCACCGGATGAGTGCGGTCACGATGGTGATACGGAGCTTAAGGTAAAATCAATCGAAAGAATTGATGCGGAAATCCTTTCTCCGGTGAAGGAGTATCTTGACAAGTCAGAAGAAGAGTACCGCATACTTCTCATGCCCGACCACCCCACGCCGATTGAGGAGAGAACGCATGTTATTGCTCCGGTTCCGTATGTAATGTATGGTGCGGGAATTACGGAAAAGAGCGGGCTTCCCTACACTGAAGCAGACGCGGAAAAAACGGGAAATTTCGTTTCCTTTGCATATAACATTATGAAGAGTTTCATTTCGGAATAAGAGAGGAAGATTAAAAATGGCAAACGATAAGAAAGTTGAACAGATAACCGATATGGAGGTAGACTTTGCGCAATGGTTTACCGATGTGTGCAGAAAGGCAGAGCTTATTGACTATTCGTCAATAAAGGGCGTATTCATTTACCGTCCTTACGGCTATGCAATCTGGGAGAACATTCAGGCAATTATGGACAAGGAATTTAAAAAACAGGGCGTGGAAAACGTTTATATGCCCCTGCTTATTCCGGAATCCCTTCTGCAGAAAGAGAAGGATCACGTTGAGGGCTTTGCTCCGGAATGTGCATGGGTTACCATCGGCGGCGCGGATAAGCTTGAAGAGAGATATGCAATCCGCCCGACATCCGAGACGCTTTTCTGTGAGCATTTTGCAAATGTTCTCCAGTCCCACCGCGACCTTCCGATGAAGTATAACCAGTGGTGCAGCGTTCTGCGCTGGGAAAAGACCTCGCGTCCGTTCCTCCGCCACCGCGAATTCCTCTGGCAGGAGGGTCATACCATCCACGCAACCTCGGAAGAGGCAGAGGAATTCACACAGACAATGCTGGGTGTCTATGCCGATTTTTGTGAGAATGTTCTTGCAATGCCCGTTACCCGCGGACAGAAGACTGAGAAGGAAAAATTCAAGGGTGCAGTTTCAACATACACCATTGAGTGCATGATGCATGACCGCAAGGCTTTGCAGGCGGGAACGTCCCATTATTTCGGCGACGGTTTTGCAAAGCAGTTTGAGATAGAGTTTGCAGATAAAAATAACAAAAAGACAAATCCGCACGGAACATCATGGGGTGTTTCCACGCGCCTTATCGGTGGTATCATCATGACGCATGGTGACAACAACGGTCTTGTGCTCCCGCCGAAGGTTGCTCCCATTCAGGCAGTCATCATTCCGATTGCAGCGCACAAGGGCGGCGTGCTTGAGGCGGCAGATAAGCTTCTTTCCACACTTACCGATGCAGGAGTTCGCGCAAAGTGTGATACATCCGATAACTCCGCAGGCTGGAAGTTTGCCGAGTATGAGATGAAGGGTGTGCCGGTAAGAATTGAGCTTGGTCCGCGTGATCTTGAGGCAGGTCAGTGCGTTCTCGTTTCCCGCGTAACACGTGAAAAGAAAATCGTAAGCCTTGACAATATCGTCGAAGAAGTAAACCGCGCACTTGAAGAGGTGCACAGCGCACTGTACGAAAAGGCACTGCGCAACCGCGAGGAGCATACCTATACTGCAACAACCTTTGAGGAAATGAAGAAAATTGCCGCAACAAAGACCGGTTTTGTAAAGACAATGTGGTGCGGAGACTTGGAGTGTGAGCTGCGCGTCAAGGAAGAAGCGGGAATGACAAGCCGCTGTATCCCCTTTGAACAGGAGCATATCTCCGATGTCTGCCCCATCTGCGGAAAGCCCGCAAAGCATATGATTTACTGGGGCGTTGCATATTAATGTCAAAAAGAGCAGGCTCTTTTGAGGTGATTTACTGGAATTATTTCGCGCCATATTTGGCGCGAAACTCTACGAGGTGTTTTTATGTCTACATTAAAATTACGCCTTACGGCGATTGCGGAAGAAGCCTTCGTCGCGGCGGGATATAACAGAGAGCTTGGAACGGTCACGTTTTCTGACCGTCCTGACCTTTGCCAGTTTCAGTGCAACGGT
Source organism: Eubacteriales bacterium (assembly GCA_045537045.1). Classification (GTDB taxonomy): domain Bacteria; phylum Bacillota; class Clostridia; order Oscillospirales; family JAAYXM01; genus SIG480. The sequence goes on from JAZSOS010000002.1 coordinate 5,303, forward strand.
GCGTTGACGGGGGCAAAGATACACAGAAAAAGCCCTATGATGATTGCAAACGACGTGCTCTCTCATCTTTCGGAAAACAAAATATTCAAAAGTGTAACAGTTGCACCGCCGGGATTTATCAACATAACTCTTACCGACGAATTTATCGCAGAAGAAGCAGAAAAAATGGCGGAAAGTGACCGCCTTGCGCTTCCTGTTACGGAGAAAAAGACAATCGTGGTGGACTACGGAGGACCGAATGTTGCAAAGCCGCTTCATGTCGGACATCTCCGTGCCGCGATTATCGGCGAAACCTTAAAGCGCCTTGCGCGTTTTCTCGGCAATGAGGTAATCGGTGACGTTCACCTCGGCGACTGGGGACTCCAGATGGGTCTTATTATTTCTGAGCTTTACCGTGAGCAGCCCTCTCTTTGCTACTTCGATGAAAATTACACGGGCGAATACCCCACAGAATCACCCGTAACGATTGACGACCTTTCACGTCTTTATCCGCAGGCATCTGCGCGTTCCAAGGAAGATGAAGAGTTCCGCGCAGCAGCTATGCAGGCAACAAAGGAGCTTCAGAACGGACGCGCAGGATACGTTGCACTGTGGAGAAAGTTCCTTGAGGTTTCCGTGGCAGACCTTAAGCGCAGCTATGCACGCCTCGGCGTTGATTTTGACAAGTGGCTCGGCGAGAGCGATGCAGACCCGTACGTTGCACCGCTCCTCAAAATACTCGATGAGAAGAAGCTTACATATTTAAGCGACGGTGCGCTTATCGCAGATGTCGCAGAAGAGGCAGACGATGAGCCGATGCCTCCGGTTATCATCAGCAAGAGTGACGGCAGCCAGCTTTATGCAACCACTGACCTTGCAACGATTATCCAGCGTGCGGAGGACTTTAATCCTGACGAAATCTGGTATGTTGTAGACAGCCGCCAGTCGATGCACTTCAAGCAGGTTTTCCGCCTTGCAAAGAAGGCGGGGCTTGTCGGTGACGGTACGGAGCTTTATCATGTGGGCTTCGGTACGATGAACGGCAGTGACGGTAAGCCGTATAAGACGCGTGAAGGCGGAGTTATGAGCCTTTCCGTGCTTATTGATTCAGCAAAGGCGGCAGCAAAGGAGAGAATTGAAGCCTCTGAGGTTGCAAAGGATTTAACTGATGCAGAACGTGACAATGTTGCCGAGAAGATAGGTATTGCGGCGATAAAGTTCGGTGACCTTATAAACCACCGCGCGCGTGATTATATCTTCGATCTTGACCGTTTCCTTGCAACGGAGGGAAAGACGGGACCATATCTGCAGTACACGGTTGTCCGAATAACAAGCCTGCTTAACAAGGCAAAGGATGCAGGCGCGCTTCCCGGAAAGCTTATCGCGCCGCAAAGCGATACAGAGCGCGAGCTTCTTATAAAGCTCTTCTCTGTCGGAGATGTGCTTTTGCGTGCGTTTGAGGACAAAACTCCCAACGCAATCTGCGAGGTTATGTTCGACATAGCCGGACTTTTCAACCGCTTCTATTTTGAAAACAAAATTCTTGCACAGGAGAATGAGGAAATCCGCGCATCATGGCTTGGTATTATCGAGCTTGTAAAAAGAATGCTTCTTATGCTTCTGGATATTTTCTCGACAGACATTCCGGAAAAGATGTAGGCGACTGTGTGAGGATTATTTATGACTAATACAAATTCAATCTCACAACCGATATTTTCACACCGAGCACTCGTTTCCCTTGCCGTGCCGATAGTGATTGATGCTTTGCTTGCAATCGTTGCGGGAATTGCAGACTCGTCAATGGTTTCTTCGGCGGGTGAAGCAGCGGTAAGCGCAATTTCGCTTGTTGACTCGTTAAACCTTATGTTTATTCTGATGTTCAACGCTATGACCACTGGCGGCGTTGTCGTAACATCGCAGTACATCGGAAGCCGCAACATAGAACGGGCAAAGTGCAGTGCAAACCAGCTTTTGTACGCATCCACTGCAATTGCAACGGTACTTATGACGGTTCTGTTGTGCTTTATTCCGCAGATTATCGGTATTGTTTATGGCACTCTTGAGCCGGCAGTTTTTGAAAATGCAAAAGCATATTTTTTCTGGACGCTTCTGGGGTATCCGTTTTTCGCGATGGGAAGCTCTGCAACGGCGCTTTTGCGCGCTCAGGCGAAAAGCGGAGCGGCGCTCTTGCTTACCGGTGCGGTCAATCTCTTAAATGTTGTCGGAAACGCGGTTCTTATTTTCGGTTTTGATCTTGGTGTTGCAGGTGCTGCCATCTCCACAACGTTTTCGCGAATAGTATGGGCGGCCGCAGGACTTTTGATGCTCCACAACAAGGATTTACAGGTGCGTTTTGAAAATCTCTTGAAATTCAGGCTCGATTTTAATATTCTGCGCCGCGTTTTCAATATCGGCGGTGCAAACGGACTTGAAAACGGTCTTTTTCAGATGGGAAAGATTCTTGTTGCGAGCCTTGTTTCATCCTTAGGTACCATTGCAATCGCGGCAAACTCCGTTGCAAATACGCTTTGTAACATCGGTTGGACGACCGTTGGTGCCTTTGGTACGGTGCTTCTTACTGTTGTCGGGCAGTGTATGGGTGCACGGGAGTTGGAACAGGCAAAAATGTATACGAAAAAGCTTGTCAGCTTTTGCATATTGCTTACCGTTGTTCTTTTCGGCAGTGTTTTCCTTTTCAGAAATCAGCTTGTTGCGATATTCGATTTCGGAGAGGATGCGCTGCATGAATCGGCATACATAACAGGTGCGGGCGCACTTCTTACCATATGCTCGGTGTATGCGTGGTCGTTTGTTCCTGTTGCGGCATACCGTGCCGCGGGTGATACGAAATACGCCGTAATCCTTGCGGTGTCGAGTATGTTCACTTTCCGCGTCGGGTTGTCATATCTGCTTGGACATTTTATGCATATGGGACTAATCGGCGTATGGATAGGAATGTGGGCGGACTGGACGTGCCGCACGATATTCAACCTCTTCCGATTCCGCAGCGGCAAATGGCTTACAAAAAAGGTTATTTAATTTTTTAAAATTTTTTACCAGTAAAAAAATGCGATGTGTGTGTATTTCACGCATCGCATTTTTTGGTTTGGAAGTGTAAACTCAAATTTCCGTTTACGGCAAAATATCCGCAAAAAAACTACATATATTAAGCCTAGGAAAGGAGGTAAATATGCAAAAAACAAAAAAATTTTTTAAAATTTTTGCCGCTTTTATAATTTCTTTTTCATTTATAATAGCGGCAAAAGCAACAGACAAGCTTGTACCGCTGGGTCACACAACGGGAATAAAGCTTTTGTGTGACGGCGCAATTGTAACCGAGATTTCAGACAGCATTGAGGAAAATCCGTGCAGAGCGGCGGGAATAGCGCCCGGTGATGTAATCAAAAGCGTAGACGGAAACGCGGTAACCTCAAATGATGCTTTGCGCCGGATGGTAATCGAAAGCAACGGACGCGAGATGACGGTTGAGTATGAAAGAAACGGAGAAGCACAGACAGTTAAGGTAACTCCCGTAAAGGGCAAGGACGGAAAATACGCGCTCGGTATCCGCATCCGCGACAGCGTTGCCGGAATAGGTACACTAACCTATTATAACCCTGAGAGCAAAACCTACGGCGCACTCGGCCACGGTGTGACGGAAAGCGACACCAACGTGCTTATTCCGCCACAACGCGGTGCGCTTATGAAGTCAAAGGTAGACAGCGTTGTGCAAGGAACCCCCGGAAATCCGGGAGAGCTTCGCGGAGAGTATGATTTAACAAATGATTATGCAGACATTGCAAAAAATACAGAGAGCGGGATATTCGGGAAAATCAAAGACTGCACAGAGTTTGAAAAGATGGCACAGTACCCCATAGCAAACAAAAACGAAATCAAGCGCGGAAAAGCTATCATTCTTTCAAACGTTGAAGGCGATGACGTTAAAGAATACGAAATTGAGATAACAAGCATATATTTTGATGGCGAAAAGACAAAAAATATGCTTGTCCGCGCGACAGACCCTGAGCTTATTGCAAAAACGGGCGGTATTGTCCGCGGAATGAGCGGAAGCCCCATTATCCAGAACGGAAAAATAGTAGGCGCAATAACGCATGTTTTAGTAAACAATCCTCAAAAAGGTTATGCAATTTTTATAGAAAATATGCTTGACGCCGCAGCGTAAAGAAGCAAAAATACGAAAAGCAAGCGGGAATTTCTCCCGCTTGCTTATACATGTTATTATTTAAAAATATCTCTTCAAAAGACCTTCAAGTCCGCGGCCGCGGCGGGCTTCGGTTTACTTGTTATCAATTTCTCTGTTATGCTGCCAAGCAAAGTTTTTCATACATATTATATGGATCTAATCTTTTGTTTTTAAGTAAAAAAATTTTAATTAGAAAAAAATGATTGACTTTAAATAAAAAAATGATATAATTATTTTAGTTAGGAACTTTAAATGGATATTTAAGTAAATAATATTTTATTAAAATATAGATTTAATATTATAACTAAAATTTAAACATATTTTCTTTATCAAATACATATAATAGGAGAAATCAGAAATGAAATTAGAATCAAATAGAGCTGGTGTAATTATGAATACTACACGAGGATATTCTGCTTTCATTCCAGCAAAATTACCTCCAAATCCATCTATTAATATTGACCCAGAGATGCAAAAATTATTGTCCTTAGCTGATCGAAAATTAGGAAGATTAGATGGTATAACTCAAATTTTGCCTAATCCTGAGTTGTTTGTAGCGATGTACGTTAAGAAAGAAGCTGTGTTAAGTGCTCAAATTGAAGGTACACAGGCATCTCTTGTTGATGTGTTAAATGCCCCATCAAAAAACGAGCCCGTAGACAAAACTTATAGTGAAGTAGATGAGGTTATAAATTATGTCAATGCTATTTATTGGGGACTAGATAAGTTAAAAACATTACCACTCAGCTTAAGATTAATACGAAATATACATGAAATTTTGTTAAAGGATGTTCGCGGGTTTAACAAAAATCCGGGAGAATTCAGAAAATCTCAAAATTGGATTGGTCCCCAAGGCTGCACTCTCGAAATTGCCACGTTTATTCCACCCACAGTGGAAGAAATGGAAAAGGCGATGTCCGACCTTGAATTTTTCATCCATGAAGACGATGATATTCCTGCTTTGATTAAGATAGCTTTAATTCATGCGCAGTTTGAAACAATTCATCCTTTTTTAGATGGAAATGGTAGAATGGGACGATTGCTGATAACATTTTGGTTATGTCAGCAAGAAATTCTTTCTCAGCCATTATTATATTTAAGTTATTATTTTAAACGAAACCGAATGGAATATTATGATAGATTGATGGAAGTTAGAAGAAAAGGTGATTGGGAAAATTGGATTAAATTCTTTTTGCGTGGAGTTTCTGCAGTTTCTGATGAAGCAACCGAATCCGCAAAAAAAATTATCGGATTACAAGGCAAATATGCAGCTATGATTATAGAAAAAGATAAAGGAAGCGGAAAGCATTCTGCCTTACTAAATGTTCTGTTTGAAAATCCAATTATCACAAAAAAAGATGTTTCAGAATTACTCGAAGTTTCACTACCAACCGCAGGGACATTAATTGATAATTTTTGCAAGCTGGGAATTTTACAAGATGCCTCCCCTAAAAAGAAGAGATATAAAACATACACTTTTGGTGAATATTTAGAAATACTGCAGAAAGGAACCGAATTAAAAAGTGTTTGATTGCTTGGCGGTCCATTTCAAACAAATCACAATACAAATGAACTGGCAACAAATTTGGACTCTGCAACACCGATCAAAACCTTATACGGCAAAGCTTGTAAGACTGAGTTGGCATTTTAATGCCAACTCATAATTTTTATGCCGGCAAAGTGCCATATTAATGGCACATTGATGCAAGTTTGGAGTAAAAATTGAACAAACCAGGGGAAATTCATTGATCTTTGGACATCAAAATTTCAGGATTTTCTGCTGAGGTTCATCCGGTTAAGGAGACTAAGCCGCATGAAATAAGGGTTCGGAATGTTCCGAACCCTTAAAAAATCAATGTTTTGTTATTATTTAAAATATCTCTTAAGAAGACCTTCAAGTCCGCGGCCGTGGCGGGCTTCATTTAGAGACACTTTTCAGAAGTGCAGATATATAGGGGTTTTCAGCCTGTTAATATCATAGAAAACAGCCTTTGCCCTTGAGTTTGCCCTTCTGGTTATCAGCCATTCAGCCTACAATCAGTATATCAGATTATGGTGTTAAAGTCAATGATTTTGTAAGTGCAGATACAAATTACATATTCAGGGCATTTAACTTTGTCAATAGGTCTGTTCTCATACCTTCTGTAATATGGGTGTAGTATCTTAAAGTGGTTTCTTCTTTTGAATGACCTAATCTCTTTTTGGTTACTATTGCAGGGACATTGTGTTCTGCTAGCCAACTTGCATGGGTGTGCCTTAAATTATGGTATTTGAAATTGATAGGTAGTTCCTGTCTTGATATTCTTCCCAGAAACTTTTCACTATCTGGGGTAAGCATTTCACCATTACTCTTAATGTTAATCAGTTCTAAATCTTCTCTGATTTCCTTTGGTTTGTTCCTACCCATATCAACTGCAACCCTGTTTATCCTGTATGCAACCCCTAACTGCTCTTTTTGTTGCAGTTGTATCTGTCTTAACTCTTTCAGGTAATTGTATATGCTGTCCTGTAAATCAATAACCCTGATTGCAGATTTTGTTTTGGTATTTCTTAATGTCCACATTTTATCTTCATAGACCATTTGCTTTGAAATTGACATTGTGTGATTTTCCCAATCTATGTCAGACCAGAGCAGACCATAACATTCAGCACACCTACAACCTACAGCTCTTCCTATCTTAAAGGCTGTTATGCTGTGTGTGGTTGAAAACCTTTTTTCAAACATATCAAGTTCAGCCTGTGTATATATTTTTATCTGACCTTCTTCTGTTCCTGCTTTTGGGGTATTCACCTTTTCAATGACATTTTCTCTCATATACTGCTTTTCATAGGCAAAATACCATAACACTTTCATAAACTTATGAATACTCATTATGTAGGCATAAGAATGGGTTGCTGATAATTTGAAAAGATACTCTGATAATTCATTTGCAGTAATGACAGCAATTTTCATATCTGCCCATTGTTTCAGGTGGTTTCTGAAAAGGGTGTCATATCTTCTGATTGTAGATTTTTCTCTGTCATACTGTGCATATTTGTATATGAACTCACTATACACCTGTTCCAGAGTGATATTTTTATCTTCAACCACTATCTTTGTAGGACTTTGTGAATATTCTGCAAGTAGTAATGTCCTAGCCTGTTTTGCCTGTGCTATGGTTTCAAAACCACCCCTTTCTATGTTCTTCCATTTGTTAGTTTTGGGGTCTTTAATGTTAATTCTGAAAGAGTATTTTTCACCCCTTTTTCTGATACCTTCTGTCATAGGTAACACTTCCTTTCCTAGAAATGGTCATATGATAACTCTTCAATGTCCTAAAGTCAAGCTATTTTGGAAAGGTCTCAATGTCTGGTAAAAGGGACAAAAAAACAGGGGGAAGTTCCACCAAAATTATGGGGAACTCCCACCCTGTTAAGAGTGATAGTGTTGATTTATCAACACTTATCAGCATTTTCAAGAGTTTTAATATAGAAGTTAATATATATGGGTGCATAGCACCCATATATATTATTCTTAATTAAGTATTGAAGATAGGTCTATGACCTATCTTCATACAAACCTTGAAAGGTATATTAAAAATTAAATCCTTAATTACACAGCAGGTAGATATATGTGTTTCAGTAAAGCCTGTTCTACAACCTGTGGACTAACACCAATATATTTCTGGGTTATGGCTACTGAACTATGTTGCAGCAACTCTCTCACAAGTTCTATGTTGTAACCATTATCATTGTATATGCTTGTGGCAAAAAACTTTCTAAAACTGTGTGTACCCACACCTTCTATACCTAAATGTTCACAGACTTTTTTCAAGTGCTTTGATATACCCCTACTGCTTATCCTGAAAAGTCTGCTGTCTGGTCTGATACCATTTTCCAGAGCATAGGTCTGCAGATATGTATATACTTCTGGTGCTATGGTAAATGTCCTTTTTTTCTTTGTCTTTTGTTCTACAATATTGAAATGGTATCTGCCATTCTCTTTGAGTATATCCTTTAACCTCAACTGCAACAGGTCACCACACCTCAACCCACTATTAGCCTGTATTACACAAAAAGTCCCTATCTGCCTATTTGAATAACATTTACCTTTACTATCTTCAAAACCATACATAATTGTATCAATAATTTTATCATATTCTTCTTTTGAAATTATCCTACATTTTTTATTCACAAAATCACTTCCTTTGTTCCTATTTCTTGTTCTAATTGTTCCTAAAAATGACCTTTACCAGATACCAGACTTTCAACCCCTTGTAATTTCTGTATTGTTCCTAAAATGTATATTTTAAGAACTGCAATATGGCAAAGGTCTTTTGAATGTCATGGTTCAAAAATAG
>JAZSOS010000046.1:0-8260 GCA_045537045.1 Eubacteriales bacterium
GGAGAAATGGAGCTTTTTACGATTATGAAAGTTAGACCGTCGGTAAAGCCTATTTGTGAAAAGTGCAAAATCATTCGCCGCAAAGGCCGCGTAATGGTAATTTGCGATAATCCGAAGCATAAACAGAAGCAGGGTTAAAAAACAAACCCACATACAAAATTGGAGGTATGTTAAATGGCACGTATAGCCGGAGTTGACCTTCCGAGAGAAAAAAGAGTTGAGATCGGTCTCACCTACATTTTTGGTATCGGAAGAAAACGTTCAAATCAGATACTGGCTGCGACAGGTGTAAATCCTGACACACGCGTCAAGGATCTTACTGAGGAAGACGAAGTAAAGCTTCGTGATTACATCGGCAAGACCTTCACTGTTGAGGGTGACCTTCGCCGCGAATTGGCACTTGACATTAAGCGTCTTATTGAAATCGGTTCCTATCGTGGACTGAGACACAGAAAGGGCCTTCCGGTTCGCGGACAGCGCTCTAAGACAAATGCAAGAACACGCAAGGGTCCGAAGCGGACAATTGCAAACAAGAAGAAGTAAGGAGGGTATTGTTAAATGGCTAGTCCCAAAACAGCAAAGAAGGGCGCTTCACGTAAGCGTCGCGAGCGTAAAAATATTGTAAATGGCGCGGCACATATCCGTTCCTCCTTCAATAACACAATGGTAACAATCACAGACATAAACGGTAATGCACTTTCATGGGCATCCAGCGGCGGCATGGGCTTCCGCGGTTCCCGTAAGTCCACTCCGTTCGCAGCACAGGTTGCAGCAGAAACAGCTGCAAAGGCTGCTATGGAGCACGGCCTTAAGACTGTTGAAGTTTATGTCAAGGGTCCGGGCGCAGGCCGCGAGGCTGCAATCCGTGCGCTTCAGGCAGCAGGTCTTGAAGTCAACATGATTAAAGATGTTACTCCGATTCCGCACAACGGTTGCCGCCCCCCGAAGAGAAGAAGAGTTTAATTGAGATAGGAGGAAATACAAAATGGCTAAGAACACACAGCCTATCGCAAAGCGTTGTAAGACCCTCGGCATCTCTCCCGCAGCTATGGGTTATGCAAAGAAGGACACAAACCGTAACCCGGGCGGTCAGATGAGAAGAAAGAAGAGCGAATACGCACTTCAGCTTAACGAGAAGCAGAAGGTTAAGTTCGTATACGGTATCCTTGAGAAGCAGTTCCGCTCATACTTTGAGAAGGCACTTGCTGCACAGGGCAAGACCGGTGAGAACCTCCTTGTTCTTGTTGAGCGCCGCCTCGATAACGTTGTTTACAGAGCAGGTTTTGCTATGACCCGCCGTGAGGCAAGACAGCTTGTTTCTCATGCACATTTCACTGTCAATGGCAAGAAGGTCAATATTCCTTCTTACCTCGTAAAGCCGGGTGACGTTATCGCAATCAGCGAAAAGAGTATGGCTCTTACAAAGTTCAAGGCAGTTCTTGAAGCAAACGCATTGCTTCCGGTTGTAAGCTGGATGGATGTCGATAAGACAAAGGGCCAGGCTACAATTATGGCTATGCCGGTAAGAGATGAAATCGACTTTGAGATTCAGGAGAACCTCATCGTTGAGTTGTACTCTAAGTAAGATTTCGCATAACCCTCGAGGCTACGAGTGTATTATCGCGCGGCTACGATTGCCGCACTAAAGGAGGGTATAAACAATGATGATAGAAATAGAAAAGCCACGCATTGATTGTATTGACATGGTTGAGGATGGTTCCTACGGTAAGTTTATCGTAGAGCCGCTGGAGCGCGGTTACGGCACAACGCTTGGTAACTCACTCCGCCGTGTTCTGCTTTCATCGCTTCCGGGTATCGCGGTTACTTCCATAAAAATCGCAGGGATTTCGCATGAATTTTCGACTATCCCCGGCGTTAAGGAAGACGTTACGGAAATCGTTCTGAATGTCAAGAAAATTGTGGCTAAGCTTCACACTGTGGAGCCGCAGACCGTTTCAATCGACGTTTCTGAAGAGGGCGAGGTTTGCGCCGGTGACATCAAGTCAACCGGTGAGGTTGAGATTCTCAATCCCGACCTGCACATCGCAACTCTCGGTCCGAACGCTACATTCTCCATGGAGCTTACATTTGCTCACGGACGCGGATACGTCTCGGCAGAACGCAACAAGCAGGCTCAGTCTGCAATCGGCGTTTTACCGATCGACTCTATCTACACTCCGGTGCACAAGGTAAACTATCATGTTGAAAACACGCGTGTCGGTAACATGACGGACTACGACAAGCTCACGATTGAGATATGGACCAACAAGACCATTTCTGCACGTGATGCCGTTTCCTACAGTGCTAAGATATTAAACGACCATCTCTCGCTCTTTATTGACCTTTCTGAAGAAATCAGCAACGCTTCTATCGTTGTTGAGAAGCCGGAAAATCAGCATGACAAGATGCTCGAGATGACGATTGAAGAGCTTGATCTCTCCGTCCGCTCCTTTAACTGCTTAAAGCGTGCGGGTATTAACACGGTTGAAGATCTTATCAGTAAGACTCAGGATGACATGATGAAGGTACGTAACCTCGGTCATAAGTCTCTTGAGGAAGTTATCAACAAACTTGATACTATGGGGCTCGCACTTGCAAGCGAGGAGAATTAAATCTCCCGCTTGCCCCTGAGCCATTATAAAAGGAGGTATTACAATGCCCGGAACACGTAAGCTCGGTCGTACCACAGATGCCCGTATGGCAATGCTTCGCGCAATGGTTACGTATTTGCTTGAAAACGGAAAAATTGAAACCACGCTCATGCGTGCTAAAGAAGTTCGTCCGCTCACCGAGAAGATGATCACTCTCGGAAAGACAAACACGCTTCACAATAAGCGTCAGGCACTTGCCTTCATCACGAAGGAAGATGTTGTTAAGAAGCTCTTCGACGAGATTTCGCCGAAGTATGCAGATCGCAACGGCGGTTACTGCCGTATCACAAAGCTCGGCCCGCGCCGCGGTGACTGTGCTGAGATGGCAATAATCGAGCTTATCTAACATTAGTAACGCAAAAGGATTACCTCAGAGATTCAAGCCTCTGAAGTAATCCTTTTTTCGTGCTGTGAGTATCTTTTCCGTTTTGATGTTTTCCTGTGCAAAATAGATGAACCGCCATATGCTCGGCTTGACAAAGACAGCGCCGAAAGATATAATATATAATCAGGAAAGTATAACGAAAAGAGGTGTGGAAATGACGCTTGCGGAGTTTTTTTCAGAACATAAAAACGTCGGAATATCACTTTCCGGTGGCGTCGATTCCATATATCTCATGTATGCAGCAGCTGACTGCGGCGCAAATGTGCGGGCGTATTTTGCCAAGACGGAGTTCCAACCGGAAAGTGAGCTTAGTGATGCAAAGACGGCGGCGGAAGAGCTTCATGTACCGCTTCGTGTTATTAATTTTTCTGTTTTTGATGATAAGAATATAGTAAAAAACAGCGAGGACAGATGTTATTTCTGCAAGCGCGGTATGATGGAGAGAATAACTGCAGTGGCGCATGAGGACGGCTGTGAAGTTATATGTGACGGGACTAATGCGTCAGACGATGTTTCGGAAAGACCGGGATTTCGTGCGCTGGGGGAGCTTTCAGTCATATCGCCCCTGCGCATATGCGGATTAACAAAGGAAGAAATAAGAGAAAATGCCCGTATTGCCGGTATTTCAGTATGGGACAAGCCTTCATATTCGTGTCTTGCAACGAGAATAAAGCTGGGAGAAGAGATTTGCGAAGAAAAGATATTGCGCGTAAATGAAGCGGAAAAGGTGCTGTTTTCTTTCGGGTTTTCCAATTTCAGAGTACGGCTTAGTGAGAAAGAAGCAACGCTTGAGCTTTCAAAAAAGGATACATTTCGGTTTTGGGAAAATCAAAAAAAGATAGGAAAAATGATGCGAGAATACTTTGACTTTGTCATTGTTGAGCCGGAGGCACGCGAATGAGCAGTTTTCATATTGACATATTAAATAAAGTGAAAAACGGGGAAATAACCGCCCAGGAAGCGGAAATTATGCTTAAAACCGAGCCTTTTCGTGATATTGACTTTGCAAAGGTTGATACTCACCGCCGACTGCGCAATGGAGCGTGTGAGGTTATATATGGTGAGGGGAAAAGTGCAGAACAGATAAACGGGATCTTAAAAGAGCTGTCATCCGCCGGAGAGAAGAATGTGCTGATAACACGTCTCTCAGGAGAAAAGGCAGAAAAAATACCGGGAATAAGATATTTTAGGGAAGCGAAAATAGGCGTTTGTGGGGAAAACGCAAACGCATCCGGATACGGCAAAATCTTAGTAATAACAGCAGGAACGAGTGATATCCCCGTTGCAGAGGAAGCCGCACTGACGGCAGAATTTCTCGGCAATGATGTAAAGCGCATATATGATGCAGGGGTTGCAGGACTTCACAGACTGCTGCATCATCTTGATGAAATAATGAGCGCAAGTGTAATTATTGCCATTGCAGGAATGGAAGGCGCGCTTGCGAGCGTTGTCGGCGGTCTTTGCGATTGTCCTGTAATTGCGGTACCCACAAGTGTCGGCTACGGTGCGGCGTTTGAGGGAATGGCGGCGCTTCTTGCGATGTTAAATTCCTGCGCGAGCGGTGTGTCGGTTGTAAATATTGATAATGGCTTCGGTGCCGGATATCTTGCAAGTATGATAAATCATGTGGGTGATAACAGATGAGGACTCTTTATCTCGAACTTAATATGGGCGCGGCAGGAGATATGCTTGCGGCGGCACTTGCCGGTTTGCTTGATGATCAGGAATGCTTTATTAATGAGCTTTGCGGGATGAACATACCGGGGGCAGAGATAGCCCTTGAAGAAAAAAAGAGCCTTGGTATCAGCGGGAAAGCCTTTTCCGTGAAGATAAACGGTCACTCTGAGGAAGACGGGCATCACCACAGTCACTCAATGCAGGATATCTGTCATATTGTTGAGAAGCTCAATACAAGCGAGGATATAAAGAGGGATATTCTTGCGGTGTATAACATAATTGCCGAAGCGGAGCACAAGGTGCACGGCGTGGATGTGCGCGAGGTGCATTTTCACGAGGTTGGTATGCTCGATGCGGTGGTGGATATTGCGGCAGTGTGCCTTGCGATGAAGAGACTCAAACCGGAAAAAGTGTTCGCAACCCCGGTACATGTCGGTTCGGGCATGATGAAATGTGTGCACGGAACGCTTCCCGTTCCGGCACCTGCCACAGCGGAAATCCTGTGCGGAATACCAATGTACGGCGGTGAAATACGCGGCGAGCTGTGCACGCCCACGGGTGCGGCACTTTTAAAATACTTTGTATCCTCATTCGGTAGGATGCCTGTGATTACGGCAGAAAAAATTGCATACGGAATGGGTAAACGCAAGTTTGAAGCGGTAAACTGCGTCAGGGCAATGCTCGGCGAGGAAAACTCCGGTGATGAGGTCTCCGAGCTTTCGGCGAACATAGATGATATGACGGGGGAGGATATCGCGTATGCAGCGGAAACACTTCTCTCCTCCGGCGCGCTGGACGTGTGGACAGAGAGCATCGGTATGAAGAAATCACGCCCGGGAGCAAAACTGTGTGTGCTGTGCGAAAAGGCGTGCGCAGAGGAATTTGCAAAGCTTTTGCTGATGCATACGACAACCCTTGGCGTGAGGGAGAATACGTGCAGAAGATATGTCCTTTCAAGGCAGAATGTCACGGAAAAAACGCCGATAGGCACGGTGAGCAAAAAAGTCTCGGAAGGATATGGAATAAAACGCGAAAAGTATGAGCACGAGGACCTCGCGCGTCTTGCACAGGAAAAGGGCAAAAGCATTTTGGAAATAAAAGAAATTCTCTCGGGACGGTGAAAGAATATGTTCAATATAAAAATTGCGGACATCGTGATTGGTATAGAAAACAAATACGAATATATCCGTGAGATGTGCAGCGATTATATAATCGAAGAAGCTGCAGAGTTTTTCGTAAATGTGACTGACGAAGAGATTATGCGTGAGGATGAGGTTGACAAAACGGGTTTCCCGCCATTTTATCTTGAAACACTTGCGGTTTACAGAAAAATTGCCGATAAGATGCCGGAATACAACGGATTTCTCATGCACGGCGTTCTTATGGCGGCAGAAAACCGCGGTATATTGCTTACAGCGGAGAGCGGGACGGGAAAGTCAACCCATGCAGCACTCTGGATGCGCCTTCTGGGAGAAAAGTGCGAGATTATAAACGGAGACAAGCCTCTTATCCGCATAATTGACGGTTGCGCCTATGCTTACGGTACGCCGTGGTGCGGAAAAGAGGGAATCCACAAAAATAAGCGCGTTGTCCTTACTGATATATGCTTTTTAGAACGAGGAAAGGAAAACCGTGTTTCCGGTGTTGATAGGGGCGAGATAATGCAAAATCTCTTGCCGAGCATACACATACCGCACGGTGACGGTGTGATAACAGTGCTTGATGCGATTGATGCAATGGCAAGGCTTGTTAATTTCAGAAGAATACAATGCAATATGGACATCTCGGCGGCAGAAACCGCATACAATGAAATCGTGAACCTATAACTCGATTTTCTGTGGAACGGACTTTTCGTTGAAATCTCAAAGAGAAATTGAATCGTAAAGGTATTTTTATATGCATAATTGGTTGTGTTGCAAAATTCCACACATTATAAACAGTATTAGAGATTTTATAAAATCTGTCAAAAGTTTTATAAAATCTCTTTTGTTTTTTATAAAATCAAAGACGGATTTTTATAATTTTACCGCTGACCTTTTATAATTTCAGGCAAAACCTTTTATAAAACTAATGCCGACATTTTATAAAAGTTGCTTGATTGTTTTATAATTTCAGCATAAAGGTTTTATAATTCCTTCCGTAATCTTTTATAATTTCAGTTCCGGGGTTTTATAATTACTGTCCTACCCTTTTATAAACAGTTGCCGATGTTTTATAAAAGATGTCTATTCTTTTATAAAAACTGTTAGAAATGCCGATTTGACAATATTTGCATACTTTTATATAATATAAGTATCGAAAAAGGGGGTGCATAGGTATGCACTTGAGCAAATTAATGGAAAAATATCCTAAAATAGATAAAAGACTAAAAGATTTAAAAAGAGAATTAAAATCCTTGTCAAAAGAAGACTTAGCGTGGGTGTTAAAGGGCTTTTTGCCACCCGGGAAAAAGCCAACCCGACCACCAACAGATTATGAAATATTTATTGACAAATATGGTTTAAAACCTGCGTGTCCTTATTGCACAAGCCGATTGTATCACCCACACGGGTTAGACGATTATGGAAAACCCCGATATAAGTGCAGAAATTGTGGAAAAACTTATACCATAATGACAGGTACTTTTGCAGATAAATCTACATTCCCCCTACCTGTGCAGATTGCAGTAATTAACTATACTTTAATGGGATTGTCCTTATCCGCTTGTCGGCGTAATTTAGCGGTTGACTACGGGTGGCATACCTCAGAAGGAACAATTTTGCTATACAGACATAAGTTCTTAAAAGCCCTTTTGGAACACTACGGAATGCCGAAATTATCGGGTGTGGTTCAAATTGACGAAACATATTTCAGGGAAAATCAAAAGGGTGCAATGGAGCTTGTCAATGTTGCACCAACCGCAGTAAATGAGAGAAAACCTCGACTTGAAAACACACATATACCTTCCGAACTTGGGATTTTCGGACCAGAGTTTGCCTGTGTAGTTACGGGAATTGACAGTAATGGTTATGTTGCCGCAGTTTTATCGGGGTTAAGCAAAAGCAGTTCTCAAATACTTGAAGATTATTTTAGTGATTATTTAGGGGATATAACCTTCCTTTGTAGTGACGATTATGACGCCTACACTCGGTATTGTAATAATAATGCTATTCCACACTACATAAAGCCCTCCGATATGGACAAAACCGTTAGAAAAGAGCAAAAGGACTGGGCAGAAACGCATAATGGCAGAGAATTGGCAGAAGAAACAATCCTTAAAAGATATTATCAAACACAAGGTCTTGACAGAGTGGAAAACTACGGCAGATTAAGTTTTGCAGAGTTTGAGAGATTAAAAGCCGAAAAACACTTGACACTAAATAATATTGATAGTTTTCACATTCAATTAAAGCGACATATCAACAAGAACTTGACTGGTGTTGCTACTGTGTATTTGCCTTTATACCTTGCTTTATATGTATTCAAGCATAATTGGAGTATCAGCCACAACAAACAACACCCCACCTCCCGACATGACGCTGAAAACATATTGATTGACTTACTGCAA
>JAZSOS010000032.1:0-4220 GCA_045537045.1 Eubacteriales bacterium
CCCGGCTTTGGTTACAAAGTGGAAAACGGCGAGTATATTGTTGTTCCTGAAGAAGCAGAGATTATACGAAAGGTTTTCAACGATTATGTAAACGGCAAAGGTCTTTTAACAATTGCAAAAGAACTGAATGCTATGGGAGTAAGAACCCATCGTGGAAACAAAATTGAAAACAGAACCGTAGAATATTGGCTTAATAATCCTTTGTACATAGGTAAAACCCGTTGGAATCCCGACGGTAAGCTGTCGCGAAATTATACGGCAGATACTGCAATTATAACCGATGGTCCACACGAGCCTATTATCGATATGGAAACCTGGGAGAAAGCTCAGAAAAAAATGCAAGAGCAAAAAGCAAGGTTCCGAAAGTTTTTTAATTCTGACAGAAAAGGTTTGTCCCATTGGTTGACGGGAATCTTAAGATGTGAAAAATGCGGAAAGGTTCTGTCTTATCAGGGAGGATACTTCGGTTGTTCAGAGCGAAGCAGAGGAAAATGTGATGGCGTTGGATATATAAAAGCCGAAAAAATTGCTAAAATTATTCTTAACATCTTATCAGAAATGGAGCTTCCAAATGTAGAGCTTGATTTTGCTGAGCCTAATTCTGCCCAGGAAGTAAATATCAACGATGACAGCAGGATAATATCTGCACAAATTCAAAGACTTGAGATTCGTTTAGAAAGAGTAAAACTTGCTTATGAAGACGGTGTTGACACCTTGGAAGAATATAAGGAAAATAAAAAATCTATTCTTGATGAGATTGAAAAGTTAAAGGAAATGCTTGAGCAAGCTCAGGAGGAAGAACCGAAAGAAGAGGTCAAGCTAAACAAAAACGAGCTTCGCAGATTGACTGAAGTCTTGAAAGATGCTGATGTAAGCAATGTAGAAAAGAACAACATGGCAAGGACAATTTTCAAAGAAATCATAAAAGGAGGAAAAGACGGAAAGTCCCTAAAATGCGTATTTTGGAGGCGTTAGTAAGGATACTCTAACATTTGGGTACGCTCCACCAAGTTGCGAAATGATCACCTTTGCCGCGGCAGGATTCGGCTTTTTAATTTTCACGGGGTACTGTAATTTTTTCTCATAAACCCACATATACTAACACTCCCCTTCCCACGGCCACGGGCCCGTTATCCAATCCCACTTATCATTACTTTTGTTTCCGCAAATTGTTATCGGCCCTACATTTTTTTCGTACTCTGCCGCAAGCATAGAGCGCTCGTCGCGGAGCTTTGCATAATATGCAAGAGCCTTTCTGTTATTCGGATGTGTATCAAGGAAAAGTGCGGTTTCAACTATCGCGAAGTCATACTCGCGAAGCTTTTTCAAAAGCCGCCGGCAGGTGTTGTTTCCGCCGCAGTCGTTCATCTGAGAGTTTCTTGTACTCTGCATACAGTTGTTCATCTGTCTCATCGCCACACATCCTCCCCGAAAAACGGTTTATCGAGGTCAGCAAACTGCGTACCGCGAGAGAGCGCCTCGCACATATCGTAGACATTCTCCCACGTCTGCATCGGCACGTACGCCATACCTACGACCATATCGCCGCAACGCAGCATATCGGCATATATATCGTCGTTATCTTCGTCGCGTGACGGATTCATCATATATGGATTATCCATAAATACACGAGTCTCCTTATTTTATTATAAGGTTTCCCTTACAGCTTATCCTATGCCGAAGTGATGTAAAGTGTTAAAAATGCGCCCTGCCTTTGCAGAGCGCATTTTATATTTTCTTAATTTGAGTAAATTACGCGACTTGTGCCACTCGCATCTTTGTAAATGAGATATCCTCTTGCCACCACGTGGGACGTATCCCCCGGAAGTGATGTAAACTGTCCGAAGCCGTCCGACGGCAGCTCCTTCACGCTCGCCTTTGAATGGAAGCTCGCAACACGCGGGGTTCTCTCCTCTGTTCCGAAAACAATGCCGGCATCTACTATCGTGTAACCCTCCGGCACAGCATAGATAAGGAAATCTGCTCCGTCTGCACCTTCATCAAGAACAACGGTAGGTTTTGCAATAACATTTTCTTCTTTATATACGGCGGTTAGCTTTTTATCTGCTCCCCACAATGCAATTTCGACAGACCGATTGTAGCTGACGATTTCATTTCCGAGCTTCCAATAATCAAATCCTTCACCGGTTGCGGTATATGTCACCTTTTTACCGTATGCCCCGGTTTTTATTGTATCATTTCCTTCACTATCGTCAAAGGCTATACTGTACTCTATATCAGTATCTTTAAACTGCGCTACAACACGGGTGAGGTTCTTTTTTAGAATACTATCTGCACTGAATACTTTCTCATCTTCGTCAAGCCAGCTGTCAAATGTATAGCCGGTCATTGTGGGATTTTGCGGAATGTCTTCTAATGCAACCGTCTGGTTCTCGCCTACTGTTGCCGCATCAAGCAAAACTCCATTGCCATTCCAAAACTCAACCTTCTTTTTGGTTGCTTCCGCTTCGTCTGCGACTACCTCATCATACACGGCGCGGAGCGTGAAGTTGCTTGTAGCAGGAAATGTGTACGTTGCATGTCCGCTGACGTGAGTTTTGTTGCCGTTCGCCCAGTATGCGAATTTGTATTCTGTTCCATCAAGTGTATATGTAGTCTTTGCCGTTGCCGTGAAGTTTGCACCAAGAGGGTGCGAACCGATATATCCAGTGATATAATCTTCGACAGAAACAGCATCGTTGAGTTTACTATTCATCGCCGAAACGGTATATGTGACATTCTCTGGTGCGAGCATTTCATTTCCGCGTGCAAGCTCAATTGCCGCTGCAACGTTGAGAACGCCGTAACCGTATGCGATGTCGTATCCATCTCCCTTAGAGTCATCTCTTGCACTTTCTGCGAGGATGTCCATAATCTCCGACGGCTTTAACTCCGACTTTGCCTGCTTGATAAGCGCAACCGCACCGGAAACAAGCGGAGCAGCAAGGGACGTTCCGTAAAGATATCCATGAGAATACTTATCATCCACGATGGTTGTAATAACTGATTCCCCCGGAGCAACAATATGTACGCTTTCATTCTTTTTTGAGAACTTTGATACTTTATTCAGCCCGTAAACATCATCCGCGTGTCCATACAATCTATGTACAGAGCCAACACCTATCACATTTTCATATCTCGCAGGATATCCCAAGGAATTATCCTCTTTAAATTCCAAATTTTCATATTCTTTGGCGTTATTTGCTTTTTCGTAGTTTCCTACAGCAGCGACAACGGTTATCCCGGCATCAACTGCAGCATCAATCGCATTTTTCAGCGTTTGATTCTCACTCGAAAACGAAAGACTTAAATTTATAACATCGCACTCCAACTTTATAGCATCTTTTATAGCTGTCGCAACCGTTTCTGCATCAACATCCTCTGTATCAGATACTTTCATTGGAACAATTTCTACATTAGGGGCAATTCCCTTCATCCCGTAACCATCGTGAGCCGCTGCAATCATTCCTATTACCTCGGTTCCATGTGAATAGATGTCCTCTATTCCCGTCCCCACATAGTCCTTATTCCTGCCTTTATAGCAACTTGCAAACTCTTTATTATCTGTATCTATTCCACTGTCTATAACTGCAACTACAATATCATCCCCATACAACTTGCCGTTCCAAGCCGGAGCTACATTAACTACCGCCAGTTCATATTTGTAGTATTGTTCATTATATGCTTCAAACTTTTCTAATACGCTATCACAAAATTTACCAATTATATTCTCCTCATACCAATCTATCATTTCCGGGGCTTCTTCGAGAAGCATATTGAGTTCTTCCTCGCCTATTACCATATACTCTGGTGATTCCCCTCTTGCCGAAAAGAGTGAGACATTCTCCTTCGGATAAACTATGTACGTTTTTTCTTCTCCATCTTCCGCAAAGGCAAATACGGACACCGCCAGAATCACGGCAAACAAAACAGCTAAAATCTTAGAAAGCCTCTTCATTTTGCAATCCTCCGTATACATACAAAATCACAGTATAATTTTACTACACACTTTTTCCCGTGTCAACCGCAATTCTCCGGCTTAACAGTAAAAGTTATTTTACAAGAAACAACTTTTTTACGTTAAATGTAGGTTTGTCAATGATGTGTTACACATAAGGGAAAGCAAATAAGACGTGTTTGGGAGAGTGCCAATTAAGAGGGCGCATGGGGAAATTATTGTATTGACGCTGACGAACAGCTAACTGTTTTTTGAAATCGTC
>JAZSOS010000010.1:0-5719 GCA_045537045.1 Eubacteriales bacterium
CAGCTCGTCAGGGCCGCAATCCGCGCACAAAAGAAACCATTACCATTCCGGCTTCCAAGAGCCCGGTATTCAAGGCAGGCAAGGCTCTTAAGGACGCTGTTTCGAAGTAAGAAACACTTCGGCGACTTTATCGGGGCAGGACAGCTCCTGCCCCGGTTTGGCAACCGCTAAACTTGATTACAGGCGAAATGAAGGTTGTAAAAATTACGGTATGAGAATTGATAAATATCTCAAGGTTTCACGACTTATAAAAAGAAGAACAGTTGCAAATGAAGCTTGCGACAACGGCAGAGTCTCGGTAAACGGAAAACCGGTTAAGGCGTCTTATGACGTTAAGGTTTCTGATGTTATTGAGATTTCTTTTGGTACACGTACACTTAAAATCCGTGTGCTTGCCGTCTCTGAGCATATGAACAAGGACGAAGCGCACACCATGTATGAGGAAGTGCGCTGATTTTTGATTTTGAGAATAAAACTGCACAGCGGCTAATATACTTTACTGAAAAGTATGGAGGTGCGCATATGCAGTTTGACGATAAAAACATTTCGCGCGATGTTCCGCAGAACATCATTATTGAAAACAGGTCGCGGATGAGCGTTTCAGGGGTTTCGGATGTAGAAAATTTTGACGAAAATTCCGTTGTGCTTTACACAAACCGCGGACTCCTTACCGTAAAAGGTACGGGGTTACATATAGAAAGACTAAGCCTTGAAACAGGCGAGCTTGCGCTTGAGGGAACAATTGATGGTGTTGAGTACAGTGAGGCTGAGCCTCATGGCGGCTTCTGGTCGCGCCTTTTCAGGTAAGATGCCGTGATAAATTCAGTTTCGGCACAAACGGCAGAGTTTCTCTTCTCTGCACTTTTAGGGCTTTATCTCGGTGTTTTGTTTGATATTATGCGTACTGTCCGTGCATATATGCCGCGGAATCGTGTGGTAACGGCAATATTTGACGTGCTGTTCTGGCTGATTGCGGTCATATCCCTTCTCGGGTTTGTTATGACGGTTTCAGGAGGGAAAATGCGCTGGTATGTGCTTGCGGGTGCATTTTGCGGCGGGTTTGTTTACATGGCAGCGTTAAGTGAAATTGTATATAAGATATTCGTTTCTGCAATTGCTGTGATGAGAAAGATTCTTCATCTTATAACGCGGCCGGTATACCTGCTTCTCGGATATATCTGGCGAGGCGCAAAGAAAACAGAACGAAAAACCGAGGCGCGTTTGCGCGAAGGAATAAGAAAAAGAAGGATGAAAAAAAGAAAGGCGATTTGTGATGGCAGCAAAAAAAAGAAAAAAAAGAGTGGGCCTGTTTCCTAAACTACTCCTTTTTGTGTTTGTGGTTTACGCTGCGGGGATTCTTATATCAAATCAGATAAAAATAAACCGGCTTGAAAATGATACAAGTGCTCTTGATGAGCTTATAGCTACGGAATCAATGAAAAAAGCACAGCTTGAGCAGATTCTAAGCGCCGAGATAGACGATGATTACGTTACAAAAGAAGCGCAGAGCCAGGGCTACGCCGCGCCGAATGAGCGCGTTTTTGTAGATGTTTCGGGAAGCTGATAAAAAGAAAAGCTTTCTAAAAATACAAAGGAGGACGCAGTACGGAGTATGGGACTCGAAGTAGGTACTATTTGCAACGGGAAGGTAACGTCTATTGCGAAATATGGGGCGTTTGTCTCGCTTGAAGAGGGAAAGAGCGGGATGGTACATATTTCCGAAATTTCGCACACTTATGTAAACGACATAAGCGAGCATCTCAAGGTGGGGCAGGAAGTAAAGGTAAAGATAATCGGCATTGATGAAAACAAGCGCATAAGCTTGTCGATAAGAAAAGCCGAGCCTAAGCCTGAAAGACCGGTACAGAGCTTTCAACCGAAGAGCAATCCCGTGCGTGAACAGGCAGAAATGTCGTTTGAGGATAAGCTCAAGCAGTTTATGCAGGACAGCGACAGCAAGATTTCCGGGATAAAGCAGTATTCGGACAGAAAAGCGGCAAACAGACGTCCGCGCAGATAAAAGAGATTAAACAAGCTGTAAAAGAATCAACTTTTACAGCTTGTTTTGTTATTTTTCCGCGAGTTTTTTAATATAATTAAGTGTCAACTGAAAAGGAGATACATAAAATGAGAAAGAGAAGAAAAAAACACGGCTTTTTGCTGCTTGCAGCTGTGTTTCTGCTCAGTGCCGCAGGAATACGCTTGCTGTCGGCAAGCGGCGCGGAAAGGTATATAAAAGAGAAGCTTGTGCGTCTGTCATCTGATGAGGACTTTGTCAGATATGCAATGTCGGGAGAAACACCTCTTATTCGCAGTGACGGTGAGAAGAAAATTTTGAGGGCCTTTGCTTCTCAGTTGCCGTATACGGGTGATGTGGAGGAAACCGCGCTCGAGCCGGAGATTGAGCAAGCGGAGGCAGAAGAAGAAAAAAAGAAAGAAAGCCTCACAGTATGGGAATACACTCCCGGAGGGGAGAAAAAAGAGAAAACATATCCGATAGAAAACACAACGATAAGCCCTAAGTCGGATAAAGGGTATGTACATTATGGAAACATATGGGTGAAAAATGACAGCACAAAGGGAATTGATCTTAAATGGCTACTCTCCGCAAAGCTTCCGTTCAAGCTTGGCGGAAACGGCCCGCATGTGCTTATAGTGCACACTCACGGCAGCGAAAGCTATCTTCCGCAGGGAAGGGATACATATACCCTTACGGACGTTGAGCGCACCTCGGATAAGAAATACAATGTAATACGCGTTGGGGACGAGCTTGAAGCAGCATTAAAGGCGGAGGGGATATCTGTTATACATGACCGCAATATTTACGACAGCCCATCGTATAACGGTTCTTATACACGTACTCTTGAAAGCATAGGCGCGCATTTGAAGAAAAATCCGTCAATCAAGGTTGTGATAGATGTCCACCGCGATGCGATGACGGCAGACGACGGAACAAAATACAGGACGGTTGCGCAGGTGAATGGTCAGCGTGTTGCCCAGCTTATGCTCGTTATGTCTACCGGCGAGAGTGGGCTTCCACATCCGGACTGGGTAGAAAACTTAAAGCTTGCGGTAAAGCTTCAGAATATAATGGCAAGCAAATACCCGGACATAATGCGCCCGATGAACCTACGCAAGGAGCGCTTTAATATGCATGCGACAAAAGGCTCTATGCTCGTTGAAGTGGGAACGAGCGCAAATTCGCTGTCAGAAGCGATTGCATCAGTAAAGCTATTGGGACGTGAGCTTGCAGGCATACTGAAAACTGCTAAGTAATACAGATGGGACAGCAGTTTGCTGTCCCATCTGTATTACTTTCTATTTACCAACGCAGAAGCGGCTGAAGATTTCGTTGATTATCGTATCCTGTGCGGAGTTGCCGGTTATTTCGCCGAGGATATTTATTGCGTCCTCAATATCGCTGACGGCAAGATCTGCATATATCCCGCTGGTGAATGCATCAGCGGCGGCGCGTATGCGCTCTTCAGCACGGTTAAGAGTTGATGCGTGGCGAGGATTGGTAAGCGTTCTTCCGTCGCAGGGAATATCTGAAACATTGAAAATCTCGCATATCTTGTCAACAACGGCGCGTGTTCCCGTGTTCAGCTTTGCGGATATTTCGATAATCGGAAGGTCACCGAAAACGCTCTTGTCGATAACCGTGCCGAGGTCCTTCTTGTTTATAACGCAAAGGCTTCTCGTGCTCTTTGCAAGGTCGAGTGTCTGCATATCATATTTATCAAGCGGTGCGCTTCCGTCAAATACCGCAACCACGATATCGGCATCACGTGCCGCCGCTTCACTTCGCTCGATACCAAGCCTTTCCGGTTCGGTATCGGCATTGCGGAGTCCCGCGGTGTCGATAAGATGAAGTGCAACGTTTCCTGCGCGTAGTGATTCCTCAACCGTATCGCGCGTTGTGCCCTCAATGTCGGTCACAATGCTTCGCTCGGTGCCGAGGAGTGCGTTCAAAAGTGAGGATTTTCCGACATTCGGGCGTCCGATAAGCGCAACGCGTATTCCTTCACGGAAAATCCTGCCCGAGGAGTATGTTCCGGCAAGAGCTTTTGCGCTGTCAGCGCACGAGTATAGCCGCGCGGCAAGCTCATCGCGCTCCGTTTGCTCTATTTCATCATCTGGATAATCTACAAAGGCGTAAAATCCCGCCGCTATTGATGTCAGAGAAGCTGAAATTGCAGAAATTTCGTTTCCGAGCCGTCCGTTCATCTGCTCGGCGGCATTTTTCGCAGCAAGCTCGGTTTCTGAGTCAATAAGGTCAATTACCGCTTCTGCCTGAGTTAAGTCCATTTTACCGTTCAGAAACGCACGTCGGGTAAATTCTCCGGCAACTGCGGGACGTGCGCCGGCACAAAAGAGTGCCGAAAGAACTGTTCTGAGAACTGCAGTAGAACCGTGACAGTAAAGCTCGGCAGAGTCTTCTCCCGTGAAGCTTGCGGGAGCCTTGAAAAAGACGCCCATGCCGTAGTCACAGACCTCGCCGTTTTCCGAAAGCATTTTTCCCGTGACCATTTTCCGTGGCTCTGAAATATCGCCGGAAAAGACTTTTTTTGTAATCTCAAAGGCGTTATCACCCGAGATGCGTATTATTCCTATTGCACTTTTAGCAGGCGGGGTGGCAACCGCCGCAATTGTATCGCTCATAAATAAGATAACCGCGCGCTTATACGGCGCGGGTTTCCCCTTTCTGTTGTCTTAAGGTGTCCGTTTCCGCTCGGATTAATTTCGTCTTGCAACGTAGAAAATACGCTGTTCATCATCTGACGGAGGATTTTCGGAAAGCTCGCCGAAAATGGAAAGAAGCGTAAAATCAGAATTTTCCAGTGCAGCTTTTATCTCATCGTATGAATGTGCGCGTTCTGTATGCTCTTCCTGTTCTCTTGACCACAGCTCACCGCAATTTTTGAATATGTCATAGAAAAATGCACACATACGGGAGTCTTTGTCGTATTCTGCACTCCATGTACAGAAGAAATCCTCGTTTTCGCGAAGGAATACTGAACCATCGAGGCTACGGAATTTCGCATCTGTGTTCACATCGAATATAAAAAGACCGCCCGGACGGATAAAAAACTTAAGCCGTGCAAAAGCTTGATTTAAAAGCTTACAGCTTGTGAGATAATTTATGCTGTCAAGACAGCATACCGCGGCATCAACAGTGCCGTAAAGGTCAAGCGCTTCCATGCTCTGATGAAGGAACATCGGCGGTGTTCCGGAAACCGTCCACGCTTTTGCCTGAGCCTCGGAAAGCATATCCTCAGAGGCGTCTGTGCCGATAACTTCAAACCCACGCTCGGCAAGGATTACAGAGAGAGAACCAGTGCCGCAGGCAAGGTCAAGAACGTCGTGCACGCCGTCCTTGTCGGAATATTTATCAAAAAGACCGGTGAGATAGTCTGCCCAACGGCAGTAGCGGACATCGCCGGTAAATTCATCATAGCACTCTGCAAGTGAAGTGTAGCTGCTCATATTTCATCCTCCGGAATAGTTTGCTCTTTAAAAATTATATATTATCCGGATAAAATTGTCAACAAATCCCGAAATATATACTTGCACAATTGTGTAGGTGTTACAATGATGTGTGACAAATAAATAAAAAAGGGTAGCGAATAGAAGCGACCTGTGTTAAGGTTGAGTTGCTCAGACAAAACCGAAAGGCAGGTGTCACCCTATTCGCTATGAATAAGATAACACAAGATAT
>JAZSOS010000031.1:0-49931 GCA_045537045.1 Eubacteriales bacterium
GTATTGAGCGTCTTAACCAGCTCAAGAAAATGGAAGCAGACGGCACTTTCGATCTTCTCCTCAAGAAGGAGGTAATTAAGCTTCAGGCTGAAATTGCAAAGCTTGAGAAGTATCTCGGCGGTGTTAAGGAAATGAACAAGCTTCCTGGAGCAATGTTTATCGTTGACCCGCGCAAGGAGCGCAATGCTATTGCTGGAGCACGCAAGCTCGGTATTCCGGTTATCGCTATTGTTGATACTAACTGCGATCCGGAAGAAGTTGATTATGTCATCCCGGGTAATGATGATGCTATCCGCGCAATTAAGCTTATCTCTCAGACTATTGCGAACGCAGTAGTTGAAGCTCGTTCCGGTGAAGAAGTTGCAGATGTAGAGGCAACTGAAGCTTCGGAGGCTGTTGCTGAAGCAGTCGCAGAGCAGGAATAATTTAATTATATAAGGAGTGTTACATTATGGCTTTTACAGCTGCTGATGTTAAGGCGCTTCGTGAATCTACGGGCGCAGGTATGATGGATTGCAAGAAGGCTCTTGCATCTTCCGACGGCGATATGGAAAAGGCAATGGAATTCCTTCGTGAGAAGGGCCTTGCTGCTGCTGCAAAGAAGGCAGGAAGAATCGCTGCTGAAGGTATGGTTTACGGCACAGCAAACGCAGATGCGGGCGTTGTTGTTGAAATCAACAGTGAGACAGACTTCGTTGCAAAGAATGCTGATTTCCAGAAGTTCGCTGCAGATGTAGCAGAGACTATCCTTGCAAATAAGCCGGCTGATGTTGAAGCTCTTTCCGCTTGCAAGTGCGCAGGTTCGGATATGACCGTTGCTGAGGCTCTTCAGGACAAGATTCTCACAATCGGTGAAAACATCAAAATCCGCCGTTTTGCTGTATGCGAAGGTGGCGTAAACGTAACCTATATGCATATGGGCGGTAAGATCGGTGTCCTTCTCAATATGGAAGTTTCCGATAATATCAAGGGTAATGACACAATCACAGCTCTCGGCCGTGGCGTTGCAATGCAGATTGCCGCTATGAGCCCGTCATGGCTTACAAGCAGCGAGGTTCCGGAAGATGTTCTTGCAAAAGAAAAGGAAATCCTCACAGCTCAGGCTATGAACGAAGGCAAGCCGCAGGCTGTTGCTGAGAAGATGGTTATGGGACGTATCAAGAAGTTCTACGCTGAGAACTGCCTCCTCGAGCAGGAGTACGTTCAGGGTGATAAGATTTCCGTTGCTCAGCACGTTGCAAATGTTGCTAAGGAACTTGGCGGAGAGATTAAACTCACGAAGTTCATCCGTTTTGAAAAGGGAGAAGGCCTTGAGAAGCGTGAAGACAACTTCGCAGAAGAAGTTGCAAGCATGATGAAGTAAATATTATTTTCATAATGTGACTGTTAAAGAGTGTTCTGCTTTTTAACAGTCACTGCTTTTTGAAAGCGATGATTTTAGCACCAATAAAACGTTACAAAAGTGTGACGTTTTTACATTTCCTCTTGAAATATATGGGTGGTTTATGGTATTATCTATATATAACAAGGTATTGCTTTGGTATATTCATCCCTTTGGAGGTGTCATATTATGAAGTGTCCGTTTTGCGGCTATCTCGAAAGCAAGGTGCTTGATTCCCGTCCGGCTGAAGGTGGCGGGTCCATCAGACGTCGGCGTGAGTGTCTGGCGTGTGCAAAGCGCTTTACGACCTATGAAGTTGTCGAGAGTATGCCGCTGTATGTAATAAAAAATGACGGCTCGCGCCAGCTGTTTGACAAATCTAAGCTTATGTCCGGTATGCTTCGCGCGTGTGTCAAGCGTCCTGTTCCTATTCATAAGCTTGAAGAAGTCGCTGATGAGATTGAGCAGACTTTGCAGAACACAATGGAAAAAGAGGTTTCAAGCAGCCATATCGGAGAAATGATAATGAAGAAGCTTAAGGAAATAGATCAGGTTGCATATGTCCGCTTCGTATCGGTTTATCGCTCGTTTGAGGACATCCAGTCTTTTCTTGCCGAGCTTAATTCATTAAAAGGTGAATAAAATATTGCTAAAGTATATACGTTGCAGGAGTGCTTTGCGCACTACTGCAACGTACTTTTTTAAAAGAATATTAGAATATATTAGCAATGGTCGGATGATCTGCATCTGATACAAGGCGTATTCTCGCAAGTAGATATTCAGCTTCGGTCAGGCATATCTGCTTGCTTTTCACCCTTATTGCAGACGCGGTTTTAAAAACAAGACTGTGGATTTCATCAATATCGTGATGCATAACAAATATCTCCAGAGTCCTTTCTTGTTCGTTCAGGAGTTGTATTGCATTATTTATATGTTTTTCGGCTTCAGTCCAGTTCTCGTTTTCTGCTTCATAAATACAGGCAATAATAGAATTTTCAAGTTTTTTACAAAAACGAGAGGTAAATGTTGTGGTATAAATACATATGCCTACAACGAATATTAAAATAAGAATTGCAACGATACATTTTCTCATTTATTTTTCTCCTTTGGGACGACAAGCGTTTTTCCTGTTTCGTCTGTCTGCATTAAAAAAACGTCACGGTAAGATTCAATTCCGTGCTTTTTAAGTTCCTTTTCAAGCTTCTTTTTTTCGAAGTTCATTTTTTTCATTTCACTGTCTATAAGAATGCCGTCGGATATAATTATGTGTGGCAGATAGGTGTTGTCATCAGTCAGGTTTAAATCCTGCCTTACAGTTGGCATTTCTTGTCCGAACTGAAAAACACTGAGCTCGCCGTTGGATTCAAGTATGGCATATTTTACGGTAGAAATATCTATTATGCTTTTAAGCCGCAGCTCTTCTAAAAGTTCATCCAGGGTAAGGCGAAGCTTTTTCATTTCCAGCTGGTTTATTTTTCCGTTTTCTATTAAGATGCTTGTGCGTCCGACTGCTAATTTGCGTATCCATCTGTTTTTTAGAAACAGGGAGGAAATAAGAATTTCCAGAATAAGCAGGGTAAGGATAGGAATAACGCCATAGAGCAGGGGAATATCTGTGCTGCCCATCGGAATAGCAGCAAGTTCAGAAAAAAGCAGGGTAATAACAAGCTCTGCCGATGATAGTTCGCCGACTTGACGCTTTCCCATAGCGCGAAGTGAAATGCTTATCAGGAGATATAAAATGACGGTACGGATAAAAGAAATTGTCATGTGGAAAATTCCTCCGAAAAAAATCAAATTAACACTTGAAACTTTTGTAAAAGTATGCTATACTTATAAAGTTGAAATCCGGGTGTAGCGCAGCTTGGTAGCGCGCTTGAATGGGGTTCAAGAGGCCGCAGGTTCGACTCCTGTCACTCGGACCATCTGCGAACCGTCACAATCGTGACGGTTCTTTTTTGTTTCCGGAACCTGCGGGCTCTTTGTCATCCCCGAGCGGTTGCCGCTTACAGCGGCGAGCGAGTGGGGACATAAATTGGTTTGCCGCAGGCACAACCGCAGGTTCGACTCCTGTCACTCGGACCAAACCGAAGCAGAGTTTTATTTGCTTCGGTTTTGTTATGTCCGATATTAAAAAAGACAAGCTTATGCTTGTCTTTTTTTGTTTATGTTATTTTTTCTTAATTTATTGCGTATTATTCGTTTGAATCGTTTAATTTTTGATAATGTTTGTTTTAGCTATCTTAAAGGGTATACGTCATATAAACCTTACCGTCAAGGTTTTTCCATTCGAGAACGTTTCCGTCAAGCGTCATATAGCTGTGCTCGGAACCTTCCTTCGGGATTGATACAGAACCGGGATTGCAATACAGCAACCCGTCTCCGAATTCTTCACACTTTGGAACGTGGGTATGTCCGTGCAGAAGTACGTCTCCGCTCTTTATAGACGGGATGTTTGATGTGTTGAATTTGTGACCGTGAGTTGCATAAATCATTCTGTTGCCGACTGTAAGAACTGCATATTCTGCCATTATTGGAAAATCAAGAACCATCTGGTCAACATCAGTATCGCAGTTTCCGCGCACGCAGAGGATACTGTCCTTCATAGGATTTAGCATGGCAATAACTTCTTTCGGATTATATTCCCCGGGGAGATTGTTTCTCGGTCCGTGGTAAAGAATATCTCCGAGAATGAGCAGACGCTCGGCATCCTCGCGGTTGTATGCATTAAGAAGCTTTTTGCAAAACTCGGCAGAACCGTGAATATCGGATGCAATTACCCATTTCATAGATGATTCCTCCTAATTTTCGTAAAGATTTTTTAGCAGCGCGATTTCTTCCTGATATCCGTCAAGCTCGTTTGGCGTTTCGAGAAAAAAGGGAAGAGCGCGGAGCTTTGGATGGTTGATTACTGACCGGAAAGTATCTGTGCCTAAAAAGCCTTCGCCGATTTTTGCGTGGCGGTCTTTGTGGCTTTCATATCCGTGCAGACTGTCGTTTAAATGAACGGCACATAGTTTATCAATGCCGATGATTCGGTCGAATTCGTTGAGAACAGCATCAAGATTGTTTTTGATATCATAACCGCCGTCAAAAATATGGCATGTATCCATGCAAACGCCGAGCCTGTCAGGATTCTTAACTCGGGAAATTATTTCGGCTATTTCCTCAAATTTTCCGCCAACTTCACTGCCTTTTCCTGCCATGGTTTCAAGAAGAACAGTTGTGCTCTGGGAAGGCGTGATGATTTCATCCAGAAGTGATACGATAAGCTCAATTCCGCGTTCCGTCCCCTGACCGACGTGAGAACCGGGATGGAAGTTATACATACTGCCCGGTGTGTATTCAAGGCGTTTCATATCGTCCCGCATTGTCATAAGTGCAAACTCTCTGACTCTGTCGTCCTTTGCCGCTGCGTTGAGCGTGTACGGAGCGTGCGCAAGAATATGTGAAATATCATTTTCTTTTGAATGTACAAGAAATGCCGCGATGTCATCCGGATCAATGGGCTTTGCAGCACCGCCGCGCGGATTTCTTGTGAAGAACTGAAAAGTATTGGCACCTATTGATTTTGCGGTTTTCGCCATTGCGAGATAACCTTTGGAAGATGAAAGATGGCAACCTATTCTTAACATAATCACATTCCTCCGTTATTATGACAGCGGTATTGCATAGTTTGAACCGTCTTTTGAAATGTAGAGAATATTGTTTGCAAGGAGGAAAGTATACTCCGCACCCTCTGTGGTGAATGAGTTTGTTACAAGTGTACCGTCGTAATAGATATCATTTTTGGGAAAATCAACCTCAGCATCACGCTGTTTGGGTATATACCCGAAACGGCCTTCCTGAATATCCTGAACAAGAATGTGGTATTCGCCATCCGGAACCCAGACCTGAACTGCATAACCGCCGGTGATGCGGCGTGACGCAAGCATCATGGTAGGTTCTTTGTTTATAGAAAGAGTAAAGCGGTATGAGTCTGACTGCGAACCATACATTACCGTGTATTCGTATTCGTTAACAACACCATTTTCCTCTTTGGTTGCTGTTATTTTCCATGTGTTTTCAAGGTCGAGCGGTGAAATTTCAATGTTTTTGAATCCGGCCTCGCGCATAAGCTTTTTTGCCGTTATACTAGGCTCCATCTCCATAACATATGATGCTGCAAGAAACTCTTCGCTTCCGAGTGCGTATTTGCTTGCGGCAACCGGAACCCATGCGGAATCTTCCGAAAACGATACAACTGCAGAATACATATCATCGCATACGGAAATACGAAGCGTGTTCATCTGGTTAAACGAGTCGGCAAGTGAAAGCTGGCTGTCGTACATAAATTCGCCTTCGGACGCAATCGGAGTGGGAGTTACGTCCACTGATGAAGGTGCGACTCCAGACAGTGCTTCAGGTTCACTTGTGCAAGAACAAAGTGTAAAAATTATGCAGATAAGACAGAGTATAGCTGTGATTCTGGAATTCATTGGTATATTCCTCCGTGTTTGTTATAGATTTATAAAATGCCGAGCGTTTTTGTTACAAACGCGAGCATAGTTATCGAAATTGCAGAGAAGATGGTTGTGAAAACAACGAGCTGACACGCAAGGTCGTAATCTCCGTTCATTTTATATGTCATAGCTGTACTAGAGACTGCGACCGGCGTTCCGAATGTGCTTATAACAAGCGCAATGTGGATTCCGCGGAATCCCAAAAGATATGCGGCAAATATGGCGAGCGACGGTATTACGACGCAACGTAAAAGACCGGTGGAAAGTACGTACTTTATATTTGAAATAAAACTTTTAAACTTAAAATCACCGCCGAGAACAAGGAGAGCAAACGGTGTTGCAACACTCTTTAAATCACGAACGGGTTTAAAAACAATTTCCGGCAGTGGAATCTTGAACAATGAAAAGATAAGTCCGAGAACACACCCGATGATGAGAGGGTTTTTCAGTATCTTTTTCACGATCAGAATCGGAGAGTCAACCTTGTCATTGCTGTAAACACTCAGGACAACCGTTGCCAGAACATTGAATGCGGGGATCAGAAAAGCAAGGAAAACAGAAGCAATCTGTGCTCCGGCATCTCCTGCGAGTGCCTGACAAAGCGGAAGACCGAGTAATGCAAAATTTCCTCGGAAAAGTGCTTGGATTATAACGCCCTGGCGAGCTCTGTCGCGTGTAAGAACAGGAACGACAATAAAAGCAATTCCGACAACAATAGCAACCGCTGCAAGAACAAACGCAAGAAGTTTTGCATCAAAAACAGAACGGAAGTCTGACGTATATATATTGTAAAAAAGCATTGCGGGAATGAGAACGTTAAACGAAATACCGTTGGCGGTTTTTAAAAATTCACCGTTCCAGACATTCAGGCGGGTAAGAAACCATCCTAAAGAAATGAGAATAAAAAGCGGAAGAACCGCATTTACAGAAAAAAGAAAATCCTGCAAGAATATCCCCTCGATTGTTTTAATTTTGTATATAAAAACACTTATATATTATAACGTCAAATGTCGATAAATGCAACAGGATTTATTATTAATTTTTTGTAGATTTTTATTATTGCGCAACCGTTACATTAATTTTAAAAATATCTTCCCGTAAAATGTA
The DNA here is from genome assembly GCA_045537045.1 of Eubacteriales bacterium. Lineage (GTDB taxonomy): Bacteria > Bacillota > Clostridia > Oscillospirales > JAAYXM01 > SIG480. Next base: position 6,991 of record JAZSOS010000031.1, read on the forward strand.
AAAAACACGATGTTCAAATCTTGACATTGATGCAATATATGTGCTATAATTATTCTGATAATTTTAATATAGTTCTCTGTAACTGACGGATTTGTGGAGCACCACAGGAAGCAGAGAATTTTCGGGGAGTTTCCCCGTGATTGCCGACCGTCTGGGCACATTTAACTCCCCGGTGAGTTAGGTGCGCCCTTTTTTGTCATTTCGGCTGTTATAGTTAAAAAACAGGGAATACCCTGTGTGTTCAGGAGGTTTATACATATGAAAAAAGTTGGTATTGTAATGGGAAGCGACAGCGATTTACCTATTATAAGAAAAGCGACAGACATGTTGTCGTCTCTCGGAGTTCCGTTTGAGGTACATGTATATTCTGCGCACAGAACGCCCGAAGAAGCTCGTGTATTTTCCGTGTCAGCACGTGATAATGGATTTGGAGTAATTATAGCTGCTGCAGGAATGGCTGCTCACCTTGCGGGTGCGGTTGCAGCAAATACCACGCTTCCGGTTATCGGTATTCCGTGTAAATCTTCAAATCTTGACGGATTGGATGCTCTTCTTTCTACCGTGCAGATGCCGTCCGGTATTCCGGTCGCCTCTGTTGCCATTGACGGTGGTGCAAATGCCGCGCTTCTCGCGGCCCAGATTCTTGCAGTTGAAGACAAAGAACTTGCTGGGAAGCTTGATGCAAAGAGACGTGCAGATGCTACGAAGGTTCTTGAAAAGGACGCAAAGATTTCTGCGGAATTTAACTAAGTAAATTATTCCAATATTTTTAGGAGGTCAAATAAAATGGAAAAGAAAGAAATGCTTTACGAAGGAAAGGCAAAAAAGGTCTATGCAACGGAGAACCCGGAAGTTCTCCTCGTTGATTACAAAGACGATGCAACGGCTTTCAACGGCCTTAAGAAAGGGACAATCGCAGGAAAGGGTGCGATTAACAACCGTGTAACAAACTTTATGATGCAGCTTCTTGAGAAGGAAGGCGTACCTACTCATTTTGTAGAAGAGCTTTCAGAGCGTGAGACCCTCGTTAAGAAGGTTTCAATTGTTCCGCTTGAAGTTATCATCAGAAATATATCGGCAGGTTCTTTCGCTAAGCGCTACGGCGTTGAAGAGGGAATAGTTTTTGCTGAGCCGACAATTGAGTTTTCCTACAAGAATGACGATCTCGGTGACCCGCTTATCAATGAATACCACGCGCTTGCTCTCGGCGTTGCAACAAAAGAAGAAATCGAGACCATTAAGAATATGGCATTTAAGGTCAATGCAGTAATGAAGGAATTCTTTAAAAAGCTCAATGTTGATCTTGTTGACTTTAAGCTTGAGTTCGGTAAGGTTTCTGACGGCAGCATAGTTCTTGCTGATGAAATTTCTCCCGATACTTGCCGCTTCTGGGACAGCACAACCCATGAGAAGCTTGATAAGGACCGCTTCCGCCGTGATCTTGGCAACGTTGAGGATGCGTATGTTGAGATGATGAAGCGTATTCTTGGCGAGTAAGTTTAGGAGGCACACATGGGTGGTTTTTTCGGCGCAATAAGCCGTGACGATGCCCTAGGCGATGTTTTCTTCGGTACGGATTATCATTCGCACCTAGGAACACGCCGCGGAGGTATCGCGGTATATGATGAAGAAATTGGCTTACAGCGCGAGATTCACAATATTCAAAATTCACCGTTTCGCACAAAGTTTGAACATGTATTTGAGGATATGAAGGGAACTTCAGCAATCGGATGCATAAGTGATTATGATCCACAGCCACTTCTTATTCGTGCAAGCTTTGGAACTTATGCCATCTGTATTATAGGCATTATTAATAATGCAGATGAATTGATAAACAATTATCTTGAATTCGGGGGTCACTTCGATGCAATGACAAGCGGTGGTGTTAATAACACCGAGCTTGTTGCGGCACTTATAAATCAGAAGAAAGATTTCGTTGAAGGTATTAAATTCGCACAAAGCAGAATCAAGGGGACAGCATCAATCCTCATTCTGACAGATGATGGCTCAATCATTGCTGCCAGAGATAAAGTTGGCAGGATTCCTGTTATGATAGGTAAAAACGATGATGGCTTCTGTGTGTCGTTTGAAGCTTTTGCATATACGAAACTCGGCTATATGCCTGAGCGCGAGCTTGGTCCCGGTGAGATAGTAAAAATCACGCTTGATGGAGTAGAACAGCTTGCAGAGCCGGGAGAAGAAATGCATATGTGTGCATTTCTGTGGAGCTACTACGGGTATCCGACCTCTACTTATGAGGGAGTCAACGTTGAAATGATGCGTTACCGTAACGGTGAAATTATGGCGCGTAATGACAGAGAAAATGGCAAACTTGAGGGTATTGATTATGTAGGTGGCGTTCCGGATTCAGGAACCCCCCATGCAATAGGTTATGCAAACGAAAGCGGGATACCTTTCGCACGTGCGTTCATAAAGTACACGCCTACATGGTCGAGAAGTTTTATCCCAACTCAGCAAAAGGAACGCAGTAAAATAGCGAAGATGAAACAAATCCCTGTACACGAGCTTATTCAGGATAAGAGCCTTCTGTTTGTTGATGATTCTGTTGTCCGTGGAACTCAGCTTCGCGAAACTGTTGAGTTTCTTTATGACAACGGGGCAAAAGAAGTGCATATGCGCTCTGCCTGCCCTCCGATTATGCACGGATGTAAGTTTCTTAATTTTTCGCGCGCAACAAATGAAATGGAGCTTATCGCCCGCAAAACCATAATGGAGCTTGAGGGCGAAGAAGGCTTTAAACATATAGAAGAATACAGTGACGGTACGACTGAACGAGGAAAGAATTTGCGTGAGACAATCGCAAAAGAGCTTCACCTTGCATCAATAGATTTTCAGTCACTCGAAGGTGTGATTGAGTCTATCGGCATAGACCCGTGTAAGCTCTGCACATACTGCTGGAACGGAAAGGAAGACTAAACTATGAATATGCAGTCAAAATCAGACAGCTATGCAGCTGCAGGTGTTGATATCACTGCAGGCTATCGCGCTGTCGAACTTATGAAACAACACATCGCAAAAACGATGACATCAGGCGTTTGCTCTGATGTCGGTGGCTTTGGCGGTCTCTTTGAGCTTGATATTACCGGAATGACGCGTCCTGTTCTCGTCAGCGGTACAGACGGTGTCGGAACAAAGCTCAAAATGGCTTTTCTTCTTGATAAACACGATACTGTCGGTATCGACTGTGTCGCTATGTGTGTAAACGATATTATCTGTGCAGGAGCAAAGCCGCTCTTTTTCCTTGACTATATCGCTTGTGGAAAAAACTTTCCGGAGAAAATAGCAGATATCGTAAAGGGTGTCGCGGAAGGCTGTGTTCAGTCCGGCGCTGCACTTATCGGTGGCGAAACTGCAGAAATGCCGGGATTTTATCCTGTTGATGAATACGACCTTGCAGGCTATTGCACAGGCGTTGTTGATAAATCAAAGATAATCAACAACAAGACGATGGAAGCAGGAGATGTCGTTATTGCTCTTCCTTCAAGCGGTGTTCATTCAAACGGCTTCTCTCTTGTACGCAAGGTGTTCGATGTTGAGAATGCAGATCTCACGGCGCCTTGTGATGAGCTTGGCGGCAAGAGCATCGGTGAAACCCTCCTCACGCCAACAAAAATTTATGTAAAGCCTGTTCTTGCGCTTCTTGAAGAAGTAAAGGTAAAGGGTATTTCTCATATCACCGGCGGCGGCTTCTATGAGAACATTCCGAGAAGTATTCCGGAAGGTCTCGGTGCAAAGATTGATAAATCTGCAGTTCGCATTCTTCCGATATTTGATCTTATTGCAAAGACCGGTAACATCAGCGAGCGGGATATGTTTAACACCTTCAATATGGGTGTTGGTATGAGCATCGTTGTTTCGAAGGAAGAGGTTGACAAGGCGATTGAAATTCTTCGCGCAAACGGCGAGGATGCATACGTCATCGGTGAAATTGTAAAGTCTGACGAAAAGGTGATTTTATGAGCCGCGCGCGTATAGCTGTCCTTGTTTCTGGTGGCGGCACCAACCTTCAAGCACTCATTGATGCAGAGAAGAAGGGTATCATCAAAAGCGGAAAAATTGAGCTTGTAATATCAAACAAAGAGGGCGCTTATGCTCTTGAACGTGCAAAAAAAGCAGATATTGAAACCGCGGTTGTTTCCAAAAAACAACTTGGAAGTCAGTCTGCATTTGAAGCCGGAATAATTAAACTTCTCGATGAGAAAAAGATAGATATAATTGTTCTTGCAGGGTTTATGCTAATTCTCAGTGAGGATTTCACAAAGCGCTATCCGGAGCGGATAATAAACGTTCATCCGTCGCTTATCCCGTCCTTTTGTGGCGAGGGATTTTATGGGCTTCGTGTTCACGAAGCCGCTCTTGCCTATGGCGTGAAGGTGACAGGCGCAACAGTGCATTTTGTAAACGAAATTCCGGACGGTGGCAAGATAATAATGCAGAAGGCAGTTAATATCCGCGAGGATGATACGCCAGAGACTTTACAAAAACGCGTTATGCGCCTTGCTGAGTGGAGAATTCTTCCCGCATCCGTGGAGAAGGTAAGCGCTGAGATAATTTCAAAGTAATTGAGAGGGATATACATATGAATATATATGAAGTAAATGACATCGCAAAGCAGGTAGAAGGAAACTCCTATGTGGGACGCGGAATTGTCATCGGCAAGAGTGCCGACGGCAAAAAGGCTTGCACTGCTTATTTCATAATGGGAAGAAGTGCAAACAGTCGCAACCGTATATTTACAGAGAAAAACGAAGAAGTTTTCACAGAACCGTTCGACGTTTCAAAGGTGGAAGACCCAAGCCTTATCATCTACGCCGCAATCCGTAAGTTTGAAAACAAGCTTATCGTTACAAACGGCGACCAGACCGATACAATTTATGATTTCATCAAAGAAGGAAAAGGCTTCCGAGAAGCTCTTAATACGCGTGAGTTTGAACCGGATGCTCCGAATTTCACTCCACGTATAAGCGGTATGGCAACCTTCCGTGACGGAGATTTCTCATATGAAATGAGCATTCTCAAGAGCATTGATGAAAAGGGTTCAGCATGCGCGCGTTATACCTACGATTATCCGTCAATCGCAGGGCTCGGTCATTTCATTCATACATATGTATGTGACGGAAATCCGATTCCCACATTCCAGGGTGAGCCTGAGCGCGTTATTATCCCTGATGATATTGATGAGTTCACCAACGCACTCTGGGATGCACTTGATGCAGAAAATAAGATTTCGCTCTATGTCCGTTACACTGACCTTGCAAGCGGAAAAGAAGAGAACAGAATGATAAACAAAAATAAATAAGAGGGGATAGACTAAAAATGAAAGAATTTGAACTTAAATATGGCTGTAACCCGAATCAGAAGCCTGCAAAAATCTTTATGAGTGACGGAAGCGATCTTCCGATAGAGATTCTTTCCGGTCGTCCGGGTTTTATAAACTTTCTTGATGCATTCAATTCATGGCAGCTTGTAAAAGAGCTTAAGGAGGCTCTTGGCTTGCCGGCAGCAACATCCTTTAAGCATGTAAGTCCGACATCTGCAGCAGTCGGTATTCCGCTTTCGGATAAGCTTAAGCGCGCTTGCTTTGTAGATGATGTTGAAGGTCTTGATGAGTCACCCCTCGCTTGCGCTTATGCAAGAGCAAGAGGCACAGACCGTATGTGCTCTTTCGGAGACTGGGTTGCTCTTTCTGATGTCTGTGACGTAACAACGGCAAAGATGATAAAGCGTGAGGTTTCTGACGGTGTTATCGCTCCTGGATATGAGCCGGAGGCGCTTGAAATTCTCAAAACAAAGCGCAAGGGTAACTACAATATCGTAAAGATTGACCCGAACTATGTTCCGCAGGAAGTTGAGCATAAGCATGTTTTCGGTATTACATTTGAGCAGGGAAGAAACAACTTTAAAATCGACCGTGAGCTTCTCAGCAATGTAGTAACTGCAAATAAGGATATTCCTGAAGATGCTCTTCGTGACCTCATCGTTGCGCTCATCACGCTTAAATATACCCAGTCCAATTCCGTTTGCTATGCAGTTGACGGACAGGCTATCGGTGTCGGCGCAGGTCAGCAGTCGCGTATTCACTGCACACGTCTTGCCGGAACAAAGGCAGATACATGGTTTTTGCGCCAGCACGAAAAGGTTCTCAACCTTCCGTTAAAGGAAGATATCGGCAGACCTGACCGTGATAACGTAATCGACGGTTATATCAATAAAAACGAAGAAGATGTAACGGCTGATGGTAACTGGGAAAAGTATTTCACACGCAAGCCTGAACCCTTTACAGCAGAAGAAATGCGTGCATATCTTGATACAATCGATGGTGTTGCTCTTGGCTCTGATGCTTTCTTCCCGTTTGCTGATAACATTGATCGCGCGTTTGCAAGCGGCGTAAAATATATTGCAGAGCCGGGTGGCTCAATCCGTGACGATATCGTTATCGAGTGCTGTGATAAGCACGGTATCGCAATGGCATTTACAGGTATGCGCTTGTTCCACCATTGATAATCGGAGGAAACTTCAATGAAAATTATGGTAGTCGGTGGCGGCGGCAGAGAGCATGCCATCATAAAGAAAATTAAACTCAATAAAAATGTCACAGAAATATTTGCTCTTCCCGGAAACGGCGGAATGGCAGAGGATGCAACCTGCGTTAATATCGGCGCAAAGGATATTCCTGCAATCGTTAAATTTGCGGTAGAGAATAAAATCGACTATGCAATTGTTGCACCTGATGATCCGCTTGTTCTCGGTGCGGTTGATGCACTTGAGGAAAAGGGAATCCCATGCTTCGGGCCTCGTGCAAACGCGGCGATAATTGAGGGCAGTAAGGTTTTCTCCAAAAACCTTATGAAAAAGTACAACATTCCAACAGCGCAGTACGAAGTGTTTGATAATATGGATGCAGCACTTAAATACCTTGAAACTGCACCAATTCCGACTGTTGTAAAGGCGGACGGCTTGGCACTTGGTAAAGGCGTTATAATCGCAGAAACACGCGAAGCTGCTATGGATGCCGTAAAATCAATGATGCAGGATAAAGCGTTTGGAAAGAGCGGTGAGACAATCGTCATTGAAGAATTCCTTACGGGTCCCGAGGTTTCCGTCCTTGCATTTACAGACGGCAATGTGGTTGTTCCGATGGTTTCTTCTATGGATCATAAGCGTATCGGAGATAACGATACGGGTCTCAATACCGGCGGTATGGGAACTGTTGCTCCGAATCCTTACTATACCGATGCGCTTGCAAAGGAATGTATGGAGACTATATTCCTTCCCACAATTAATGCAATGAACAAAGAAGGAAGAACATTTAAGGGCTGCCTCTACTTTGGACTTATGCTCACTCCAAACGGTCCAAAGGTTATCGAATACAACTGCCGCTTCGGCGATCCTGAAACTCAGGTTGTTCTTCCTCTTCTTGAATCGGATCTCCTCACCGTTATGCAGGCTGTTACGGAAGGTAAGCTTTCTGATACAGAGGTCAGATTCAGTGAAAAGAGCGCCTGCTGTGTAATTATGGCATCGAAAGGCTATCCGGAAAAGTATGATAAAGGCTTTGAAATGACAATTCCGTCTGCTATTTCCGATAAGGTTTACGTTGCGGGTGCATCACTTTCCGACGGAAAGCTTCTCACAAACGGCGGAAGAGTCCTCGGTGCAACAGAAATAGCTGATACTCTTGAAAATGCGATTGAAGGTGCATATAAGCTTGTTTCAGAGATAAGCTTTGAAGGTGCATATTACCGCCGTGATATCGGTGCAAAGGCACTTCGTGCAAGGGAGGAAAATTAAGTATGGTATACAGAGTGTATGTAGAGAAGAAAAAAGAGCTTGCCAACGAGGCACGCGCGCTTCTTTCCGATGCAAGAACGCTTCTCGGTATAAAAAGTCTCACAGATGTTCGCGTTATAAACCGTTATGATGCGGAAAATATATCGGAAGAGCTTTTTAACTATGCAAAGCAGACTGTTTTCTCAGAGCCTCAGCTTGATATAGTTTCTGAAGATATCAACGTCTGCTCATGCGATGCATCTGTTTTCGCGGTTGAACCTCTTCCGGGACAGTTTGACCAGCGTGCAGATTCTGCGGCGCAGTGCATTCAGATAATCTCTCAGGGCGACCGTCCTCTTATCCGTACTGCAAAGCTTTATGCATTGTATGGAAATCTTACGGATGCAGATGTTGCGGAGATTAAAAAATATGTAATCAACCCCGTCGAATCAAGAGAAGCAGACCTTGCAAAACCGGAAACACTCAAGGTTGAGTATGAAATCCCCACAGAGGTAAAAACTCTCGAAGGTTTTATTGAGCTTGACAGAAAAGGGCTTGAAAGCTTCGTTTCCGAATACGGTCTTGCAATGGACGCAGACGATATTGAGTTCTGCCAGAACTACTTTAAAAAAGAGGGCAGAAATCCAACCATTACGGAAGTCCGCATGATTGACACATATTGGTCTGACCACTGCCGTCATACAACCTTCCTCACGACCATTGACAGTGTTAAGTTTGAGGATGAACTTTTGCAGAAGACCTATGACGAGTATATAGAAACACGCCGCGCTCTCGGCAGAACAAAGCCTATATGCCTTATGGATCTCGCGACAATTGCCGTAAAGCATCTTCGCGCAAACGGAAAGCTTAATAAGCTTGACGAGTCCGAAGAAATCAACGCATGTACGGTAAAAATTGAGGTTGAGGTTGACGGCGTAAAAGAACCGTGGCTTCTCCTCTTCAAGAACGAAACCCATAACCACCCGACGGAAATTGAGCCATTCGGCGGTGCGGCAACCTGCATTGGCGGCGCTATCCGCGACCCGCTTTCCGGTCGTTCATATGTATACGGTGCTATGCGCGTAACGGGTGCGGCTGATCCCTTAAAGCCCGTAAGCGAAACGATAAAGGGAAAGCTTCCGCAGCGTAAGATTGTAACAACTGCAGCAGCAGGATATTCCTCTTACGGTAATCAGATAGGCCTTGCAACCGGTATTGTTGATGAAATTTTCCACGATGGCTATGCAGCAAAGCGCATGGAAATCGGTGCAGTTATTGCGGCGGCTCCGCAGAAGAATGTACGCCGTGAACGTCCGGAAGCCGGCGATATCGTAATACTTCTCGGCGGAAGTACCGGTCGTGACGGTTGCGGCGGCGCAACAGGTTCATCAAAATCCCACACAGCAGAGTCTCTTGAAACCTGCGGTGCAGAGGTTCAGAAAGGAAATGCTCCCGAAGAGAGAAAACTTCAGCGTCTTTTCAGAAACGAAGAAGCAAGCCGTATGATTAAGCGTTGTAACGACTTTGGTGCAGGCGGTGTTTCTGTTGCGATCGGTGAGCTTGCCGACGGTTTAGAGATTAACCTCAACGCAGTTCCGAAAAAATACGACGGTCTTGACGGTACAGAGCTTGCAATAAGTGAGTCCCAGGTGCGTATGGCAGTTGTTGTTGAGGCAAAGGATGTTGATGCATTCCTCGCTCTTGCGGACGAAGAAAATCTCCAGGCTTGTCCGGTTGCAGTTGTTACGGAGGTTCCGCGCCTCGTAATGCATTGGAACGGCAAGAAGATAGTTGATATAAGCCGTGAGTTCTTAAATTCCAACGGTGCAGAAAAGCATATCGACGTTTCTGTTGCAAAGCCGAGCCTTTCCGATAAGAAGATTAACGGCTCATTTACAGATAATTATAAGAAGATGGCAGAGGATCTCAATATCTGCTCAAAGCGAGGGCTTTCCGAGCGCTTTGACTCCACAATCGGAGCAGGTACGGTTCTTATGCCGTTCGGCGGAAAAAATCAGCTTACTCCAATTCAGTCAATGGTACAGAAGATTTCCGTTGAGAAGAAGCATACGGATGACTGCTCATTTATGTCTTGGGGTTATAATCCGTTCGTTACGGAGCAGAGCCCGTACCATGGCGCATATATGGCTGTTGTCGAGTCTGTATGTAAGCTTATTGCGACAGGTGCAGACTTTAACGATGTATATCTCACATTCCAGGAATATTTTGAAAAACTTGGCAAGGACGCAAAACGCTGGGGTAAGCCGCTTGCAGCTCTTCTCGGTGCGTTCAAGGCGCAGATGGAATTTGGTATAGGTTCAATCGGTGGTAAGGACTCAATGAGTGGTTCCTTTGAAAATCTCGATGTTCCGCCCACGCTTGTTTCTTTTGCAGTTACTACGGGTAAAGTGTCTGATGTCGTTTCACCGGAGTTTAAGAAGGCAGGGAACAAAGTTTTCCTTATCTCTCCAGAGTTTGATGAAAATAGTCTCCCGAAGACCGAATCACTTCTCAAAGTGTTTGATACCATAACTTCTCTTATGAGAAGCGGAAAGATTGTAGCTTGCTACACTCCGGGCATCGGTGGAATTGCCGAAGCTGTTATGAAAATGGCGTTTGGTAACGGTCTTGGCGTTGACTTTGCAGCAGACATAACCGTAGAAAAGCTCTTTGGTTACAGCTATGCTTCATTTGTCGTAGAAGCAACCGAGGATATCTCCGGTGCAACATTTATCGGTAATATAACCGATAAGAATGTACTTTCTCTCGGTTCGGAGAGCATCTGTCTCACAGAGCTTCTCGGGGTATACGAGGATAAGCTTGAAAGTGTATATAGCTGTAACATCCCCGACAGCAAAACTCCTATGCAGAACTTTGAATATAAGGCTTCCGAGTGGAAAGCACCGGCTGTAAAGTGCGCAAAGCCGAAGGTTCTCATTCCTGCATTCCCGGGAACGAACTGCGAGTTTGATTCCGCAAAGGCTATGCGCGATGCGGGGGCTGAACCTGAAATCATCGTTATCAGAAATCTTACCTCTGATGGCATCCGCGAAAGCGTAGAAAAGTTTACAAACGAGCTTAAAACTGCACAGATGGTATTTATTCCGGGTGGCTTCTCCGGCGGTGACGAGCCTGACGGTAGCGGTAAGTTTATAACTGCATTCTTCCGCAATGCGGCAATAAAGGAAGGCGTACATAACCTCCTTGATAACCGTGACGGACTTATGTGCGGTATCTGTAATGGTTTCCAGGCACTTATAAAGCTTGGACTTGTACCGTATGGGAAAATTATCGATACAGATGAGAATTGCCCGACCCTTACATTCAACACAATAGCACGCCACCAGTCGAGAATCGTAAGAACAAGAATTGCATCCAATAAGTCCCCGTGGCTTGCTCTTACAAATGTAGGTGATGTATATACTGTTCCGATTTCTCACGGTGAAGGTCGCTTCCTTGCAGATGAAGCTCTCATTCATGAGCTTGCAAAGAATGGTCAGATTGCAACACAGTATGTTGACTTTGACGGCAACGCAACTAGCGATGTTCACTTTAATCCCAACGATTCCTTGTATGCTATTGAGGGTATCACATCTCCTGATGGCAGAGTATTCGGTAAGATGGGACACAGTGAGCGTAAAGGTAACGGACTTTACAAAAATGTTCCGGGTAATTACGACATCCGTATGTTTGAGTCGGCGGTAAAGTACTTTAAATAAGCCCTTTGGAGGAGTAACAAATGGCATTTAAATCAGATATAGAAATAGCTCAGAGCTGTGAAATGCGCCCTATCGGCGAAATCGCATCAAAGGCTCACGTGGATGAAAAATATATCGAGCAGTACGGCAGATATAAGGCAAAAATCGACCTCACACTTCTTAATGAAACAAAGCGTGAGGACGGTAAGCTTGTTCTTGTGACGGCAATAACTCCTACTCCCGCAGGCGAAGGGAAGACCACCACAACAATCGGGCTTGCAGATGGTCTTGCGAGAATCGGCAAGGATGTCACTGTTGCTCTGCGTGAACCGTCCCTCGGCCCTGTTTTTGGCCTTAAGGGTGGAGCGGCAGGTGGCGGATATGCTCAGGTTGTTCCTATGGAAGATATAAACCTTCACTTTACGGGAGACTTTCACGCAATAGGTGCGGCTAATAACCTTCTTGCCGCAATGCTTGATAACCATATTCATCAGGGCAACGCTCTCGGTATCGACCCCAATAAAGTCATATGGCGTCGTTGTGTCGATATGAACGACCGTGAGCTTCGTGACATTGCAATCGGTCTTGGCGGTGCAAAAAACGGGGTAACACGTGAGGACGGCTTTGATATAACTGTTGCAAGCGAGATTATGGCAGTGCTTTGTCTTTCAAGCGGGATTTCCGATCTTAAGGCGCGTCTTGCAAGGATTATTGTCGGTTATACCTATGATGGTAGACCTGTCACTTGCGGTGAGATAAATGCTCATGGTGCTATGACAGCACTTTTAAAAGATGCCCTCAAACCAAACCTTGTGCAGACCTTAGAGGGTACACCTGCGTTTGTCCACGGCGGACCATTTGCAAATATCGCTCACGGATGTAATTCTGTTATGGCGACGAAAATGGCTCTGAAAATGGGAGACTACGCTGTTACGGAAGCAGGGTTTGGTGCAGATCTCGGCGCGGAAAAGTTTCTCGACATCAAGTGCCGTGTAGCAGGACTCACTCCGAGTGCAGTAGTTGTAGTTGCAACTGTCCGCGCTCTTAAGATGCATGGCGGCAGAGCAAAAACAGAGCTTGCAAATGAAGACATTTCGGCATTGGAAAAGGGAATACCAAATCTCCTCCGCCATGTTTCAAATATAAAGAACGTCTATAAGCTTCCGTGCGTTGTTGCGGTTAACCGTTTCCCGACAGATACGGATGCTGAGATTGACTTTATAATAAAGAAATGCCGTGAGCTTGACGTAAACACAGTTCTTTCTACAGTATGGGCAGATGGCGGTAAGGGGGGCGAAGAGCTTGCTCGCGAGGTTGTCCGTCTCTGTGAAGAAGAAAAAGGTGACTTTACCTTTAGCTACAATACAGAGTCTTCGATTGAAGAAAAGATTGAGGCGATTGTAACGAAAATTTACGGCGGAGACGGAATAACGGTATTGCCCGCCGCAAAAAAACAGATTGATGAGCTTACACAGCTTGGTCTTGATAAACTCCCGATCTGTGTTGCCAAAACCCAGTACAGCTTCTCCGATGATCCCGCAAAGCTCGGCGCGCCGGAAGGCTTCACGGTAACGGTTAGAAACGTAAAGATTTCTGCCGGTGCAGGCTTTATAGTGGTTCTCACCGGAGATATAATGACAATGCCGGGGCTTCCCAAAGTGCCTGCTGCAGAGCGTATTGACGTAGATGCAGACGGAAGAATAACGGGATTATTCTAAAAACTGAATAAGAGTGTTTATAAAGATAGCATCCCTGATGTATGATACCACACATCAGGGATGCTCTTTCTATAATAATTTCAGTATTTCATTTTTAAGATGCGAAATAATTCTTTTTTCAAGACGCGATATGTAAGATTGCGATATTCCAAGCGCATCTGCGACTTCTTTTTGTGTTTTTTCGCGTTCTCCGAAAAGCCCGAAGCGCATTTTGATTATAATTCTTTCTTTTTCGGATAGTGTATCTAAAGCGTTTAAGAGTAGTTGGCGGTCGGTTTCGTCTTCAATAGGTCGCATAACACTGTCAGGTTCTGTTCCAAGAATATCAGAAAGCAAAAGTTCATTTCCATCCCAGTCTGTGTTGAGAGGTTCATCAAAGGAAATTTCTGTTTTCTGGGAAGCTGTTTTGCGCAGAAACATTAAAATTTCGTTTTCTATACACCGTGAAGCATATGTAGCCAGTTTGATTTTTTTCTCAGGTTTATATGTGTTTATTGCTTTTATAAGCCCTATTGTTCCAATTGAAACCAGATCCTCAATACCTATACCTGTGTTTTCGAATCTTCGGGCGATGTATACAACAAGCCGTAGATTATGTTCTGTAAGTGTTTTTCGAACATTTTCAGAATCTGTTTCCAGTCTTGCCATAAGATATTCCTCTTCTTCAGTAGAAAGGGGAGGAGGGAGAGTTTCACTGCCACACACATACATAACGGCGGAAGGTGAAATTAATCCGAGTTTTGATAGAAGCTTATAGAGTGTAATGCGGAAATTCATGCTTTTGGAAACCTCCTAAACTATTGCAGAATATACACCGTCGCTTGATATCCGTTGGCGGGAAAAACCGATAAGTGCTCCGGGAAGAGGTTTGCCGTTGAGAAGAACACATTCGGGACGGTATGTGAGCATAAGTGAAAATCCGGCTTCGATTGTTTGATAAGGAACGAGCCTGAACCTGCCAAACTGTGTGAGTTTGTCGAGAATGAGAGGGAAATTTTCCGGGAGAGTTTGATCCATAATTTTTATTATACTTTCAGGAAGTATTTCACGGAGAGTGGTGTAGTCAGATATAATTATGCTTGCATTGCTACCCGGTTCACGAAGCGAATTTCCTGTATCATGCAGTGCTGTAATGGTTACATTTTTTTGTTCAGAACAAATTGTAACAGTGCTGAATTTTCTGTCTGCCCGAACTGTTCCGCGTCGGAAAACAAGTAATAAAAGAATATAGGCAAAAATTGAAGTTAAAACAAGAGTGGAAACGGATAAGTGTATGTAATAAATTCCATGGTGAATTTCAAAAAGATCACTGAAATTAAAAAGTGTTACAGCGAAGGCAGCACCCCCGAAAGCAAGTGAGATTGCAAGAAACAGAAAGGTGTTTTTAATAATATTGCGGTAACCGAATGAAATAATAACCATAAGACAGGAAATAAGCAGCTTTACCGGCAGGGAAGTGGCAAATGGGATCGAAGGAAAAAAAACAGTAAATCCATATAAAGCGCCGATTGCTGCTGCGAGAAGAAGTCTTCTTCTGCGGATATAGCGGGCGCTTATATATCCTGATGTGAATAAAATAAGGTAATTTATAATAAAATTGATAAGAAAGAAAACATCGGCATAAATTGTTTTTACCACATGAAACTCACCTCACAGTATTTATTTTATCGCATTACCTGCGTAAAAATTGTCTAAAGCTGATGTCGAAAAAGAAATAGGAGAGTTTGTTATGTTTGGGAAGGAAAAAAATATTATAGCAGTCCTTTGCGTTGCACTTGTAGCTTGCGTATTGTTTATTATTTACGGAATGCAACCGAAACAGCAGGAGAAGCGACCTAATGTAGAAATATCGATGCGGATTTCGAAAGATAGTTTTCTTTCTCTGCTTGAAGACTCGGGAATTAAGCTTCATGGAAAATCACGGATGGCGGTATCTTTGTTCCCTGATACCCTTACGCTTGTTTTTAATATGCAAAAGACGGGAAAAGGAACACTTTCCGATATCCGGGTGAACGGCAAAAAAGTTTCATGTGAAATTTTGTCGGATATATGTGAAAATTACCTTGATTTTAGTTGTGATTTGGTCTATAATTAAATAGATAAGAAAGGATGTTTAAAGATGGTTTCTGTTATCAAAAACGGCGTATATTTAAAAGACGGTTGCCTGCTCTCTATGAAGGATGCAAGTGCTTTTGGGCTTGCCGCTCCGAGCGAGGCGAAGAAGAAAACAATGGCGTATTCCATTCTGGAGGCACATAACACCTCAGATACTATGGAATCGTTGAAAATTAAATTTGATGCAATGGCATCTCACGACATTACATATGTTGGTATTATTCAGACTGCACGCGCATCAGGTCTTGAAAAATTCCCAATTCCGTATGTTCTTACCAACTGCCATAACAGCCTTTGTGCGGTCGGTGGTACGATAAACGAAGATGACCATATTTTTGGTCTTTCTGCCGCGAAGAAGTATGGCGGTGAGTTTGTTCCTGCACATCAGGCAGTTATTCATCAGTATATGCGTGAGCGTTATGCCGGTTGCGGTAAAATGATTCTGGCATCCGATTCACATACGCGTTACGGTGCGCTCGGCTCAATTTCAATCGGTGAGGGCGGCCCTGAGCTTGCCCGTCAGCTTCTTTCAAAGACATATAATATTGCATATCCGGATGTTGTCTGCGTATACCTTGAAGATGCTCCGCGTCCTGGTGTCGGACCACAGGATATCGCAATTGCAATAATCGGCGCAGTGTTCAAGGATGGTGCTGTAAAGAATAAGATTATGGAGTTTGTCGGCCCGGGTATTGCAAATTTAAGTATGGATTTCCGAAACGGTATTGATGTTATGACCACTGAAACCTCGTGCCTTTCATCCATATGGGAAACAGATAAGACTGTATGTGACTTCTTGACTGTTCACGGTCGTCCAGAGGATTACAAACCGCTTCATCCGGACAACGGTGCATATTACGATTGTGCGGTAAGGGTTGATTTGTCAAAGGTAGAACCGATGATCGCGCTTCCGTTCCACCCGTCAAATGCTTTTAAGATTTCCGACCTTAAGAAAAATCTTGCTGACATTCTTGCGGGTGTTGACCGTGATGCAAAGGAAATGCTTGGTATTGATGATAAAAAGGTATCGCTCTTAAATAAAATCAAAAATGGTGAGCTTTATGTAGATCAGGGCTTTGTCGGCGGTTGCTCCGGCGGTCTTTTCCAGAATATTCACCGTGTACGTGATATCCTGAAGGGCGCAACAACGGGTGACGGGTCTTTCTGGCTTTCTGTTTATCCGGCAAGTACGCCGATGTCTATGGAGCTTATGCATGACGGAACGCTTGGAGACCTTACTGCTTCCGGTGTGAGCATTCGTTCCTGCTTCTGCGGACCGTGCTTTGGTGCGGGTGATGTTCCGTCAAACGGTGCATTATCTATCCGCCACGCAACGCGCAATTTCCCGAACAGAGAGGGAAGCAAGCCGGGAGACGGCCAGATTTC
This sequence comes from Eubacteriales bacterium, assembly GCA_045537045.1. Lineage (GTDB taxonomy): Bacteria > Bacillota > Clostridia > Oscillospirales > JAAYXM01 > SIG480. The sequence goes on from JAZSOS010000031.1 coordinate 23,699, forward strand.
GTATGTTGCACTTATGGATGCGCGTTCTATTGCGGCAACTGCGCTTAACGGAGGAAAACTCACTTCTGCATTTGAACTTGATAATATTCCGGTTGATTCAAAAGACGAAAAATACAACTTCGATGCATCTCCGTATAAGAGCCGTATTTATTATGGTGTTGGTAATCCTGATCCTGCTGAAGAACTTAAATTCGGCCCCAATATCGCAGATTGGCCTGAGATGATTGGGATGACAGATAATCTTCTTATTTCTGTTGCAAGTGCGATTTATGACCCGGTAACAACTACTGATGAGCTTATCCCGTCAGGTGAAACCTCATCATATCGCTCAAATCCCATAAAGCTTGCGTCTTTTGCTTTGTCAAGAAAGGATCCTGAATATGTCGGACGTGCAAAAGAAGTTTATGCTGCCGAGCTTGCCCGCCGCGAAGGAAAAAAGGATGCGCTTGAAGCATTTGGAATTTCCGGTATTGATATGAGTAAAACATCTGTTGGAACAGCAGTGTTTGCGCTAAAACCCGGTGACGGCTCTGCTCGTGAACAGGCGGCATCGTGCCAGCGCGTTCTCGGTGGTGTTGCCAATATTTGCCGTGAGTTTGCTACAAAGCGTTATCGCTCAAACGTTGTAAACTGGGGTATGTTACCGTTTATACTTGATGATGCGGATACTTCCGGAATTGAAGCGGGCGATCTTATATACATTGAAGGAATAAGAAAAATTCTTCTTGGCGATGAAGAAGAGGTCTCCGCGCGTCTTATAAAGAACGGCGAGGAAAAGAACATAACTCTTCGTTTGCCGGCTCTTACGCGTGAAGAACGTGATATCATCCTTGCAGGTTGCCTTATCAACTACTATTCAAAATAGAACAGAACTACAACCGACGCTATGTGTTGCAATTCGCACAGTGTCGGTTGTTAAATTGATTTATTTTTGTACAAATTACCCATTGAAAAGAAGTAGAACTTAGCGTATCATTTAAGTACAAAAGCAAACGGAGGAAATTTGTTATGAAGGCAAAATATGCAATTGTGGGTTGTGGAAGAATCGCATGGAATCACTTAGATGGCATTGAAAAGTCTGACTCTTCGGAACTTTGTGCTGTATGTGATATCAACGAAACCAAAGCTCGTGAAACGGGAGAGAAGTACGGCGTAAATTGGTATACAGATGAGGCAGAAATGCTTGAAAAAGAAAAAATTGACATATGTTGTATTCTTACTCCGAGCGGTTTGCACGCAGAGTGCGGCATTATTGCGGCAGAACATGGTGTTAATGTTCTTTGTGAGAAGCCGATGGATGTTACCCGTGATAAGATGAAGGCACTTATTGATTCGTGTAAGAAAAATGGTGTGAAGCTTGGATGCATATTCCAGCGCAGAACCTTCTCCGCTGCAATAGCTATGAAAAAGGCTGTTGAAGATGGAGTTTTCGGAAAAGTTACTCTCTGTGATGCATATCTCAAGTACTACAGGGATCAGGAGTATTATGACAGCGGTGATTGGCGCGGCACATGGGAGCTTGATGGTGGCGGTGCGCTGATGAATCAGGGAATCCACGGTGTCGACCTTATTGACTGGATGTCAGGCGGGATAAAGAGCGTTTTTGCCCGTTGTGAGCGCCTTAATTGGAAAACCAATGTTGAGGATACAGCAGTAATTATGGTTCGTTATAAAAACGGCGCAATGGGTGTAATCGAATGTGCAACAACTATTTATCCGGGGCTTGATACCATTTTTACAATCGGTGGAACGGAAGGTTTTGCTGAGATAGGAGATAAAGGTATTTATAAGTGGGAAATGAAGGACAAGAGCATAACCCAGCCTGAAACAACCGGTACTATGGGTGGTCTCAATTGTACATATACAGATAATCTTCATGCATATCAGATTGAAGATATGTCAAGAGCAGTACTTGATGACCGCGATCCGATGGTTACAGGAGAGCAGGCTCTTCACAGCGTCGGCCTCATCCTTGCGATATATGAATCGGCTAGAACCGGTAAAGAAGTCTTTATTGAAGATTGATAGCCAGTAGAAAAAACAATCACTGCGAAAATTTTCGCAGTGATTGTTTTTGTTCATTATTTAAGATAAATTACTCGTACCATTCCACCTGCTGATTGAATCCTGTCATAATAAATCCAGATATTTCCGGTATAGGATATCGCTTCATCAAGTGTTGTTTTGATTTTGGTATTATCAACAACTTTATATACCTGAACATTTGGTGAAATTCTGTGCTTAACGTTTCCTCCAACTGTTGCATATGACGGAGTAAGTAAAGTTACGTTTGTTGCCCTCATAAGATTTTTTGCCTCGGAAAGCTCCCCGTTGTCATAAATAAATATGCAGGGACCTTCTGAGAGACTCGTAACAGTTCCGCTGAAAACAACGGTTCCAGTTTTTCCTTCAAAATTATAGTGGTATGTGTATTTGGAAGGAGACTGGCCGCCGGCGCCATCGCTTACGGTAGTGCGGTCGACTTTTGTTATAAGACCGTATTTATGCATATCTCCTGTAACATCGGTCAGTATAAGACCCTCTATTGCTCCTGAAGCATTCGTTGTAGAAAGAAGAATGTTTTCTGATTTTAAGTTTACACCATCAAGGCGGGAAAGTGTAAGTTGCACCATATTTCCGTTGTCATCAATTTCGATAATTTTTATGTTTTGTGAAATCGGAGAGTTGCCCCAGGTAAGGGCAGATGCATTTATATATCCGGACCGATTTCCGTTGCCTTTTGAAATTGTACGTATTTTTCCGGTTGCGTAATCAACTTCGACAGCTTTACCGACGAGCGCCGTAGAATTGTCAGCTTTTTCTACGTCAACGCTGCTTCCGTCAAGAGTCAGAATTGTTGCGTAGTATCCGCTTGTTTTTGTTCCGTCTGTTGCGGTAAGTGTTTTTGAGGAAACTCCTGTAACAACTCCGATTATTGATTCGTAAAGCTTGCCTGCCTCGTATGCATCACATACATTACCGTTTTTATCAAGAAGCATCGTCACTGTTTCTCCGACCTCAAGACCGTCGAGACCAAAGGCACGTTGAGCTGCATAGTAGGGGAGAGTGTAAGTTACTCCCGAAACGGTAACTGATGTCGGAGCCTCTTTGTTCGGTGTAATGGCTTCAAGTATGCCGGAGATCTTCTTTGAGTATGCCCATATAGCATTGCTTTTTTTGTTGTAGTAAATTACGTCATAGTTTTCGATATCGGAAATGTTTGCACCGTTGCCATTGCGATATACGCGCGCAGAAGATAGTCCGAGCGAAGAAATGGTTCCGGTTTTAACGGTTACAGGACCGTTTACATTTTCACCAAGAACATCGCCGATTGTGAGAAGCTCGCTGGATGGAGTGTATCCAAGAGTTTGAGCATAAATTGTTGTGCTACCCTTTGGCTCGGTATTCAGAAGATTGTAAACAAGCTTTGCCATTTCGCTTCTGATGATGGGATTTCCGGCTGATATGTAAACCTCATCGGAAAGCCCGATATCTGCCGCCTTTGCGATTTGTCCGGCAGGATATGCACCAGTATAATCAGCGTTTGTATAGCCGAGAAGCCTGAGCATTGCGCTGAGTGCCTCTTCGTATTTTATATAGCTGTTCGGGCGGAAAGTTCCGTCAGAATATCCGGTCATGAATTTGTTTTTAGATGCAACGCTTATATAGGGTGCGCCCCAATGCGTAAACATTACATCTGCGAAAGGAGAAACCCGCGAGGTGGAAGTTGCCGCACCTTTATACTGTGATGCAGAAACAAGAATTTTTGCAAGGGCTGCACGTGTAACATATTGGCTTTCGTTAAAATTTCCTTTTGCGTCATAGGTCATGATTTCCATAACGTCGAGGATGCTTTCAATGTCATCGTCTGACGGTAAATTTGATGCTCTGGCAGGAACAAAAAGAGATAAAAGAATCGTTGCCGAGAGAAGAACCGAAATAAATTTTTTCATATTCATATGTCCCCTTATTATTTAGTCGTGACGCAATGCGTCGATGGGATTTAGTTTTGATGCCTTTGCGGCAGGAAAATATCCGAAAAGTATGCCGATTAGAACGGATACAGAGAAGGATAGGATTACTGCCGAAATGGATATTCCGCTTGAAACACCGAGAAGTCCGGCAAGAAATGATGACATTATGGCACCTAAAATAATCCCGATAATTCCGCCTATTCCGCTCGTTATAATCGCCTCAATAACAAATTGCGAGAGGATGTCGCGTCTTTTTCCTCCAATAGCCTTCCTTATACCGATTTCACGGGTTCTTTCGGTGACGGAAACAAGCATTATGTTCATGATTCCAATACCTCCGACAAGAAGTGAAATTGCCGCAATTCCGGCCAGCACAGTTGAAAGCGTACCCATAAGATCTTCTATTGTATCAACAAGTTCAGAAAGGTTTGAAACATTATACGCATCTTCGTCCTCAAAGATATCATATAAATAATCTTCTATTACTTTTTTTGCTTCTTCTATAACCGAAGCATCCGTTGCAACGTAGGTGTAACTTGTTATTCTTCCATTTCGTGATAGCCGCGAGGCAACTGAATATGGAAGAATAACCATATTGTCCGAACTGCTTTCTGTGCTGTCGGCTTCTTCCTCAAGAACTCCGACAACAGTATAAGCTGAACCGTTAATTTTCAGGATTTTCCCAATGGGGTCGGAGGTTCCGAAAAGTTCGTTTGCGATATAAGTTCCTATAACGCAGACACAGTTTCTGTTTGTTGTATCTATATAAGAGATAAATCGTCCGTTTGACACCGCATAATCTTTGATTTGGGCAAATTCTTCATTACCGCCGTAAACCGAGGTTGTTGTATTTGTTGAACCATATTTTGCGGTTGCACCCATTATGCTTACAGATGGAGTAACGTTTGCGAAAAGGTCGTGATTGTCGTCTGCAAGTTGTAACATTTCCTCGGGCTTTATATTCATATTTCCTCCGCGACCATTCAGAGAAACGGTTATATTATTTGTTCCCATTGAATTAAATGAGGAAACCATATCATTTGAAAACCCCTGAACGACGCTAACAAGGGTAATAACAGATGCGATACCGATTATAACGCCGAGCATCGTAAGGAAAGAACGCATTTTGTTACCGGAAATGCTTTTGAGTGCGAGTTTAAGACATTGAAAGATATTCATAAATACACCTCTGCACTATTCAAGATTTTCGTACCTCGGAACATTAGTGGTATCCGAAATGATTTTTCCGTCGTGAATTCGTATAATACGCTTTGCGCATTCTGCAATTCCGGTATCATGGGTGATAAGGATTACGGTTTTTCCGTCTTCGTTAAGCTTCATAAGGAACTTCATAACGTCTTTTCCTGTTTTCGAATCGAGCGCTCCGGTTGGCTCGTCGGCAAGGATAACAGGAGGGTTTGCCGCAAGAGCGCGAGCGATTGAAACACGCTGTTGTTGACCTCCGGAAAGTTGGTTGGGCATATGATGCAGTCTGTCGGCGAGACCTACACGTTCAAGTGAGGTGATTACCATTTTTTTTCGTTTTGATGCGGGGATTCCCTGATAAATAAGAGGAAGCTCCACATTTTCGTATATATTATTTTTGGATATCAGATTGTATTGTTGAAAGATAAACCCCAATGTTTTATTGCGTATTGTTGCAAGCGCATTGTCCGAAAGCTCTGAAACATCCGTTCCGTTAAGTCGGTATGTTCCTCTTGTCGGAACATCCAGTGCACCTATAATGTTCATGCATGTAGATTTTCCGGAACCCGATTTTCCGACAATGGCGACAAACTCGCCTTCAGCTATTCGGAAAGAAACTCCGTCAAGCGCACGTACTTCGTTTTCTCCCTCGTCGTAAATTTTATAAACATCGCAAAGTTCTATCATCGCATACCTCCGGTCATACCGCCGCTCATGCCGCTCGGGCGCATACTGCCAGAAGGCATTCCTCCCATACCCCCTGTCGACATTCCGCCTCCCATATTACCGTGGAATCCGCCCATGCCGAATGGCGATGTTGTTGTAGAGGTATTTTTTATGACAGTATAGTAAATCACATCGTCCTCAGAAAGTCCGGAAACTATTTCGACATAGTCGTCGTTTGCATCGCCTGTTTCGACCATAATGTACTTGTATCCTTCGGGGGCGTCAGGAAGCCTGAGTTCTCGCGGTTTGCCTGTTGGAACTTGCTGAGTTTTGTTGTTTTTCTCCTCGGTTTTAGCGTTACCAGTGGACGTTTTTTCTCCGTCATTGTTATTGCGTTCAGGGAGAATTATATCTTCAGGCATATTATCCGGTTTTGAGTCAGCAAAAGCACTGTCATCTGTCGGAGACGCTTTCTTTATCACTTCCTCTGCTGTTATCCCGGAAATGTTTGAACTCTCTTCAACGAGAACGAGATTTCCTCGCGTTACCGCATTTACAGGAATCATAAGCACATCTTTTGCGTTGCTTATGTCTATTTCGGCATCAACATTCATACCGGGAAGAAGTCCTTCGTATTCGGATATGACAATAGTAACTGGATAAACAGTAACGCCGCTTGTTGCCGTACCGATGATGCTTACAGTGTCAACGATTCCTTCAAATGTTTTATCAGGGATAGCATCAGCAGTGACATCAACTGTTTGACCAACCTTAATATTTTGTATATACAGTTCGTCTACGGATATTTCAAATGTCAGCTTCGACATGTCAGCAACAATAGCAAGGGAGGATTTGTTTCCGTCAAGAGTGTCTCCTTCTTTCATTGTTTTGGAAATAACCGTTCCTGCAATGGGAGATTTGATTGTATAGTCGTTAAGCTTTTCAATTTGGTCATCAAGTGAAAGCTTTGAGTTTTTGAGTGATAATTCACTGTTTCGAAGATCAGAATTCGAGCTGTCATCCGTTATTTTCATAATAAGATTACCGCCGATAATTTTATCTCCTTTTGAGTATGAAAGCGCTTCAATCTCCCCGGAAACCTCTGCTGTAACAATCTTAGTGATGACTTCTTCAACTGTTCCCGTATCGTTGCAAGCATAATTTTCAACGGTTGCCGTGACTGTTTCGCCGGGCAATATCGCACCGGGGTTTTTGAAGGTGATTTCGACATCAGAGACTATTGCGCCTGCCTCTGTCGTATATGTACCGGTTGTTACATGAGAAACCGTGCCTGCGTGTTCTTCGTTTCTATCATCAAAGTAAATGGTTGCAGCTTGATTTATATAAATATTTTTTGCATTTGCGGCAAGGAAAGGAATGCGAACTGTGAGATATTCGGTGTTTCTTATTTCACAAAGTTTAGTTCCGGCATTTATCTCATCGCCGTTTTCTACATACATTTCTGTTATAACACCTGTTATTGGAGATTCCACGGTTCTGTTTGCCTGAGTTTTGTTATAGTTTCTTACTTTTTCGTCATGAGATATAAGTTGTTGTTCATAGCTTGTTTCCGAACGCTCTATACTGTTTTGGGCAGATTCTGAATCTACAACATAAAGAACTTGGTCTTTTGAAACATCAGTTCCGACTGTGACGTAATCCTCAAGAATTTCTCCGGTAACAATGGATTGAATTTCATACTGTTCAATTGGCTCAACTGTACCGCTTCCGGTTACGGAAACGGTTATATCACCGCGCTTTACGGTGTATGCTTCGTATTCCGCCGAAGCTTGGGTTACATCACCTCCGCCACAAGAGCCTAAGAGCCATACGAGCAAGAGTGTAGCAGCAAGGAAAGCTGCGATAAGCCCTATAATTTTCTTTTTTGTAAGTTTTGGGAAACTGATTTTCATTCTGAATTCCTCCAAAAGTTTTATGGTATAAGTATACCAGTAATTTATTGCTTGTTTATCACATTAAAATAAATAATTTGTAAATTTAATTCTGTTTAAAAGATATGAAGTTATAATATTGTGTTATAACCAGTCGAATTTGCCATAGAAAGTTCTTTACATTCGCATTGTAAAATGATAAAATATTATGGAAGAAAAATTACGGAGGATACATATGTCAGACAGAATAATTCGTGCCGTTACTTGTGACGGTGCAATAAAAATACTTGCGATGACAGCACGTGAAACTGTTGAGGAAGCGCGTCGAATCCATGATCTTACACCGCTTACATCTGCTGCACTGGGAAGAACTCTTGTTGCAGCATCGCTTCTCGGAAATGACTTAAAGGGGGAAAACGATACTATAACCGTCAGAATAGATTCTGACGGACCGATAGGATCAATCGTTGCGGTTTCGGATAGTCTTGGATATGTGCGCGGATATTGCAAAAATCCGCAAGCAGACCTCCCGGTACGTGAGAGTGACAGAAAGATAGACGTTTCAGGCGGTGTCGGAAACGGTACATTGAGTATAATAAAAGATCTTGGGATGAAAGAACCTTATATAGGTCAGACACAGCTTGTAAGTGGCGAGATTGCAGAGGATATCACCGCATATCTTGCAACCAGTGAGCAGATACCCTCTGTGTGTGCACTCGGGGTTCTGGTTGAGAGGGATTGGTCAATCCGCGCGGCAGGTGGGTATATTATCCAGCTTCTTCCGGGGGTGTATGATGATGAGATAGACCGCTTGGAAGAATGCATAAAGAAAGCTCGCGCTGTAACGGAATGTCTTGATGAGGGTATGAGCCTTGAAGAGATACTTAAAACTACGCTCACAGGCTTTGAGATAGAAGTTCTGGATGAATATGAGGTAGGATATAAATGCACCTGCTCACGCGAAAGGACACGCGGGGTGCTTACGTCAATAGGTGCAGACGAGCTTCGCACAATCGCTGAAGAAGACGGACAGGCTGAGGTTAACTGTCAGTTTTGCGATAATAAGTATCTTTTTGATAAAGAAGAACTTTGTGAGATAATTGGGGAAATAGAAAACAAATAGTTAGAAAGAAACGGGACTTGCGGTTACTTGTCCTGTTTCTTTTTTTTTGCACAGAACAAGAAATTTCCGAATAAACTGTTACAGAAATAATTTTGCGTTGGAGGGAATGGTTATGTCGAAAGACCTTGAGCATCTTGCTGAAAATCTTGCAGATACTGTAAACGGAAAAGGAAATATAAAAATGGATCAGATAATAAAGCTTTTGTCAACTGAGAGTGGAAAGCGTGTGCTTGCATCACTTATGGCTGATGGCGGAGCGCGCATAAAAAATGCCGCCGAAGGTGCAAAACAGGGAAACCTTGATGGGGTGTCGTCTATTATATCATCAATCGCAGAGACAGAAGACGGAAAACAGATACTCAGCGAGCTTATGAACAGCAACAGAAAATAACAGAGAAAGGAGATTGCGCTTTGTGGCCGAGCTTGAAAATATAATCGAGAGTGTGATGTCTTCCCCCGAAAGCATGGGAAAGATTATGGATATCGTAAAGATGCTTGGTGGTGGGGAAGAAGCTGAAACAGAAAAGAAAGCTCCGGCTCTTCCTGTGCCGGGCGGGGACTTGCTTGGTCTGGATCCCGCGATGCTTTCTAAAATTATGGAGCTTATAGGAAGCTACAGTGCAGAGGATGATAGGCGCATACGCTTGCTTGGTGCAATTCGTCCGTACCTGAAAGATGAAGACAGTTTTCATATTGATCGCGCGATACACATTGTTAAGCTTTCGCGTGTTGCAAAAGGTGTTTTATCGGAGTTCTTAAAGACGGGGGGAAAAAGAAATGTATAATAAATATTTGCAAAACGATATGAATGCTTTTTCAGAATTATACCGTCCGGTTGAATATGAAGGGGACACGTCAGACAAGGTACGTGAGGAAAAAACGCCTCATTACGCAACGACAGAGCGGCGGGAAAGATTTGACTTAAAGAAACTTCTTAGCGGATTAGATGTTGAAAAAATGGGGATTTTACCAATTGTTCTCTTGCTTCTCCTGCTTCTTGATGTCGATGATGAAGAGCGACTAATAATAATTGTGCTTGCTGTCATATTCGGAATATAAAATAATTGGCGGAACGCTTAATGCGTTCCGCCATCGTATATTTGTCTTTTGTGGGATTAGTACATTCCCATGCCGCCGTCGCCCATACCTGCGGGAGCAACCGGAGCTGCGGGTTCTTTCTTGTCAGCAACAATGCTCTCTGTTGTGAGAACCATAGAAGCTATAGAAGCGGCATTTTCAAGGGCGCTACGTGTAACCTTAGCCGGATCAACAATACCTGCTTTAATCATATCGCAGTACTTGTTTGAAAGTGCATCGAAGCCATAGCCTGTTCTGCGGCTGTTCTTGATTTTATCAAGAACAATGGAACCGTCGATGCCTGCGTTTGCAGCAATCTGACGAACCGGTTCTTCAAGTGCCTTTGCAATGATGCGGACACCTGTTCTTTCGTCACCTTCTGTCTTGGAAATAAGCTTTTCAACAGCGGGAATTGCATTTACGAATACAGTACCGCCGCCTGCAACGATTCCTTCCTCGACGGCTGCTCGTGTTGCGTTGAGTGCATCTTCAATGCGAAGTTTCTTTTCTTTCATCTCAACCTCGGTTGCAGCACCAACCTTGATAACTGCTACACCACCGGAAAGCTTTGCAAGACGCTCCTGAAGCTTCTCACGGTCAAAGTCAGATGTGGAAGCCTCAATTTGAGTGCGGATCTGACCTACGCGAGCTTTAATTTCGGAAGCATCGCCTGCACCGTCAACAATGATTGTGTTTTCCTTCTGAACTTTAATCTGACGTGCATGACCAAGCATATCAAAGGTGGTTTCTTTAAGATCCATTCCGAGTTCATCAGAAACTACCTGACCGCCTGTGAGAATAGCGATGTCCTTAAGCATCTCCTTACGTCTGTCACCGAATCCTGGAGCCTTGATACCTACGCAGGTAAAGGTGCCACGGAGCTTGTTGACAAGAAGCGTTGCAAGAGCTTCGCCTTCAATATCCTCAGCAATGATGACAAGCTTCTTACCAGCCTGAACAATCTGCTCGAGAAGCGGGAGAATTTCCTGAATGTTGGAAATCTTCTTATCTGTGATAAGAACGCAAGCATCATCAATAACTGCTTCCATCTTATCTGTATCTGTAACCATGTACGGGGAAATGTAACCGCGGTCAAATTGCATACCTTCAACGATTTCGCTGTAAGTTTCTGCCGTCTTGGACTCTTCAACGGTGATAACACCGTCAGCAGATACTTTTTCCATTGCATCGGCAATGAGAGTTCCTATCATCTCGTTTGCGGAGGAAACAGCGGCAACACGGGAAATATCCTCATAACCATTTACTTTCTGAGAAGCAGCTTTAACAGCTTCAACAGCAGCAGAAACAGCCTTGTTGATACCGTTTCTCATAATCATCGGGTTTGCGCCTGCAGTGACGTTCTTCATGCCTTCGCGGATGATAGCCTGCGCGAGAAGGGTAGCGGTTGTTGTACCGTCACCGGCGATGTCGTTAGTTTTTGTGGAAACTTCCTTGACGAGCTGTGCACCCATGTTTTCAAACGGGTCATCAAGCTCAATTTCTTTTGCAATCGTAACACCGTCGTTTGTGATGAGAGGAGCACCGAACTTTTTGTCAAGAACAACATTGCGTCCCTTCGGTCCGAGTGTGACCTTAACGGTGTCTGCAAGCTTGTTGATACCGCGCTCTAAAGCGTGGCGTGCATCTTCTGAAAAAAGAATTTCTTTAGACATATTTTAAAATCCTACCTTTACAATAAAATAAGTGAATGATTATTCGACAACAGCCAAAATGTCGTTCTGACGGACGATAATAAGCTCCTCGCCGTCAATTTTGACTTCTGTGCCGGAATACTTGCTTGTGATGACCTTATCGCCGACCTTAACGTGCATAACAACATCCTTGCCGTCAACATTACCGCCGGGACCGACTGCGAGTACCTCGGCAACCTGGGGTTTTTCCTGAGCAGCAGCTGTAAGGATGATGCCGCTCTTTGTTGTCTCTTCGGCTTCTACCATTTTGAGCACTACCCGATCTGCAAGTGGTTTGAGTTTCATTTTTATGTCCTCCTTAAATAGTTTGCTCTTATACTTAGCACTCTCGAAAGGTGAGTGCTAATTCTTATAATGATATAATAGAACAACCTGTGCATTTCCGCAAGTTACCAATCTTTCAAAAATGGGCAAAAAATACGATTAAACGCAAATATGGCGGAATAGCTCGCGGAATCTCTTTCAAACTTTGTAAATCTCTCGATATCGCGCAAAAATGCATGTTTCACAAAATGTTAAAATTTAAAAGTACATATAAAACTCGCATTTTATCATACCGTTGTACAATTTACGACGTTTTACGGCTTTTTTACCATAGAAATGTTCAAATTCCGGATGTGAAGTGATTACATAAGAAGAGAAATCAGGAAAAGCCCTCATAGCAACTCCAAAGTCTTTGTATATACGCTCTGCATCTCGTTGCTCCAAAAGACGCTCGCCGTAGGGCGGATTGGAAACGAGAATTCCTTGATTATGCCTTGGTTTAAAATGACGTGCATCCGCTGTTTCAAAAGTTATAAATTTATCAACACCGGCTTTTTTTGCGTTTGATTTTGCAAGGGAAATGACAGCCTCATCTGTATCTCCGCCCCAAAGCTCAAAATCGCGAGAAAACATTTTACTTTTCGCACTCTCTCGAAGAGAGTGCCAATTTTCTTGGGGAGATATTTGCCAATTTTCTGCTGCAAAATGGCGTAAAAGACCCGGCGCGCGGTTTTCGGCGATCATTGCCGCCTCTATCAGTATGGTTCCCGAACCGCAGAACGGGTCACAGAAAAACTGGCGTCCTCGGTATTTTGTAAGCTGAACCATTGCCGCAGCAAGTGTTTCACGGAGCGGTGCAGCACCGGAAACAGCACGATATCCGCGCTTGTGAAGCCCTGCTCCTGTTGTATCAAGATACAACGTTGCTATATCATTCATTATTGAAAACTGTATCTGATATTTGCTGCCGGTTTCTTCAAACCAGGAAAGTGAGTATTTTTGACGAAGTCGTTCAACAACTGCTTTTTTTATTATGCTCTGGCAATCGGGAACAGAGAAGAGTGTGGATTTAAGGCTGTGCCCCTTTACCGGAAAAGCACCGTCTTTTGGAATGAAGTATTCCCAAGGCAGCGCCTTCACTCCTTCAAAAAGCTCTGTGAAAGTGGTCGCACGAAAAGAACCTAAGGTAAGAAGAACTCGCTCTCCTGTGCGCAACCAGATGTTTGCAAGAGCCATATCCGAGAGTGTTCCGTTGAATGTTACCTTTCCGTTTTCGGCACGTACATCGGAAAGGCCGAGCTTTGTAAGCTCTTTTGAGGCTATCCCTTCAAGTCCGAAAAGGGTAGGTACACAAAAATTAAATTTTTCCATATTATATAGTGAGTCTCCGTTTTTTATTCTGTCTGTGGTGTTTGCTCGTTTTCGGTAGAATGAATGTTGTCATCTGCGGTATTACCGGCATCTGAATTTTCGTCGGACACTCCGGCGTTTTCTTGCTCCTCGGCAGATACATCTCCACCTTCGATATTTCCGCCGTCACCGGTATCTTCACCATTCATTTCGGGTTCTTCGACTGCAGGAGGTGTATAAGTGTGCGAAGTGCAAACGGAATTCATGGGCTTTTCGGTACCGCTTGAAAAATAGAACTGACCGTTTTCCGGCTCACCTTCATGGAATACATACTGTTCATCAGGAACAACAACACCCGAAATCGGGAATATGCGCTTAATGTTCATAAAGGCTACGGTTTTACGGTTTTCGGCAGGGCAGAATTCTGATGCAAGCATATTTGTTGTGGTATCAATGTCAACAAGAACGTGGGCATCACATGCTTTTTTCGGCACATCGTCCTTGTGAAAATATCCGGCAACGATTCTGCTGCCGCGCGGGTCAAGCTTACAATTCTCGGTTGCGAGGTTTCCGCTTACGGAACAAACATTTACATATTTAAAGTCATCGTTTTTAGGAAAGCTCTTTGCAGGCAGACTTGTGTGTATTTCATTCATAACATTCTCCCATGTCGTAAGCGCAGGAGAAAGAGATTTTGAAATGTATTTCGGAGTATCGTAACCGAACCAGACAGCTCCGACGTAATAGGGAGTGTAGCCTACAAACCAACGGTCTTCATCGTTGTTTGATGTACCGGTTTTTGCCGCAGCTGGGACTCCGTTTTTAAGCTGTGCGTAAGTTCCGGTTCCGCTGCTGACAACGTTTTGAAGCATATAGCTCATATAAGCAGCTGTTTTTTCGCTCATCGCTCTGGCCGGCTTTCCTTCCTTTTGAAGAAGAATATCGCCGCTTGCATCAAGAACCTTCGTATAGGTTCTTGGCTCATAGTAGGTTCCACCGTTTGCAAACGGTGCATATGCCGCAGCCATCTCAAGGACGGTGATACCGTTTGTAAGCTGACCGAGCGCGAGAGGCGCGAGGTTTTTATCACCGTTTTTGGAAAGGGAAGTAACTCCGAGATTTGCCGTGAGAAAGTTGTAAGAACGGTCGATTGAAAGCTTTTCAAGTGTTCTCATTGAAACTGTGTTTATAGACTGCTTGACAGCTTCGTTGATTGTCGTTCGGCCTGAGTATGTTCTCGTTTCATTTTTTGGATACGCTGTTCCGTTTAAAAGTCTTATCGGAGCATCATCCTCGACCGAAAACGGAGTAATAAGTCCGTATTCAATTGCAGGTGCATATACTGCAATAGGTTTGATGGAAGAACCAGGGGGACGCTTTGATTGCGTCGCGCGATTGAGAACTCTGGCACCCGTTTTTTTGCCGCGACCGCCGCGCATTGCCAAGATATCTCCGTTTTCAGGATTAAGCAAAATCATGGCACATTCCGGCTGGGTTTTTCCGTTATAGCTTGGGAACTTGCTTGCATCTTCAAAAATTTTATCCATAGCAGTCTGTATTTTCGGGTCAACTGTCGCATATATTTTAAGACCGCCAGAATAAATTGTGCGCAGAGCAACGTTTTCTGAGTAACCGCATTTTTCCACTAAATCATCAACAAGCTCTTCGATTATATGGTCAACGAAATATGATTGAACGTGCGCTGATGTATTATTGCGTCGTTCTGTGTTGAAAACTATATTTTCATTCTTTGCGCTTTCGCATTCTTCTTCGGAAATCATATTAAGTTCCTGCATACGATTTAAGATGTTTACACGGCGCGTTTTGTTGTTTTCGGGGTTGATGTACGGATTATAATAGGTTGGAAGATTTGTTATTCCGACCATAGCGGCGCATTCAGCAATGGTGAGCTCAGAAACATCTTTTCCATAGTATGCCTGAGACGCAGTGCCTACGCCGTAACAGCCTTCGCCAAGATAGATTGTGTTGAGATACATTTCAATAATTGTATCTTTGTCATAATGGCGCTCCAGATAGAGCGCGCGCATAATTTCCTGAAGCTTGCGCTTTACAGAATCCTGATTGTCACCCGTAAGATTTTTTACAAGCTGCTGCGTTATCGTTGATGCACCGTAATCGCTTTTGAATTTAAAGAACATATTTGCACTTGCAGACAAAGTGCGCGTCCAGTCAACACCGTGATGCTTTTCAAAACGGTGGTCTTCAATTGCGATGGCGGCATCTTTTAAATATGTAGGCATATCTTCAAGATTTACCCATGTACGGTTTTGTGAATCGTAAAGCCGTTCAAATTCTTGCTCGTTGCCTTCCTCGTCAATATAGTATACAATTGACGAATAATTCAGTTTCATTGCTTCAACTTCAATGTCAACATGAGAGTCAAGCGAGAGCATATATCCTATAAAAACGAGCATGCATATACTAAAGGTACACGCGCAGATATGAAGAACGGTACGTATGGCAAACCATTTTCCGGAAGAGAAGAAATCGCTTTTTTTCCTCTTTTCGTTGTCAGAACTGTTCTGAGTATTCAACGTAAACACCTCCGTGCATAAAACATATCATTATATAGTATACCATAATTTTTTTATTCATACAAGAAAAAATTGCGTATAGAAATTCACTTTACATACAATAATATAGAAAGGGCGTAGAAAATATGAAAAGCAGAATAACGGAACTCAGCTGCAAAGAGGTAATAAATATATGTGACGGAACGCGTTATGGTTATGTAAATGACGTAGAGGTTGATATCGCTTGCGGACGGATCGTTTCGCTTATCATCCATACCTCAAAGTTTGCATCTCTCTTTTCGGATTGCGGGGATATTATTATACCTTGGGAGTCAATAAAAAGGATTGGTGAAGACCTCATTCTGGTCGACAATATTATTGAGCCGCCGTACCGAAATAAAAAAAACGGAATTTTCAAAAAAAGTTCTTGACATTTGGAAAATTATTCTGTATACTATAAGAGTTCGTTGCCGGATTGTGTAAGGGTAGCACGACAGACTCTGACTCTGTTTGTCTGGGTTCAAATCCTAGTCCGGCAGCCAAACAAAAAAGACATCCATTGGATGTCTTTTTTGTTTATCTGTCAAACTGCACCTCGAACCAACAATTTATTCGGAAAACAGCCGCATATGCGGCGTTAACCAAAGGGTATCGAGCAGCGACCGCGTCCGGTGGACGATGAAGGGAGCGCGCAGAGTTGTGCTGCGGTCGAAAAACTTAAGCGGGAGCGAAAGAAGTTTTTCGGGTACCGCAAACGGACCATTGGTTCGAACTGGGCACCGGGAGCCAGAAAAAAGCATGAATCTTGATACAAGATTGGTGCTTTTTTCAACGAAATAAATCCTTTCAGGATTTGTGAAATGCGCGACCTGCGTGAAATATTGCTTTGCAATATGAAATATATTGTGTTTTTTTGAGAAATATGGTATAATATAACATATATAGAATTTTATTTGAATGAAACTGTGTTTGTATGTTTATAGACACATTGATATTAATTAAATTATAAACGGTGTAATAATTATGAAAAAAGAGAAAAATTTCAAATCTTTGAAATGGTACAATTTTTTAACTTATTATTTTAATATTTTTCCTGCTGTAATATTGTTGTTTGTAATATGGTCGCTTTTTGCTATTTGGGGCACTGGAAGAGAAGTTACATTAGGTCATATTTATTATGAATTATTAAGTAGTGGTATTTATGCAGATGGGCCCGATGCTGTTTCTGCTGTTTATAGAATATTCAATGCAGATTATTTGCCAACTTTTATTTTCAAAACAGTTTTTATTGTTCTATACGCTGTATTTATAGTTATATTTACAAACTATATTAAAAAGAAGATGCAAACATTTGACAAAGTTGTACCTAAATTATTGTTTGTAAGGTTTACTGTAAATACAATATTTTATAATCTTTCTCATAGTTTATTTGTTGAAGAACCTTTATCGCTATTCATTGGTTTTTCGATTGTACTTGCAATTCCGTATCTTGCTATATTAATACCCAATATTGTGTATTTTCGCAAACGTAATATCAGCGAATATGCAACCATATCAGTCCAACCTCTTGAAACTGATAGTGTTACATATACTAGTGAAAGCAAGTTTGACAGAATAGAATGTAAAAATTTTATAGATGTTGAGAAGAAAATGGTTATAGAGCAAAAGACTTCAAATCATAGTTCGGATAACAATTAACTATATTATAGCACATATCTTATCAACATCAAAAGGATATTACACAAGCAAAATAAGAATAACAGATAAGAACAAAAAGTCAATATTAAAGTGGAAAGACCAAGACAACAATTGTATATACATGACAAAGATAGCGGTTGAAGGGCAAGAAAAGTCATATTTCACAACAAAAGAGGTTTTTGAAAAAAACGGTCAGCTTTTGATGAATTATTTGATGTTAATACGAAATAAATTAGAATCTATTTTGTACACGAAATCTATAATGTTGATAAATTAATTAAGGGAGAGATAAAATATGAAAAAAATAATTGGATTTTTGTTGTTATTTATGCTGATATTTACTGTTTGTGGGTGTCAAAACAATGATATTGATGTTAGAGGTAAATATGAAAATGATACAACAAATGTTTCCTCTGATATATCGAGCGATACAAATTCATCCACAGAAGAATTTTCTTTAGGAAATATAGCAGGAAACGTTTATAAAAACGATTTTATAGGCATTAGTTATAAATTAGATAAAAATTGGACTTTCTATAATGAAGAACAAATTAAAGAATTGAATAATATTGCTGTTGATATGGCTGGAGATGAATTTAAAGAATCGGTTAAGAACGCTACAATTGTTTATGATATGTATGCTACAGATAGTGACCAACTTGATAATATAAATATAAACCTCGAAAAGGTTAGCAACTCCAAACTTTTATTGTTGAATATTGTAGAAAATATGAAAAAACTTATACCTGACATTAAAGATGCTTTTAGAAATATGGGGTATGAAAATATTAACTGTGAAATTATTAATGTTGAAGTTGATGGAAAAACGTTAGACGCTTTACATACTACCTCAGAAATTAATGGTGTAAATGTGTATCAAACCTTATTCCAAAAGAAGTGTAATGGTTATTTAGCAAGCATAGCTATAACTACAGTTTTTGAAGATACTATTTCCAATTTGATAGATAATTTCGATTGGATAGAATAATACTATTGACTTTTAATATATACATAATTTTGAATACTGATTTATATATTTTTATTGTAAATTTTAACAAAAATAACTGGCATCCAAACCATTCGGCTCTTCCAAAACAAAAAATCCTGTCGAAAGATAGGATTTTTTGTTTTTATTATTTGGGCTCTATAATAAAAGTTGGGGTAACCAAATAGAGCCTACGAAAAAAATCAAAAAAATAAAAAAAAGACTGTACAAATCTAAAATAAACGTATATAATAATAGTTGGTAAACATTTTACTAAATTATTTATTAATTGATTTGGAGTGTGATTAACGATGAAACTTATTATCAAGGACAATTATGATGCAATGTGCGAATGGGCAGCACAGCATATCGCTGATGCTATTAACAGTCATAATGAAGCGCGCCCGTTTATCCTTGGATTACCTACAGGTTCATCTCCCCTTGGCGTGTATAAAAGACTTATCGAGATGAACCGCGCCGGTAAAGTAAGCTTTAAAAATGTGGTAACTTTTAATATGGATGAGTATGTAGGTCTCCCTCGTGAGCATGACCAAAGCTATTGGTATTTTATGCACGATAACTTTTTTAATCATATCGATATTCCAAAGGAAAATATTAACATTTTAAACGGTATGGCAGGCGACCTTGAGGCAGAGTGCCAAAGGTATGAGGATAAAATTGCATCCTACGGCGGTATTGATCTTTTCCTTGGCGGCAGCGGTGTGGATGGGCACATAGCGTTTAACGAGCCGTTTACTTCGCTTACTTCACGAACAGGCGTACGCGCACTTACGCAGGATACTTTGATTGTTAATTCGCGCTTCTTTGGAAACGATCCTGATAAAGTGCCCAAAACTGCGCTTTCGGTTGGTGTTGGTACGGTGTGCGATTCTAAAAAGGTATTGTTACTTATCAGTGGACACAATAAAGCACGTGCACTTCGCCACTGTGTTGAAGGCGGTGTAGACCACGCATGGACAATAAGCGCACTTCAGATGCATCCATGCGGAATTATTGCTTGCGATGAAGATGCATGCGGAGAACTCAAGGTTGATACATATAAGTATTTTAAAGAGATTTATAAAGACGAAAAGTAAATAGACACAGTGAATTTTAAAAGGACGCTATCAGAGCGTCCTTTTTTATTGACATATATTATGTACGTGAAAGCCGTGAAAGGACACTGTATGGTATGAATTTTATTATAAAGTAATATATGAATACAGCTGCCGAATAAAAAATCATCTCTGTGATACACTATTACTAAGGTGATTTTTTATGGAGGAAAAATATGATAGAACAAGATACTATAAAACTTTTAAGAGAATGTGATGCAGGTGTCAAAATGGGCATATCATCTATTGAAGATGTACTTGATAATGTAAAAAGCGAAAAACTTGAAAAACTTTTGACAGCTTGCAAAAACGAGCATAAAAAGTTGGATAAAGAGATTCAGCAGTTGCTTGATAAATACAAAGATGACGGAAAAGAGCCTGCAGCTATTGCAAAAGGTATGTCATGGATGAAAACCAATATGAAATTGGCAATGGAAGACTCTGATGCTACTATTGCCGATTTGATGACGGATGGTTGTAATATGGGAGTGAAGTCTCTTAACAAATACCTTAACAAATATAAAGGTGCGGATGAGGTGTCTAAAGATATTACTAAAAGACTGATAAACTTAGAAGAAAAATTAACGGTTGATATCAGGTCGTTCCTATAGAAAATAAAAATGATGCGGAAGATTTTAAAAATCAAGTTGCGAAAAGTGAAATTAGAACTATTCTGTTCTTGTAAGTCGGAGCAAGTTACACTTGTTCCGATTTTTTGTTATACAAGTGTTTCTTTGTTTGTTTTTTTGTTGAATACAATAAAAAATGCAATAAGCTGCACTGCAAACGTCACAGTCCAAGAAACGGTATATGAGGCAAAAAGCCACTCGGGTGTATGGAATTGCGAAATCTGGAAAATGGTAAAAATCCACCCGAGACGTATTCCGCAAACACCCAGAATTGAAATTATCATTGGAGTGAGAGATTGCCCCATGCCTCGGAGTGCGCCTGTCGTAACCTCCATAAGACCGCATATAAAATAAGGGATCCCAATGTAGGTTATTCGTATCATACCGTCTGAAATTGCCTGCACAGAGTCTGTGATATAGATGGAGAGAAGCTTCTCTCCGAAAATAACGGAAGAAAAACCTGTAACTATTCCGACTGTAGTTACGCAACAAAGGCATATTCCTAAAAGCTTTTTTACACGATAGTACTGCTTTGCACCGAAGTTTTGTCCGGTAAAATTAAGTGTTGTCTGATAAAAGCCGTTCATGGATGCATATACAAAGCTTTCAATATTTGATGCCGCGGCACTTCCTGACATGAACACATCACCGAATGAGTTTATAGATGACTGTATAAGTACATTAGATATCGAAAATAAGGAACTCTGGATTCCCGCGGGAAGACCGATTTTTATTATTTTCAAAAGCTGCTCTTTATATATGCGAAAACCTTTTATCATTAATCTGCAAGAATCTTCGCGGTTCATCAGAGCAAGGAAGACAAGGATTGCCGACACAGCCTGAGAAATCATTGTAGCAAGAGCAACTCCGGCGACGTTCATGTGAAAAACTGTGACAAATATAATATTCAGAATGACATTGATAACGCCGGCAATTGTAAGATAAACAAGCGGACTTTTAGTATCTCCCGCTGCGCGAAGAATGGATGCGCAGAAGTTGTAAATCAGTGTAAATGTTATGCCTGAAAAGTAAATTCGCATATATACTGCGGAAAGCCTGAGAACGTTTTCGGGTGTTTCCATAAGCCGCAGAAGTTTTTCGCAGAACACAACGCCTACTACTGTCAGAAAAAAGCCGCACATAATCGCAGTAGGGATTGCCGTGTGCACCGTTTTTTTAACTTCATCATATTTTTTCGCACCTAGTCCATGTGCAACAGTGACACCTGTGCCGACGGAAAGACCGACGAAAAAATTGACCAGTAGATTGCTTATTGAGCTTGTTGCACCGACTGCGGCAACCGAAATACTTCCACAGAAGCGCCCGACTACAACAAGATCTGCCGCATTGAAAAGCAACTGAAGAACAGTCGTGAGAATAATCGGGACTGTGTAGAGTAAAATGTTCGGTAGCAACGGTCCGTCAAGCATACTTCTGTTTAATCTTTTAGTCATTTTATTCGCCGCCTTATTTGTTTTTCACAAGTAATTATATGCGAGTATTTTTATTAATGCAAGCATTTTATTGTAGAATCTGAAAAATTATAATTTTTTCTTTCCGTGAAGAACTGAAAACAAAGAAAGAAGAAAAATGGAGACACCCATGATCGCCCCGCACAGCATAAAAAACTCCTGTGGAAGAATGTTGATTATCTCATCTGTGTAGGGATTGAATATCCAGTTGCTTTTTCCGGGGAAAAACAATTTATGAAAAAAAGTAAAGGCAAAATCAAAGTTTACCAATGCCATACAACCGATAACAGCAGGGAATATCAGTGAGAGAATTCCTGCGCATAAAAAACTTTTTCGACGTAGAGCAGATAAATGAGGCTTGCTCTTATTGCAGAACAAAAGAAGCGTTACAACAAAAGCGGATAAAATGAGCGTGGTTGCGTTCAAAGAAAATAACTTTTTACAATCTTCAAAGTGTGCTTTGCCGTTTTGTGAGTATTTCATATCACCGACAGAAAATTCTTTTCCCGGGATTGTCAGATAGTCAAGTATGCTGTCATATGATTCTTTAATTTCTGATTTCTCATAGCCAGTTTGTTTCGGGAGATTTGAAATTTCGGAATATGCATAATATACGGGGCGAATGTATATGGGAAGTGAAATCGAGAAACTAAGAATAAATAAAAATAATGAAATTGTCATACACAGAGAAAACGCAAATTCCTTGTTTTTTCTCTTTTTCTCGGGTGAATTCACGCTTTTTGCCTCCTCAAAAACAAAAATGATAATAAGTTATGCCTGTATCGTAGCATAACTTATTATCATTGTCAAGTTGTAGTGTCGCGAATATGACTAATGACTTTTTACTTCCGGTTAGCGATTGATTTTCTGTATTTTTCACTTTCCCAGTTATTTATAAATCCTGTTGCCGCATCATCCATTGTGTGAACGGAAAGCCTTGCTTTTTTTATTGCAGTGAGAACATAGCAGAACGCAGCAAATGTCTCAATGATTGCTGAAGCTTCTTTTCCGGGAGCGTTTATCACAATTCGGTTATCCTTGAAGCTGATTTTACCGTCCTTCAGCGCAGCGTTGAGATATACCAGCTGATCAGGATAAAGAATGGTTTTTTCTATTTCATTAGCACCAAAAGTATTAATGAATTCAGCTACATAAGAATCATCACAGATAAATGAACCGTTTTCTTCTTTTAAGCTTATTGAAGCATAAAAATCGTCTGCAGCTAAATAATTTTTGATTTGTTCATTCACTTTGAAATGAAGTTCGAGACACTCGTCGGCATCGTCGGAAGTGGTTATCAATCCGTGATTTTCAAGGAAGATAATTTTTGGAAAAACACCCGTTTCCTTTTCAAAATCCTCAATTTCATCTTTTATAACAAGGGTGAGCGAAAATCCAGGATTTATGTATGGAATCCATAAGAAATCCGTATCACCCAATATTTTTTTTGCAAGCTCACGACCTCCGACAGCACAGGTTATGGCATTTGCGTAGACAGGATGAGTGTGCATAACATATTTTTTCATAATAGAATGAAAGCCTGTCTCTACGGATGGGCGAAGCTTATTGCCGTCGCTGTCTGGGAAGACACAGGACATGGTGAATGGTGTGGAATTTGTTTCGCGCTCTGTGAGTTCGTTTTGCTTAACATCTGTGTGATATTCGCGGATTTTTATGTAATCCACGTTGGCATAGCCGGAGGTTTCGGTGATTTCACCGATGGTAAATCCGGACGCCTTTATTGCCATTTTATTTTCGTCGTGTTTGCAGGAAGCGTTTCCGCCTCCACCTTGTACATAATCCTTCATAACGCCGATTTTGGCGCACATTTTAGCAAAATCTCTCATTTTGATTCTCCTTAACGCTTTGAAAGAACTTCATTTTCGTATTTTTTTATATCGTCAAACCATGATAATCCGCCGGGAACATCACATATACGGCAGTATTCATCCCAGACATCACCGAACGGCGCGGTTTTCATTTCTTCCGACATGACCATAAGCTCTGTGAAGTTGCTTTCATTCTGAAGCTGCTGCAACTTTTTGCTTGGCTCAAGAAGCGCATACAGAAGTGCTTTTTGGATGCTACGCACACCAACAGTCCACGCCGCAATACGGTTTATTGATGCATCGAAATAGTCTGTTGCAATAAAAACTCTGTCAAGGGCATTGTTTCGTACAATTTCCTTTGCTATTTCACGTGTTTCATCATCAAGAAGCACAACGTGGTCACTGTCCCATCTTACTCCACGGGTCACGTGAAGCGCGATCTTATCGTTAAATGCAAGCAAGGCGGAAATCTTATCCGAAACTACCTCTGTTGGGTGATAATGACCGTTATCCATAAGCGGAGTAATGCCCTTATAATCGGAATACGAAAGGCAGAATTCTGCAGAGCCTACGGTATAGCTTTCCACGCCTATTCCGAAAACTTTTGATTCAAGCGTTATATAGACTTTTTCTTTGTCATACGGCATATCAAGGATTTCGTCAAGAGATGCTTTGAATCTCATGCGAGGGGAAAGTCGGTCAGCGGGGATATCTTTGTAGCCGTCCGGTATCCAGATGTTCATAACGCACGGAACACCTGTCTCCGTTGCAAAATACTCTGCGATTTTAATGCAGGCTTTACCGTGGTTAATCCAATATTTACGCACATCATCATTCGGAGAGGAAAGCGTAAGCCCGTCGCGTACCATTGGGTGTGCGAAGAATGTGGGATTAAAATCAATTCCCATTTCTCTCTCTTTTGCAAACTTAACCCACTTTTCAAAATGCTTTGGACAGAGTGCATCGCGTCCTACCGGCTCACCGTCAAAAACTGCGTAGCTCGCATGCAGATTAAGCTTCTTCTTGCCGGGGATAAGGGAAAAAGCTAAATCTATATCGGCACAAAGCTCATCAAAGCTTCGTGCGCGTCCTGGATAATTTCCGGTGGTCTGTATTCCTCCCGAAAGCGCTTCGCGGCTGTCAAATCCGATTACATCGTCGCCTTGCCAGCAATGAATGGCTATGGGAATGTTTTTGAGGACACCCAGTGCTTTTTCGGTATCAACTCCCAGTGCAGCATAATAGTTTTTTGCTTCTGTGTATCTGCTCATATTATTTTACCTCCTTGATTTCAAAAGATTTTTTTATAAGTTCGCGTCCTTCTTTCAGAGAAATTCCGGTATCTTTCATTAGCTGTGACAAAATATTTCCTGTTGCAGTTGCTTCCTGCAAGCCTGTGCAGACTGTTTTGCCGGTGAACTCATGGGTCAGTCTGTTAAGGTATTTGTCTTTACTGCCGCCGCCTGCTATGTGAATTGTGGTTATTGCTTTGTTGCAGACAGCTTCAATCTCACTAACGGTAGCTGCGTATGATCTCGCAAGTGACAGGTATATGCATTTGAGAACATCGCCAAGTGATAGCTCTGGTTTTCCGAGTATCGAACGGATAGTATCTATCATACTTTCGGGGGCGAGAAGCTCGGGAAGGGTTAAATCAATACATTTATCAAATTTACTTTCTTGGGCAAGGTGCATCATTTCATCATATGTAAGTTTTTTGCCGATTTCGCGGCGTATGTTCTGAAAAAGCCACATTCCCGGAATATTCTTCAAAAAGCGGAAACGGTATTCGATACCGCCTTCGTTTGTGAAGTTACCCAGCTTTGCAGAATCCGACAGTATAGGCATAAGATTTTCTGTGCCTATAAGACTCCAGGTACCTGATGAGATATAAACGCAGTCGGTATCTACAGGGCACGCAGCAACAGCAGACGCTGTATCGTGTGATGGACACAGAACAACTTCTGTATCAAAACCAAGTTCTTTCTTTATTTCATCTGAAAAATGACCGACGGAAGTGCCCGGAAGTGCAGGGGCATTGAAGATTTGTAGGGGGATACCGAGCTGAGATAAAATAGAGATATCCCACTTCTTGGTTTCGGCATTTATAAGATTCGTTGTTGTTGCGTTTGTGTATTCATTTTGCATTTTTCCGGTGAGCTTGAACGATAGATATTCAGGCATCATCAGAAAATAAGCCGCGTGATCAAGCTTTCCGCTTTTTTTATCGCAGTAAAGTTGATAAATGGTATTGAAACTCTGTTTTTGTATGCCGGTAATTGCATAGAGCTCATCTTGCGAGAGTATGTTCGCAAACTCATTTTCAATTAAAGATGTGCGTGCATCTCGGTATGCCATGGCTGGAAACAGTTCTTTTTTTTCGTTGTCAAGAAGAACATAATCAACACCCCATGTGTCTATTGCAATCGTTTTTGGTATCATACCAAGTTGTGCGCATTTTTTCAGTCCCGCTTTGATTTCCGAAAAAAGACTTTGTGTATCCCACACGAGACCGCAGTCAGTTTGTGTAACCGAATTTTCAAATCTGTATATTTCCTGCAAACAAAGCTTACCGTCATCAATCCATCCGAGTATATGCCGTCCACTCGATGCGCCTATATCAACAGCAAGGTAGTATGTCAAAATAAAAACCCTTTTCGGGAAAGTTATTATGGGTTTACGCTATGATTCCTGAAATGGGTTTACT